>DATLIR010000156.1:0-10081 GCA_035539315.1 Casimicrobiaceae bacterium
CGGCAGGAGGTCCGCATACTCGGCCATCAGCTCCTGCTTCATCTGCAACCGCGACAGTAGGATGGGTTCGCCTTTGCGGGCGAGCAGGCACGCGACGCGTGCAAGGGCTTCCGCGTACCCGCCTTCTCCTATCGACGCGAGCGAGGCTGCGTTCTTCCAGACCTACGGCTACGTGTTCTCGCTCACCATCGCGGTCAAGCGCGAGGCCGAGGAGGCGGCCGCCGAGCGGATCGCCGAGCCGCGCGAGCTGCCGTTCGTGAAGGACGCGCTCGCGACGATCGGCGAGGGCGGCTATCCCGAAGCGCTCGCCCGCGTCGCGTGCCTGCTGGCCCGCAAGGGCGAACCGCTCCTGCTTTCGCGCCTGGAGATGAAGCGCGAGCTGGCCGCGGACTACCGCGCGCTTCTGCCGGCGATGCCGCCCGACCAGTGGCGCCGCGTGCGCGGAGAGCAGGAGATCATCGTCCGCTACGAGCCCGACCGGGCGCTGGCGACGCTGCCGGGCCTGCTCGCCGACCCGGCCGACCGCGAGCGGCTCGTCACGCTGGTGCGGCGCCTGCTCGCCGACGAGCGCGTGCAGCGCGCCAAGCCCTCGGCCGAGCAGATGGCGATCGTGGAACGGATCGGCGTCACGCTCGGCGCGCGTGCGCCGAAGGCGATCCCGGGCAGGGCGCGGAAGGCGGCCGCGCGCCGCAAGACCACGCGGGCGAAGGCCTGACGTCATGGCGGAACGCAAGCACGAGAAATACGATCGGCTGATCGCGGTTGCGAAGTCGCTGCCGAAGACGACCGTCGCCGTCGCCCACCCGTGCGACGAGAGCTCGCTCCGCGGGGCGGTCGAGGCCGCGGCGATGGGCCTGATCGCCCCGATTCTCGTGGGGCCGACGCACCGCATCGAGGCGATCGCGAAGAAGCACGGGATCGACATCGCCGGGCTGCCGATCGTCGATGCACCGTACAGCGAAGCGTCGGCCGCGAAGGCGGTCGAGCTGGTCCGCGCGGGCAAGGCCGAGGCGCTCATGAAGGGCAGCCTGCACACCGACGAGCTGATGGCCGCGGTGGTCCGGCGCGAGACCGGGCTGCGCACGGCGCGGCGCGTGAGCCATTGCTTCGTGATGGACGTGCCGTCCTACCCGGAGACGCTGATCGTCTCCGACGCGGCGGTCAACATCGCGCCGACGATGGAGGACAAGGTCGACATCATCCAGAACGCGATCGACCTCGCCCACGCGCTTCGCTTTCCCGAGGTGCGCGTGGCGATCCTGTCCGCGATGGAGACCGTCAATCCGAAGGTCCCCTCGACGGTCGAGGCCGGCGCCTTGTGCAAGATGGCGGACCGCGGGCAGATCACCGGCGCGATCGTCGACGGCCCGCTTGCGCTGGACAACGCGATCAGCCTCGAATCGGTCAAGATCAAGAAGATCGACTCGCCCGTGGCGGGCCGCGCGAACGTGCTGATCGTGCCCGACCTCGAGGCAGGCAATATGCTCGCGAAGAGCCTGTCGTTCCTGGCCGGCGCCGATGCGGCGGGCATCGTGCTCGGTGCGCGCGTCCCGGTGATCCTGACGAGCCGTGCGGACAGCGTGACGACGCGCCTCGCGTCCTGCGCCGTCGCGGCGCTGGTGGCGAACGCTCGCCGCGAAGCTGCGGACAAGGCCGTGGGCTGACGATGTCCGACGTCATCGCGGTCCTCAATGCCGGCTCGTCGAGCCTCAAGTTCTCGCTGTTCTCCGCCCTCGACGGGGCGCTCGAGCTGGTCGTGCGCGGCCAGGCCGAAGGGCTCGCCACGTCGCCGCGCTTCGTCGCCAAGGACGCCGCGGGCGTCGTGCTGGACGAGAAGGCATGGGCCGAGGGCGCAACGGTCGGGCATGCCGGGGCGCTCGACCACCTGGTCGCGTTCCTGCGGCGGCGCCTCGGCGGGCAGCGTCTGGCCGGGATCGGCCATCGCGTCGTGCATGGCGGATCCGACTACGCGGCGCCGATGCGCGTGGACCGCGGCGTGCTCGACGCGCTCGGCAAGTTCGTCCCGCTCGCACCGCTGCACCAGCCGCACAACCTCGCGCCGATCCGCATGCTGATGGAGCGACTCCCGGACGTCCCGCAGGTCGCCTGCTTCGATACGGCGTTCCACCGCGGCCAGCCGCCGGTCGCGCAGGCGTTCGCGCTGCCGAAGTCGATCACCGACCGCGGCGTGATCCGCTATGGGTTCCACGGGCTGTCGTACGAGTATATCGCCGCGACGCTGCCTACGGTGGACGCGAAGGCGGCCGCCGGCAAGGTCGTCGTGCTGCACCTGGGCAACGGGTCGTCGATGTGCGCGATAAAGGCCGGCCGCAGCGTGGCGAGCACGATGGGGTTCACCGCCGCCGACGGCTTGCCGATGGGCACCCGCTGCGGCAGCCTCGACCCGGGCGTGATGCTGTGGATGATGGACGAGCTCAAGATGGACGCGCGCGCGATCGAGAAGCTCATCTACCAGCAGTCGGGACTGCTCGGCGTGTCGGGCATCTCGAGCGACATGCGTACGCTCGAAGGCAGCGATGCGCCGGGCGCGAAGGCGGCGATCGACCTCTACGCCTATCGCATCGGCCGCGAGCTCGGCTCGCTCGCCGCGGCGCTGGGCGGGCTCGATGCGATCGTTTTCACCGCCGGGATCGGAGAAAACAGCCGCGCGTTGCGCGAGCGCGTGTGCCGGGACGCTGCATGGCTCGGCGTGGACCTCGACGCTGAGGCGAACCGTCGCGGAGGGACGCGCATCAGCACGGCGGGAAGCCGCACCGCGGCTTTCGTCATGCCGACCAACGAGGAGCTGATGATTGCCCGGCATGCGCGTCGCGTGCTCGCGGCGAAGGCAGGGGAGGCGGCGGCGTGAGGGCCGGCGTCTCCCCGCTGCAATCGACACCCCCGCTTCGCGCCGTACCACGTGACCTCATGCGATGAAAGGACTGCCGTTCAGCGCGGTGCAGCTGTCGCTCCGCGCTGCCGTCGCCGCATCGCTCGCGGTCGCGGCGGCAGGAGCGCTCGGGCTTCCGGCACCGCTGTACGCGATGATCGCGGCAGTCATCGTCACCGACCTGGTTCCCGGCCGCTCGCGCGAGCTCGCCGTGCCGCGCCTGCTCGGGACGCTGCTCGGCACCGTGACGGGCGGCCTGCTCGTGCCGATCATGCACGCGGGTCCGTGGATGATCGGCGTCGGCGTGCTGGTCGCGATGCTGCTCGCGCACGGGCTCCGGCTCCGCGGAGCAGAGAAGCTGGCAGGCTACGTGTGCGCCATCGTGCTGCTCGAGCACCCGGGCGAGGCGTGGACCTATGCCGTGCATCGCTGCCTGGAAACGGCGGTGGGCATCGCCGCGGCGGTAGCCGTCAGCTTGGTGCCGAAGCTCGCCGGCGGTACGTCGTCGCCGCCCGAGGATCCTTGACCCGGCGTTCCGCATCGGAGGCCCCATGACCACGACATCCCAGGGTGCGCTGCGCGGCCGCGCGGCCATCGTGACCGGCTCGACCAGCGGCATCGGCCTCGGCATCGCGCGCGCGCTCGCCGCGCAAGGCGCCGGCGTGATGCTGAACGGCTTCGGCGACGCCGCCGCGATCGAGAAGCTTCGCAGCGAGCTCGCCAGCGAATTCGGCGTCACCGTCGCGGCGCACGGCGCGGACATCGGGAAACCGTCGCAGGTCCGCGACCTCGTCACGGACGCGACGCGCGTACTGGGGAAGGTCGATATCCTGGTGAACAACGCCGGCATCCAGCACACGGCCACCGTCGAGACGTTTCCCGAGGACAAGTGGGACGCCATCCTCGCCATCAACCTGACGTCGAACTTCCACGCGACCAAGGCGGTGCTGCCGGCGATGCGCCAGCGCAACTGGGGCCGTATCGTAAACATCGCCTCGGTGCACGGGCTGGTCGGCTCCGAGCAGAAGTCGGCCTACGTCGCGGCCAAGCACGGCGTGATCGGGCTGACCAAGGTCGTGGCGCTCGAGACCGCGACGACCGGGATCACCTGCAACGCCATCTGCCCCGGCTTCGTGCTGACGCCGCTGGTGCAGAAGCAGATCGACGACCGCGCGGCGCGCGATCGCGTGTCGACCGACCAGGCGATCGTGTCGCTGCTCGCCGAGAAGCAGCCGTCGCACGCGTTCGCGACGACCGACGCGATCGGCGCACTGGTGGTGTTCCTGTGTTCGGACGCTGCCGCGCAGATCCGCGGAGCGGCGCTGCCTGTCGACGGGGCGTGGCTCGCCCAGTAACGGAGGTTCGATGCGAACGACGAGCGTCGCCGATGCGGTGGCGAAGATCCCCGACGGCGCGAGCTTGATGATCGGCGGCTTCATGGGCGTGGGAACGCCCGAGCGGATCGTCGACGAGATCGTGCGGCAGGGCAAGCACGGGCTCACGGTGATCGCCAACGACACGGCGCTGCCGGGCGTCGGGATCGGCAAGCTGGTCAGCGCGGGCGCGCTCGCCAAGGTGATCGTCAGCCACATCGGCCTCAACCCGGAGACGCAGAAGAAGATGCTCGCCGGCGAGCTCGAGGTCGAGCTGGTCCCGCAGGGGACGCTGATCGAGCGCATCCGCGCCGCGGGCTACGGCCTCGGCGGCGTCCTGACGCCGACCGGCGTGGGCACGGTGGTGGAGGAGGGGAAGCGGAAGGTGGAGGTGGACGGGCGAGAGTACCTGCTCGAGAAGCCGCTCTTCGCCGACTTCGCGCTGGTCGAGGCGTTCCTCGCCGACTACCTCGGCAACCTGACCTACGTGCTGACCGCGCGCAACTTCAACCCGGTGATCGCGATGGCCGGCGCCACCGTGATCGTCGACGCCGAGCACGTCGTCCCGATCGGGATGATTTCGCCCGACCACGTGATGACGCCGGCGCCGCTGGTCGACTGGCTCGTGGTGAGGAGCTGACATGGATGCCCAGACCCTCATCGCGAAGCGCATCGCGCGCGAGCTCAAGGACGGGATGCTGGTCAACCTCGGCATCGGGATCCCGACGCTGGTGTCGAACTTCGTGCCGCCCGGGATCCACATCTTCTTCCAGTCCGAGAACGGACTGATCGGCACCGGCCCGATCCCGCAGGAGGGCCTCGCGCAGGCGCGTCTGACCGACGCGGGCGGCCGGCCGGTGAGCGCGATTCCCGGCGCATGCACGTTCGACAGCGCGATGTCGTTCGGACTGATCCGCGGCGGTCACGTCGACGTGACGGTGCTGGGCGGCCTCCAGGTCGACGCCAACGGACTCCTGGCCAACTGGATGATCCCCGGCAAGATGGTGCCGGGCATGGGCGGGGCGATGGATCTCGTGACCGGGGCGCGGCGGGTCGTCGTCGCCATGCAGCATTCGGCGAAGGGCCGCTCGAAGGTCGTGCGTCGCTGCTCGTTGCCGCTGACGTCGGCGCGCGCGATCGACCTCGTCGTCACCGAGCTCGCGGTGATCGGATTTCCGGGCGGCCGCGCGACGCTGCTGGAGACCGCGCCCGGCGTATCGGTCGCCGACGTCGTCGCCGCGACCGAAGCCGACCTGGTGGTGCCGGCGTCGGTGCCCACCATGACCCTTTGAACAGGACCTTGCCATGACCCTCGACATCCCGCGTCCCGTACTCAAGGGCAAGAAGGCGCTCGTCATCGGCATCGCCAACGACCAGTCGATCGCGTGGGGCTGCGCCAAGGCGTTCCGCGAGCTCGGCGCCGACCTCGCCGTCACCTACCTCAACGACAAGGCGAAAAGGCACGTCGAGCCGCTCGCGCGCGAGCTCGACGCGTCGGTGTTCCTGCCGCTCGACGTCGCGGTGCCGGGCCAGCTGGAGGCCGTGTTCGACGCGGTGACGTCGCACTGGGGCAAGCTCGACATCCTGGTCCACTCGATCGCGTTCGCGCCGAAGGAGGACCTGCAGGGCGGCCTCCTCGACTGCTCGGCAGCCGGCTTCGCGAAGGCGATGGATGTCTCGTGCCACTCGTTCGTTCGGATGGCGAAGCTCGCCGCGCCGCTGATGACCGACGGCGGAACGATGTTCGCGATGAGCTACCACGGCGCGAACAAGGTGGTGCCGACGTACAACGTGATGGGACCGGTCAAGGCGGCGCTCGAGGCATGCTGCCGCTACCTGGCCTACGAGCTGGGGGGCAAGGGGATCCGGGTCCATGCGATGTCCCCGGGTCCGCTCAAGACGCGGGCCGCGTCCGGACTCAAGGACTTCGACCTGCTGCTCAACGAGGCCGCGCAGCGCGCACCGATCGGCGAGCTCGTGGACATCATGGACGTCGGCTTCACCTGCGCGTTCCTGGCGACGCCCTACGCCCGGCGCCTGTCGGGGGCGACCCTCTACGTCGACGGCGGCGTCAACATCATGGCGTGAGCGGCGACGCCGCGACGCCCCCTGAACGGAGACACCGAACCATGGAACGACTGTGGCTCGCCAACCTCGCCCCGGGCACCACCGACGAGGAACTGAAGGCGCTGTGCGCGCGCTACGCGCCGGATCTCGAGTGCACCGAAGTCAGGCGTGAGGACGGCGACGGCTCGCGGCCCGCGGCGATCCTGTCGTTCACGGGCAAGAGCACCGACTCGCTCGCGAAGCTGAAGCACCGGCTCGACGGGCTGTACTGGAAGGAACGCCGGCTGGCGTGCAGCACGACGGTGCTGTAGCTCGCGATTCGCTCCGCGGCACGGTGCGCCACGTCGGGCAAGCGCCCTCAGGCGGGATGCAGGAGATCGAGAGTGACGTGCAAGGCGCCGCCGTCGCGCCGTCGCGTGACCGGGAAGCCGCAGCGCGCGAACACCGCGAGCATCGAACCGTTGTCCGCCAGCACGTCGGCGTCGAAGCGTGCGATGCCCTGCGCGCGGGCGAGGGTCGCGAGATGCGTCAGCAGCCGGTGCGCGAGGCCCTGCCCGCGGTAGTCCTCCTCGACCGTGAAGGCGACCTCCGCCGTGCGCACGCCATCCGCCGTGGGGTGCTCGATGTAGCGCGCGCTGGCGATGACTTCCTCCTCGCCCGCGGCAGCGCGCGTGGCGACCAGCACCGCCTCGTGGACGAAATCGATGTGGTCGAGGTGGGCCAGCTCGTCGTCGCCGAGGCGCTCCTTGAACGTGAAGAAGCGCGTGTAGACGGATTCGCGCTCGAGTCCCGCGAACGCACGCGCGATGCGCGCCTTGTCGTCGGGCCGCACGGCCCGGAACGTGATGGCGGTGCCGTCGCGGAGCGTGTCGTCGACGTGGAAGCGTCGGGGTTCGGTCATTTCGTGCTCTATCGAGCGGGTGAAGGGGCGGTCGACGCCGCGGGGCGCTGCGCGGCGATCGTGTCGTCGATCGAGAGGCGGCGATCGACGGTGCCGAGATCCTCGCCCACCGCCTCGCGCACCAGGTCGCGCACCGACGCGCGCGCATCGACGACCCGCAGTATCGCGCCCCGCCCGGCGAGCTCCGCTCGGAAGTCGGCGATCAGGCGACACCCCGCGAGGTCCACGTTGGCCGACGAGGACAGGTCCCATACGACGAGCCGCAGGCCGGCGCCGGCGGCGGCGACATGGCGGCGCAGCTGGTCGCGCACGTGCCCGACGTTGAAGTAGAACAGTCCCGACTCGACGCGCACGACCAGGACGCCGGGCCGTGCCTCGTTGTCGGGATGCCGGTCGAGGTCCGACCAGCGCGAAGTCCCCGGCACGCGGCCCAGCCGGGCGACGTGGGGATTCGCGGCGCGGTGCAGCAGCACCAGCAGCGACGCGACGGCCGCGAGCAGCACGCCCTTCAGGATGCCGAGCAGCAGCACGCCGACGAACGCGACGGCCGCGATCCAGAACTCGAGGCGGCTCAAGCGCCAGGTGCGACGCAGCTCCGCCACGTCGACCAGCCCCTTGACCGCCACCAGCACGATCGCCGCGAGCACCACGTCGGGCAGGTTGCGCAACAGGTCGCCGAGGAAGACCAGGCACAGCGCGATGGCGAGCGAGGCGAACACGAGCGCCAGCGGCGAGCGCGCGCCCGCCTTGTCGTTGACCGACGATTGCGACAGCCCGCCCGCGACCGGATAGCCCTGGAAGAACGCGACGGCGAGGTTCGAGGCGCCGAGCGCGAACAGCTCCTGGCGCGGATCGATCTCGTCGCCGTGCTTCCGCGCGAGCGCGCGCGCCGCCGAGACGCCTTCGATGTAGGCGAGCAGGAAGCAGGCGAACGCGAGCGGGATCACGCCGTCCACGTCGGCGATCCGCAACGACGGGCGGCCGAACGGCGGCAGGCCCGCGGGCAGCACGCCCAGGACCTTGAAGCCCTGCTCGGCGAGCGGCGTCACCGTCAGCGCGACGATCGCGGCGACGACGACGAACAGCGCGACCGGCCGCGATGGCAGGAAGCGCTCGCCGGCGAGCAGCAGGACGATCGCCCCGATCCCGAAGGCGAGCACCACCGGACGGGTCGCCGGCAGCTGCGTCGCGAGCATCCACGCGCGCTCGAAGAAATGATCGCCGCCGCCCGGTACGCCGAAGAGCTTGGGCAGCTGCGTCAGCGCGATCGTGAACGCGGCGCCGGCCTTGAAGCCGAGCAGCACCGTCTCGCTGATGAAGTTGACGAGCGACGAGAGCCGCAGGAGCCACGCGAGGAAGCTGATCGCGGCGAACACCAGCGCCACCAGCGCGGCGATCTGCGCGAAGCGGGCAGGGTCCCCGCCGGCCATGCCGGCCACCGTGGTGCCGACCAGCAGCGAGATCGCGGACGTCGGGCCGACGGCGAGCTGGCGCGACGTGCCGAACAGCGCATAGGCGACGCCCGCCACGAGGTAGCAGTAGATGCCGTGCTGCGGTGGCAGTCCCGCGAGCGAGGCGTAGGCGAGCGCGACCGGGATCGCGTACGCCGCGAGCGTGACGCCCGCGACCGCGTCGGCGGGCAGCCATGCCGGCGAGTACGAGCGCAGCCACGTCGCCGGCGGGAACAGCGCGCGCGCCCGCGTCGCGAGCGTCGCGGCGCGCGGCCTGGCGTCCGTCTCGGATGTCATCGTCTGGGCGTCGTTGCGCGCACCGGAGTGTCGGGGTAAGGATAGCGCGCGGGAGACGTGCGCCCCGCGACGTCGACCCTCCGGGAACGGTTCACCGGTCTGTCGTCCCGACCTGGATCGTATCGCCGACGCGCGCCACCGGGAACTTGTCCTGGCGCAGGGCCGGGAGGTCCTGGACCGCGCCGGTGACGAGGTCGTAAACCCAGCCGCAGCGACAGGTCACGTGCGCGGCATGGCGCGCGCCCGTCATCAGCGACGCGCCGCAGCGCATGCACGCATCGTCGATCGCCTGCAGCGCGCCGTCGACGTCGAATAGGGCGATGGCCGCTGCGCCGATCCGCACCAGGACGGCGCTGTCCGGGGCCACGGGTTGGGTCAGCGCGATCGTGATCGAGCCGGCATCCAGGGCCGCATCATTGGGCATGGCCTGCAAGGGTGCTCGTCGTCGAGCGCGTGTGGCGGCATGGCCCGCCTCCCCTGACGCGGGCCTGTCCACAGCCTCCATGCTGGTTCGAAGACCCCGCCCCGTCCTTGCACTTCTCGACGGTGGTCGAGGGGGCGGACGGCGCAGCGTCCATCCCGCGCACCCTCGCGAGCGTGCCGTGACACGGCCCGCGTCGCTTTGACACGCATCAACCTGTAGGACATCCTCAAGGGTTAGTGTCGATTCACTTTGCCATCCGGGACAGGCATGCACCCCCCGCATCACGCCGCGCTGGTCGCCAATGCGCTCAGGCTGTCCAACGGGGGCGGGACCCAGCGGGTCGGCGCCTACTCGGGCGTGCCGGCGCTGATACGGGAACTCGGTGCGGATCCCGCCACGCTGCTGCGCGCGGCCGGCCTGCCCGACGATGCGCTCGCGGCACCGGATGCCCGCGTGCCCTATGCCCGGCTGGGCCGCCTGCTGCAGCTCGCCGCGGAGCGGACCGGCTGCGCCCACGTCGGGTTGCTGGCAGGCCGAATGTGGCACCTCGCGGACCTGGGGCTGGTCGGCGAGGTCGTGCGGCATTCGCCCACGGTCGGCGATGCGTTGCGCACGCTGACCGTTTACCAGCACCTCAACAGCGGCGGCGGGTTGGCGTTCGTGATCGAGCGCCCCACG
>DATLIR010000157.1:0-22069 GCA_035539315.1 Casimicrobiaceae bacterium
GGTCAAGCAGACGCAGGTCGGCGTGTGCTTCACCTGCCACAAGGACCAGCGCGCGGCAATGTTCCGCTTCTCGGCGCATCCGCTGCGCACCGGCGCGATGAGCTGCTCGTCGTGCCACCAGCCGCACGGCTCGCCCGGCGACCACAACCTGATCCGCAACACGACCAACGAGACCTGCTACACCTGCCACGCCGAGAAGCGCGGCCCGTTCCTGCACGAGCACCCGCCGGTGCGCGAGGAATGCACCAACTGCCACAACCCGCACGGGTCCAACAACCGGCAGATGCTCAAGGCGCGCCTGCCCTACCTGTGCCAGCAGTGCCACACCGCGCCGTTCCATCCGAGCACGCTCTACAGCGCCAACAACCTGCCGCCGGCGTTTGGCGTGGACAAGATGCTGGGGCAGCAGTGCGCCGACTGTCACACGCAGGTCCACGGCAGCAACCATCCGTCCGGCCAGCGCTTCACGCGCTGACCGCCCGCGACGAGAGGACTGGACATGACCACGATCGATCGCGCAGGCAGGGGATTCGCCCTGAAGCCGCTTGCCGCGGCAGTGCTCGCGGCGCTGGCCGCGGAGGCCGCGTTCGCGGAGCCGATGCTCTACGTCCCGCTCACCCGGGGCGCCGACATGTCGCGCTACGCCGACAATTTCATCGAGCTCGGTGCCGGCTACAGCGACGAAGATTCGTTCAAGTTCGGCGAGTTCACGGGCATCCGCAAGAGCGAAGCGTTCCTGATCGGCAATGCCAACGTGCGCCTGCGGCCGGGCAACGACGGCACCTACCTCAATGCCTTCGGCTACAACCTCGGCCTGACGTCGCGCGACATGGGCGCCGAATACGGCAGACAGGGCGTCTGGGGGGTCAGCGCCGGCTACCAGCAGCTTACGAAGTTCCAGTTCGACGATGCGCAGTTCATCCACGACGGGCTCGGCGGCAACCGGTTGACGCTGCCGCCGGGGTTCCCAGGCATCGCCGGGCAGCCGCCGACGCAGGCGGCGGTCATTGCACCGTTCCTGCACACCTACGACATCAAGCAGGAGCGCGACATCCTGCGCCTCGGCGGGACCGTGCAGATCGCGAAGGGTCTCAGCCTCGACATCAACTTCCGGCAGGACGAGCGCGATGGCTCCAAGGTGATCGGCGCGGTGATGGGGAACAGCGGCGGCAACCCGCGTGCGTCGATGATCCCCAACCCGCTGAACGACCGCACGCAGCAGATCGAGGCCACGCTGCGCTGGGCCAACGATCAGGCGCAGGTGAACCTCGCCTACTGGTACTCGAAGTACGAGAACGACTCCAACTCGCTGGTGTGGCAGAACCCGTACAACATCATCTCGGGCTGGGTCGGCGGCTCCGGCTTCCCGACCGGCTACGGGCGCATCGCCACGATGCCCGACAACGACTTCCACCAGATCCAGCTCAACGGCGGCTGGAACGTGACGCCGACGACCCGCTTCACCGGCGCGGTGTCGTACAGCATCATGAAGCAGAACGAGGCGTTCCTGCCGTACACGATCAACACCGCGGCCGAGACGCCGGGGACATCCCTCTCGGTGCCCAATGCGCTGCCGCGCTCGTCGCTCGACGGCGAAATCCGCAACACGGTCATCGACCTGTCGCTCTTGTCGCGGCCGCTGGCGAAGCTCACCGTCAAGGCGCGCTACCGCTACGAGGACCACGACAACAAGACGCCCTCGGACGTCTACGCCTACGTCGGCGGCGACACGACCAACCAGGACCCGATCGTCAACGACTCGATCAACAGCTCCCGGATCCGTCGCAACCTGCCGCCGGGCATGACCGAGAACCGCTTCAAGCTGGATGCCGACTACGCGATCGCGCGCGGCACGCTCCTGCGCGGCTGGTACCAGTACAAGACGATCGACTACGAGAAGGCCTCCGACGAGCTTCGCACCGACACGCAGAACAACGAGTTCGGCGTCGAGCTCCGCAAGGTCATGGGCGAGGCGTTCACCGGGTCGGTGCGCTACGTGTTCGACCAGCGCAAGGGGTCGGACTACAACAACTCGCGGCCATACCAGGCGAGCTTCACCAGCGCCGTGACCACCGCGCAACCGATCCCCGACAACATCCCGACGCTGCGGCACTTCATCTTCGCCGATTACGATCGCAACCTGGTCCGTGTCGAAGGCGCCTATTCGCCGCTCGACCGGCTGACGATCTCGGGGCGGGCCGACTGGTACAAGACCGACTACAAGGGGCCGGACTGCGGCGGGTCGAACGACCAGGTGCTGCCGCCGCCGGCCGTCTTCCCGAGCGAATGCCTCGGCCGGACCGAGGCGGTGGGCGAGAGCTACACGATCGACGCGTCGTGGGTGCCGACGGACGGGCTCAACACGTTCATCTACTACACCTACTCGCGCTTCGCGACCGAGCAGGCAGGCCGCGCGTGGAACAACACGCCGGCGCAGGCGATCAGCACGGCGCAGAACTGGCAGGCGTCGCTCGAGTACTACGACCACTCGGTCGGTGCGGGCGTGCGCTACCAACCTGCCGACAAACGCTGGGACGTGGGCGCCCAGTACATCTTCAGCGACGGCACCGGCAAGACGAGCCTCGCGCCCGGATCCGCGCTGACGGCGAGCCCGGTGCCGGACCTCAGGAACAAGCTCGATTCGTTCCAGCTGTTCGGCAAGTACCAGCTCAACAAGAACATCCTGCTGCGCGCCAACTACGCGTACGAGAAGTACCGGACCTCGGACTGGGCGTACGACAACGCGGACGCGACCTCGGCCAACAACGTGCTGCTCACGGGGCACCAGTCGGACCGGTACAACGCCAACGTGTTCGGCTTCTCGGTCGCTTACACCGGCTGGTAGATCCGGATCGGGGGCGGCGCCGACGGCGTCGCCCCGGACGGTCCCGGCACCTCCCGGCGACGTCCCGCCTGGCGCCAGCGCGCCCGCGCTGGCGCGCCCCTTGCTAGTCTCCCGGGGCACCCCACGCCCGCCATGGACGCCACCTTCGCCGAGCCGGTCATCGACGTCGTTTCCGACGTCGTGTGCCCCTGGTGCTACATCGGGAAGCGCCACCTGGAGGTCGCGCTGGCACGGCTCGCCGAGGGGGGATCGCCGCCGCCCGCGGTCCGCTGGCACCCCTTCGAATTGAACCCGGACCTGCCCGCCGAGGGCATCGCCCGTCGCGACTACGTCGAACGCAAGTTCGGCGGCCCCACGCGGGCCGCGCAGATCTACGATCGCGTCCGACGGGCGGGCACGCAGGCGGGCATCGCGTTCGACTTCGAGCGCATCGCGCTGCAGCCCAACACGCGCGATGCGCACCGCCTGGTCGCGTGGGCGCAGTCGCGCGGCGACGCCGGCGCGTTGGTCGAGCGGCTCTTCCGCGCCTATTTCATCGAGGGCCGCTTCGTGGGCTCGCACGAGGTGCTCGCCGAGATCGCGCACGAAGCGGGAGAGAATGCCGACGCGGCCCATGCATTCCTGGGCTCCGGCGTCGGCGCGACCGAGATCGCGGAGGCCGAGGCGCGCGCGGCGTCGCTGGGGATCTCGGGCGTCCCGTTCTTCATCATCGACGGCCGCTACGGCCTTTCCGGCGCGCAGCCGCCGGAGGCGATCGTCGAGGTGGTACAGCGCTCACGGCAGCCGGTCGCGGCGGATTGAGCCCTGGGGTCCGCGGGCCCGCCGCCGGTGACGAAAGGGTGGCGCGGCTAGCGGCGCACCGCGCGCATCGCGGCGGCGGTGCGCGACTCGACGCCGAGCTTCCCGTAGATCCGCTCGAGGTGCTTCGCGACGGTGCGCGGGCTCGCGCCGACGATCGCCGCGATCTGCGCGTTGCTCTTGCCTGCGGCGACCCACCCCAGCACCTCGCGCTCGCGGTCGGTCAGCGTCGCGAGCGGGTCGGGGCCGTCGTGCACCGGCGGCGCCGGATCGCCCGACGCCGCGAGCGCCGCGCGCGCCTGCGCGAGCGCGTACGACTGGCGGTAGAGCGTCGCGAGCGGGATGCGCATCAGGTCGAGGAGCTCGCGCTCGCGGCCGCTGAAGTCGCGCCCCTTGCGGTTGAACACGAAGCTCACCAGCAGGCGGTCGTCGACGTAGAGCGGGAGCGCCATCGCGTGGTCGAGGCCGACGCGCGCGTAGTAGTCGGCGTACAGCGGTGTCGCGCGAAAGGCGGCCGGCGCCATGGCGTCGGAGATGCGATGCGCGCCGCCGTCGTGGTGGGTCGTGTGGAAGCGGACCAGCGGATGGTCGCGGAAATGGCGGTCGAACGCCTCGAGCTCGGCGCGGCCGAACGCGTGCGGCGGATCGCTCACGACGCGGCGCTTGCCGGTCGCGAGGTCGCACAGCGACAACGTGGTGATCTCGGACGCGACGAGCGCCGGCAGCTCGCGCACGCCGCGCCGCGCGAACTCGCCCGGCGTGGGGCAGCCCTCGCCGATCGCGCGCAGCGCCGCGAAGGCCGCGCGCAACGACCGCTCCGCCTCGGCCACCGTGCCTCCTCGCGCGTACGCCGGAACGCGTATTTTCCGCCCGTCCCGCGTTGCGTACAATCATCCCCGCCCGCTGCCGTGGCGGCGACGGCGCTCATCCACGGAGGATGCCATGCACACCACCGACGTCGCGGCGCGCGTCGCGCGCTCGCCGCTTTCGGTTGCCGCGGTCACGACGATCCTGCCGGTGCGCGACCTCGACCGGGCCAGGCGCTTCTACGTCGACGCGCTGGGCCTGACCGGCGAGGGTCCGCGGCCCGACGGCCAGTACCTGCTGCGCGCGGGCGACGGTAGCCGCGTCGCGCTGTTCCCCAAGCCCGAAGGCACCAAGGCCGAGCACACGGCGCTGAGCTTCGCCGTCGACGACCTCGAGGCGGCGATCGCAACGCTCGAGCGTCGCGGCGTCGCGTTCCACGACTACGACCTGCCGGGCTTCCGCACCATCGGCCACATCTGCACGCAGCCCGGCTTGCGCTGCGCGTGGTTCTCGGACCCCGAGGGCAACGTGCTGTGCCTGCACCAGGACATGCCGGCGTAGATCCTTCGCCGGGCGAGGAGGGCGCGATGAACACGCCAAGAAAGCGGCGCGGGCCATCATCCTCTGGGCGCTGCTCGCGCTGCCGTTCGCGAATGGCGTGGCGGCGCAGTCGTTGCTCGACGGGCAGCGCTACGTCGGCGACGCGGGCGAGAAGGGCAAGAGCGCCGACGAGCGCAACGACGTGCTCACGTTCGCGGCCGGCCGGTTCCACTCGGCGGCGTGCGACGAGTGAAACTTCGGCAAGGCCGCCTACCGCGCGACCCGGGTCGGCGACGCGATCGCCTTCGAGGCCGAGACCGTCTCCGATTCCGACGGTCGGCTCGTGTGGCGCGGCACCGTGAAGGGGGACGTGCTCGAAGGCACGTTCGTCCACTACCGCAAGCCGGCGTGGTACCGGCCGAATCCGGAGCCGGTCGAGCATTGGGTGAAGGCCGTTAGGGGTCGGACGCCGTAAGCCGCGTCCCGAATCCGCGAGTCCCATTCGCACGACGATGCGCCAGTGCGCCGGGCGGCGATCGCGTGCGATCGCCGACCGTGGCTGCATTCGGGGCTCAGCGCTCGCCACAGAACGCCACGCGTCCCGCTCCGGGATGCGGCCCTTCCGTCAGAAGGCCTCGTCCCACGGCACCGACAACCGCTTCGCCGCGCTGATCAGCCCGACCATGCTGTAGGTCTGCACGAAGTTGCCCCACGGCTCGCGCGTCACCGGATCGACGTGCTCGGCGAGGAGCCCGTGGCGGGTGCGGCAGGCGAGCAGGCGGCCGTGGATGTCGCGGGCCTCGTCGCGACGGCCGAGCTGCGCCAGCGCGTTCACGTACCAGAACGTGCACACGACGAACGCGTTGTCGGGCGCGCCGAAGTCGTCGTTCTCGACGTAACGGAACACGAAGTCGCCGCGCTTGAGCTCGCGGCCGATCGCGTCGACGGTGGCGGCGAAGCGCGGGTCGTCGGCCCGCACGAAGCCGAGCTCGGCGAGCAGCAGCATCGAGGCGTCGAGCGCGTCGCCGTCGACCGCCGCGACGTACGCGCCGCGAGCTTCGTTCCAGCAGCGCGCGTGCACGAACCGGTGGACGCGCTGCGCCTCGGCGCGCCAATGCTGCGCGCGGTCGGAGAGCCCCAGCCGCGCGGCGATCCTGCCCAGGCGGTCGCACGCTGCCCAGCACATGACCGCCGACCAGGTGTGCACCCGCGAGCGCTCGCGGAGCTCCCACAGTCCAGCGTCGGGCTGGTCGTGCAGCGCGATCGCCCGGGTGCCGAGCGGCTCGAGCCGGGCGAACAGCGACGCATCGCCGCGCCGCGCGAGCCGCTCGTCGAAGAACGCGTGCGTGACGGCGAGGATCGCGGCGCCGTAGGCGTCGTGCTGCGCCTGCCGGTAGGCGAGGTTGCCCGCGCGCACCGGCCCGATGCCGCGGTAGCCAGGCAACGACGTGACGATGCGCTCGTCGAGCGCCGCGTCGCCCGCGATCGAGTAGACCGGCTGGAGGGCGCCCTCGCCGACGTTCGCCGCGATGGTCGCGAGGTAGCGCATGTACCCTTCCATCGTGGCCGTCGCGCCGAGGCGGTTCAGCGCGTCGACGACGAAATAGCCGTCGCGCAGCCAGCAGTAGCGGTAGTCCCAGTTGCGCTGAGCGCGCGCGGACTCGGGGATCGACGAGGTCATCGCCGCGACGATGGCGCCGGTGTCCTCGTCGGCGTTGAGCTTCAGCGTGATCGCCGCGCGGATCACGTCCGCCTGCCATTCGTAGGGGATCGCGAGCCCGCGCACCCATTCCTGCCACCACGCGACGGTCCGGTCGATGGCGTTTTGCGCGAAGCTGAGCGGCGAGCCCGGCAGCGGCTCGTCGGGTCCGAACACCAGCGTGCAGGTGTCCTCGACGAAGAACGGCCGCTCGTCGGCGATCGCGGTCAGCGACGCGTCGGTGGTCACGCGCAGCGTGAGCCGCGGCGACACGTAGCGGATGTGGTGGCTGCCGGCCGTCGTCTCGGGGCGGAGCGCACCCCACTCGGCGGCGGGCCGCAGGCGCACGGTGATGCGCGGCCGCCCCGCGATGCGCTTCACGTGCCGAACGACCGCGTGCGGGGTGTGCATGCGGTCGAATTCGCGGTGGCGCGGCACGCAGTCGACGATCTCGACGGCGCCGCCGTGGCGGTCGGTGAGGCGGGTCGACAGCACGGCGGTGTTGCGCACGTACTGCTGCTCGGCGGCCGCGAGCTCCTCGAGCTCGATCGCGAATACGCCGCGCGCGCGTTCCGGTGGAGCGTCGTCGAGCAGCGCGCAGAACGTGGGGTCGCCGTCGAAGCGCGGAAAGCATCCCCAGACGATCGTGCCCTGCGGCTCGACCAACAGCCCGATGCGTCCGTTGCCGATCAGCGCGAGATCGAGGTGGCGCACCCCTGCGGTCACGGAAGGCTGCTCTTGGGCTGCAGCGCGGCGATCCACTCGCGCACCGCGTCGACGTCGGGAAGCCGGTGGCGCGCACAGGTGGCGCCGGGCCCGACCTTGACCGCGATCCCGCCCGCCTTCTCGACCACGCGGAAGCCGTGCTCGTCGCCGCGATCGTCGCCGACGAAGACCGGCCGGCGCCCGGCGAACGGCCGCTCGCCGATGAAGTCCGCGATCGCGCGCCCCTTGTTGCGCCCGCCCGGCCGGATCTCGACGAGCCGCTTGCCGCCTTCGACCGTCCACGAGCCCTCGACGTCCTCCATCGCGTCGCGGATCGTCTGGTGCACGTGGCTGGCGAGCTCCGGGACCGCGCGGTAGTGCAGCGCGAGCGTCGCGCCCTTGTGCTCGACGAGGATGCCCGGGTGGCGGGACGCGAAGCCGGTGAAGAGGTTGCGCAGCCGGTCGAGCGTCTGCGCGTCGCTCGCGTGCAGGTTCATCGCGCCGTCGCCGCTGCGCCGCTCGCAGCCGTGCTGGCCCGCGATCGGCAGCGCGAGGCCCGGGAACAGCACATCGACGTCGCGGATCGAGCGTCCGGTGACGAGCGCCAGCGCGCCGCCCAGCAGGCGCGCCGCCGCGACCAGCGTGGTGGGCAGCGCCGGATCGACGGTCACGCTGTCCGGCGTCGCCGCGAGCTCGAGCAGGGTGCCGTCGATGTCGAGGAACAGTGCGTCGGTGGCCGCGAGCGGCGGCGGCCGGCGTCGGACCATCCGCCGCGCGCGCGCGGCGTGCGGGTCGACACCGATCATGCGGCGTTGACCGCTTCGCGCGCGCGCCGCCCCAGCTTGCGGCGCTGGCGGATCGCCGCCGCATCCATCAGCATGCGGCCGGCCCAGCGGTAGACGTTGAACTCGCGCAGCAGGCCGCGCATCAGCCGCATGCGGTCGCGCTGCTCGTCCTCGGGCATCGTCAGCGCGCGGTGCAGCGCCGCCGAGCACTGGTCGGCATCGGAGGGGTTGACGACCAGCGCCTCGGGAAGCTCGCGCGAGGCGCCGGCGAACTGCGACAGCACCAGCACGCCGCGCTCGTCGTCGCGGGCGGCGACGAACTCCTTCGCGACCAGGTTCATGCCGTCGTGAAGGCTCGAGACGAAGCAGAAGTCCGCCGCGCGGTAGTACTCGTAGACCGCGTCGGCTTCGTGGTGCTCGGCGATCATCCGGATCGGGGCGGGCCCGCGGCCGGCGTACTTCGCGTTGATCGCGTCGGCGAGCGCGATCGCCCGCTCGGCATAGCCGCGGTAGTCGGCGATCATCCCGCGCGTAGGCGCGGCGATCTGCACGAACACGAGCTTGCCGATCCAGTCGGGGTGGCCGTCGAGGAGCCGGTCGATCGCGTGAAAGCGCTCGAGGATGCCCTTGGTGTAGTCGAGCCGGTCGATCCCGACGCCGACGCGCACGTCGGCGCCGACGCCCAGGCGCTCGCGCACCGCCGCGCGCGCGTGACCCACGCCCCATTGACGCGCGAGCGGCTCGGGCGGCCAGGCAATCGAGATCGGGTAACGGCGCACCGCCGTCGCGTGGCCCCCGCAATTGACCTCGAACGACTCGCGGTCGACGCGTGCCTCGAGCACGCGGTCGACCGTGTCGAGGAAGTTGTTGCAGTGGAATTGCGTGTGGAAGCCCAGGATGCTGCTCCCGAGCAGCCCGTCGAGCAGCTCGGCGCGCCACGGGCAGATCGAGAACGCTTCCGGGTTCGGCCACGGGATGTGCCAGAACGCGACCACCGTCGCATTGGGCAGGCGCTCGCGGATCATGCGGGGCAGGAGCGCGAAGTGGTAGTCCTGCACCAGCACGATCGGCGCG
Organism: Casimicrobiaceae bacterium; assembly: GCA_035539315.1. Taxonomy (GTDB): domain Bacteria; phylum Pseudomonadota; class Gammaproteobacteria; order Burkholderiales; family Casimicrobiaceae; genus VBCG01. The sequence continues at coordinate 9,254 of DATLIR010000157.1, forward strand.
TCGGTGCGCGCCTCGGCGACGACCGCGTCGGCGAACTTGGCGTTGACCGCGCGGTACTGGGCGAAGTCCGACGACCGGAACGTCGGGCGCACGTGTGCGATGTGGCACAGCGGCCACAGGCCCTCGTTCGCGAAGCCGCTGTAGTAGCCGGCTTCCTCCTCCGGCGTGAGCCAGATCCGCCGCAGCCGGTAGGCGGCCTCGCCCGGCGGGACCTCGACGCGGTCGTGCTTGTCGACCGTCTGGCGGTCGGCGCTGCCGCTGCCATGGGCGATCCAGGTGCCCGCGCAGGCGCGCATCACCGGCTCGAGCGCCGTCACGAGGCCCGACGCCGGGTGCTGCACGCGGATGCCGTTGTCGCCGCGCACGTGGATGTAGGGCTCGCGATTCGACACGACGATGACGTCGCCGCCGCCCGGCTCGCGCTCGACGATCGCGCGGACGCTCGCCGCCGACCAGGCGAGCTGGCCTTCGTCGCGCGGCCGGTAGCGCTCCTCGAGCTCGCGGATCAGCTCGCGCACGTCGCCGGCGATCGGGCGCAACTCGGGCGACGCGATCGACGGCGAGGCGGGTCGCACGAGGCCCTCGCCGCGCAACAGCGCGCGCAGCCCGTTGACCCAGCCGCGCCACGACAGCTGCGCGACGACCACCGTGATCAGCGCCACCAGGAACGCGAGCACCGCGAAGAACGCGTACAGGTAGCGGCGCGTTTCCTCGCTGCGCCGCTCGACGAAGCTCATGTCGTGCAGGATCGCGAGCTGGGCCGCCTGCGGCGAGCCGGTGTCGACCGGCGACACCGCGAGATGCAGCATCCCGTGCGCGGTGCGGATGATCGCCTTGGCCGCGCCGGCCTGCGCGCGCAGCGACGAGCACGCGATGTCCGCGGGGAATTCCGGCGTCGCGATCGGCGTCGCGCGGCCCGCCATGCACAGACCCACCGCATAGAGGCGCTCGTCCTGCGTGAGGCGCTGGAAGAACTGCTCGATGCGCGGCGTCGACCCGGTCAGCACGAGGCCGGACAGGGGCTCGGAGACCGCCGAGGCGATCAGCGACGAACGCGTGTCGAGGTCGCGCACGAACCAGCGGAGCATCAGCGTGTCCGCGAGCGGCACGGCCGCGTAGGCGAACAGGCCGACCACCAGCATCAGCGGCAGCAGGAAGCGGAGGGACAGGGGCATCCGGCGACGCTACCGCGCCCCTGAGCGGAGGGTCTGTCGGACAAACACCGATCCCGGGCCGACGCCCCGGCCCACAGCGCCCGCGGGACCGCTTCAGCGGCGCTCGCGGAGCATGTTGAGGCCGAGCGTCACCAACGTGACGGAGATGCCGATGACGTTGAGCCAGAGGTGGTTGAACACGAGGATCAGGCCGCCCGCGGTCAACACGACCTGCTCGAGGCGGGTAACGGTCGTCGCGAACCAGCGCGTGTACGCGGCGGACAGGGCGACGATGCCGACGATGCCGGCGACGAGCGCGGACGAGAACGCGGTCCACGTGAAGTCGATGAACAGCAGCGCCGGCGTGTAGGTGAACATGAAAGGCACGAGCGCCTTGCCCATCGACAGACGGAATGCGGTGAGGCCCGTGCGCATCGGCTCGGAACCGGCAATGCCCGCGGCCGCGTACGCCGCGAGCGCGACCGGCGGCGTGACGTCGGCCAGCACGCCGTAGTAGAAGACGAAGAAATGCGTGGCCAGCAGCGGCACGCCGAGCGTCGCCAGCGCCGGAGCGGCGATCGATGCGAGGATGATGTAGGTGGGCGTGGTCGGAATGCCGGTGCCCATCAGGATGCAGGCGAGCGCCACGAACAGGAGCCCGAAGAACACCTTTGCCCCGTTGTCGGTGACAAGACCGGTCGGATCCAGCGCGAGGACCCACGTGCCCACCTGCGCCGCGAGGTCCACCACGGCGCCGGAGAACTTGAAGCCCAGCCCTGACAGCGTCAGCGTGCCGAGGATCAGCCCGACGCATGCGCACGCCGCACCGATCGCGAGCGCGTACTTCGCCCCTTCCGACAGCCCTTCGATCAGGGGTCCCCAGGTCAGCGTCCGGCCCTGCAGACGACCCCAGCCGAACCGGCGCGCGATGAGCGGGATGTACGAGCACACGAAGCACAGCACGATGCCCCAGAACGCCGCCAGGAACGGCGTGAAGTCGAGCAGGAGCATCGTGACCAGTGCGATCAGCGGGAACACCAAGTGCCAGCTCTCGCCGATCACCCGGGAGAGCCGCGGGATGAGATGCCGCTCGACGCCCTTCAGCTTCAGCCGCCTCGCTTCCAGATGCACCATCATCAGGCAGGCGAAGTAATGGAACAGCGCCGGCACGATCGCCACGAGGACGAGGAGCTTGTACGGCACGCCCAGCAGCTCCGCCATCACGAACGCGGACGCGCCCATCACCGGCGGCGTCACCTGTCCGCCGCACGATGCCGAGGCCTCGACCGCGCCCGCGAAGCGCGCCGAGAAGCCATACTTCTTCATCAGCGGGATCGTGAGCGAGCCGGTGGTCACCGCGTTGGCGATCGCGGAGCCGGAGATCATTCCGAACAGGCCCGACGACACTACGCAGACCTTGGCCGGGCCGCCGGAGAAGCGGCCGGCCGCGATCGTCGCGAGGTCCATGAACAGGCGGCCCAGGCCGGTCATCTGCGCGAGGATCCCGAACAGCACGAAGTGGAACACGTAGGTCGCCACGACGCCGACCGCGATGCCGTAGATCCCCTCGGTGCCGACGTAGATGTGGTTGACGACGCGGTCCACGGAGTAGCCGCGGTGCGCGAGGATGCCGGGCATGTAACGGCCGGCGAGCGCGTAGAGGAGGCAGGCCATGCCGATGACCGGCAGGAGCGGCCCCATCGTGCGGCGGGACGCCTCCATCACGATCACGATCGCGAGCACGCCCATCATGTAGTCCTGGACGATCGGGGCGCCGACGCGTCCGATGAACACGTCGTCGAAGAACACCAGGAAGTAGAACGAGATCGACAGCGCCGCCGCCGCGAGCGGCCAATCCGCCCACGATGGGCGGTTGCCGGTCCCGCCGAGCTGCGGGAATGGCATCGAGATGAGCGCGACGAAGCCGATCAGTGCGATGAAGCCAGCGCCGTGCCGGACCTCGCCGAGCGAGCTCATCCGCTCGACCAGCGACCAGGCGAGGTAGAGGTAGAACGCCGAGAACGCGAGGCTCCACGCCCACGCCTTCCCCGCCTGCAGGCGGTCGCGGGGCAACCGCGGCCGCGGGAACACGAGGAAGATGAGTCCCAGCACCAGCGCGAGATGGAACGAGCGGTGCTTGATCTCGACCAGCAGGCCGAAGCCCGCGGTATAGATGTGGAACGACGACAGCACGACGGCGACCGTCGTGACGAGGAGCCCGACCGGGCCCACCAGCTTGCGGAAGTTCGCTTCGCTGTCGTAGGTGCGGATCAGCTCGGCCTGCTTGTCCGCGGGGACGGCCTCGACCTGGTCGAGCAGCGCGCCGCCGTGCGCGGCGCCACCCGCGTTTCGCGATGCCCGCGTCGATCCCATCGCCGCTAGCGCGCGCCGCCCTTGCCCGGCGGACGCTCGGCGAGGCAATCGCCCTCGCGCGCGGACAGCGCGAGCGCGCGGTTGCCCCACTGCGCGAGATTCACCGGACGCGGGTCGCCGGCGACGGCAAGGCGCGGCGACTGGTCGGCGTGGACGCGCATCGCGATGGTGGCGAAGCGCCGATCCATCGTGACGACGTAGCTCGCACCCTCGCGCCGCCAGCGGCCGCCGGCATCGGCTTCGGTCGGCAGCCCCGGCCCGTGCTCCTCGAAGCGGATCTCGGTCTCGACGATCGTCGCGCCGTCCACGCGGTAGCGCTCCTCGACCGGCGTGCGCGTCACCGAGTGCAGGTAGCCGATCGTGAACGATGGCTCGTTGTCGCCGGCGTGCACCTGCGCGAGCGGCGCGCCGTCGGGATGCGAAGCGAGCGTCAGGCACGCCGCGTCGGCGGCACCGACGGCGGCGATGGCGAGGCCCGGGACCAGGAGTGCCCCGATCCCGGGCGCATGCCTCACTTGATCAGGCCCTTCTCGCGGTAGTACTTCTCAGCGCCCGGATGCAGCGGGATCGAGATCGACAGGAGCGCGGTCTTGAGCGAGATCTCCTTGCCCTTCGGATGCACCTGGCCGAGCGTCTCGGTGTTCTCGTAGAGCGCCTTGGTCACCTCGTAGGCCATCGCGTCGGAGAGCCCGTCGTGCGTCGCCCAGATCGCCATGACCGCGAGCGTCTCGACCGGCGCGCTGAGGCCTTTGTACGTGTTCGCCGGCAGCTGGACCACGGCGTAGTACGGCTGCTTCTTGCGCAGCGCCTCGATCTCGGGGCCGGACAGCGGCACGATGCGGATGTCGCGCGCGGTCGCGAGGTCGGTGATCGAGGAGGTCGGCGCGCCGGCGGTGATCAGCGACGCGGTCAGGTTGCCGTCCTTGATCTTGTCGACCGATTGCGTGAACGACGAGAGGTCCTCGCCGATGTCCTTGCGCGTCATGCCGTGCGCCTCGAGCAGGTCGCCGAGGAGCTGCCACTGCCCGGAGCCGGGCGACCCGGACGACACGCTCTTGCCCCTGAGGTCCTTGAACGAGCGCACGTTCGCCGAGGCGAGCGTGACGAGCTGCACCTGCTCGGGATAGAGCGCGCCGAGCGCCCGCAGGTTCTTGACCGGCTTGCCTTCGAACTGGCCCTTGCCCGCATACGCGGCGTCGAGGATGTCGGCCGCGACGAACGCGCTCTCGATGTCCTTCCGCGCGAGGAGCTGCGCGTTGGCGACCGAGGCGCCCGCGGTTTCGGCCGTGGCGGACAGCTTCTTGCCGCCGATCGAGACCTTGTTGCTGATGAGCTGGGCGAGCATGCCGCCGAGCGGATAGTAGGTGCCGCCGGTGCCGCCGGTGGCGATGCCGAAGAACACGCGGTCCTGCGCGGCGGCGGTGCCGGCGAAGGCGATGGCGACGGCGAGCGCGGCCGCGCCGAGTGCACGATGGTGACGCATGAAACCTCCCCGGAAAGCCGCGCCACGGGCGCGGGTGGCGATGAACGACGCGCGGGAGTATGCCATGCCCAGCAGGACCGCCTTCCTCACGCCGGAGCGAGGACGACGCCGGCCCCCTGGCGGCTGGCCCGCCAGTCAGGAGACGGCACCGACGCCGTAGCGACCGGTGAGCAGCCTGCCGGTCGAGAAGCGCTCGAGCGCGTAGGGCGCGAGCGGCAAGTCGGTCGGCACTCCGAGCGCGTGCTGCGCCATCAGGCGGCCGACGATCGGCGACAGCTTGAAGCCATGGCCGGAGAAACCGTACGCGATGTCGATCCCGTCGACGCCCGGCAGCGCCCCCAGCACCGGGTTCCAGTCCGGGGTCACGTCGTAGACGCCGGTCCACGAGGCCGCGAGTCCTGCCTCGGCGAACGCCGGCAGCCGGTGCGCGACCTGGGCGCCGAGCTCGACGACATGGTCGAGCGGCACGTCGGCCTGCTCGGTGTCCGGCGCTTCGATCGTCTCGCCTTCGTTGCCGTCGCCGACCAGGAGCTGCGTGGTCGCGTAGCTGCGCAGGTACAGCTTCGAGGGCGAGGCGAGGTCCTTCAGCACCGGCAGGTCGCGCGTGTACGGCACGGGCCCGTCGAGCGTGAACACCGCGTGGCGCGACAGCGTGAGCGGCAGCTCGATGCCGGTCCAGCGCGCGAGCGTGCCGGTCCAGATGTTGAGCGCGCAGATGACGCGCCCCGCGTGGAGGTCGCCCGCGGGGGTGCGCACGCCGATCACGCGGCCGCCGTTCGCGCGCAGGAGACCGGTCACCGCGGTGTTTTCGCGGATCGCGACGCCGCGCCGGCGTGCCGCCTTCGCGAATGCGGAGAGCGTGAGGTGCGCGTCGGCGTAGCCGGCGTCGGGCTCGTAGCCCACGTGCGCGATGTCGTCGAGCATGACGAGCGGGTGCCGGTCGCGCGCTTCGGAGGCCGAGAGGTCGCGCGCGTCGATGCCGAGCGAGCGCTCGACGGCCAGCGTCTGCGCGAGCGCCTCGGCGCGCGGGCCGTCGGGCGCGACCACCATCAGTCCGCAGCGGTTGTAGCCCGACGCCGCCTCGGGATCGTCGAGGTAGCCGGGCAGTCGCGCGAAGATTCGAAGCGACGCGTGGGCGAGCTCGGCATCCTCGCGCACCGAGTAGTGCGTGCGCAGGATGCACGACGATTGCGCCGTCGTGCCGGTGCCGAGCGTGGCGCGCTCGAGGAGCGCGACGCGCCGCGCGCCAAGCATGGCCAGGTGGCAGGCGATCGAGGTGCCGATCACGCCGCCGCCGACGACGATGGTGTCGAACGTTTCCACGGGCTGATGGGTGCGCGAAGCGCGCGAGAGCGATTGGACCACAGCCGGAGCGTGTGCGCAGCGGTGGCGCGCACGCGGGCGGAATCGCGATAATGGCTCACCGCACGCGGGGAGGACCGTCATGGCATGGATCGCGCTGCTCGTCGCCGGCTTGTTCGAGGTCGCCTGGGCGATTGGCCTCAAGTACACCGACGGCTTCACGCGCCTTGGGCCCAGTCTGTGGACGCTGGGGGCGATGGCCGCGAGCATCGTGCTGCTGGCGTGGGCGATGAAGACGCTGCCGGTCGGGACGGCCTACGCCGTGTGGACGGGTGTCGGCGCGGTCGGCACCGTGATCCTCGGCATCGTTCTGTTCGGCGAAGCGGCGACGATCGCGCGCCTGGCGTGCATCGCGTTGATCGTCGCGGGGATCGCGGGGCTCAAGCTCGTGACGGAGTGACGCCACTCACGCCGGCCTCTCCCCGCCTCGCGGGGAGAGCGGCGGGGAGAGGGGCGCGCGGAGGCCTCGCCGTCCGCGCGGGGAGCCGGCGCCGTCAGCGCGTCAGTTCGCTATCGTGCCAGTGCCGCAGCGCGAGCCGCGAGACCAGCACGGTGGTGCCGTAGAACACCACGCCGGCGATCGTGATCAGCACCAGGGCGGCGAACAGCCGCGGGATGTTGAGCTGGATGCCGGCCATCAGGATCTGGTAGGCGAGCCCGGCGCCCTGGCCGCCAGTGCCGGCGACGAACTCGGCGACCACCGCGCCGATCAGCGCGAGCCCGCTCGCGATGCGCAGCCCGCCGAAGAAATACGGCAGCGCGCTCGGGATCCGCAGCCGCGTCAGCACCTGCCAGCGCGTCGCGCGGTTCATGCGGAACAGGTCGACGAGGCGCGGGTCGACGCTGCGCAGGCCGAGCGTCGTGTCCGAGACGATCGGGAAGATCGCGACGACGACCGCGCACAGCACCAGCGCGAGCCGCGTGTCCTTCACCCAGATGATGATCAGCGGGGCGATCGCGACGATCGGCGTCACCTGCAGCAGCACGACGTAGGGCGTGAACGCGGTCTCGATCCAGCGGCTCTGCACGAACACCAGCGCGATCGCCACGCCGAGCGTGACCGCGATCGCGAGCGCGGCGAGCGCGATCGACACGGTCACGCCGAGCGAGGCGAGCAGCAGCCCGGCATCGTTCACGAGCGTCGTCGCGACGACCAGCGGCGAGGGCACCAGGTACTGCGGCACGTCGTAGAACGCGGTGAGCGCCTGCCACACCGCGATCACGACGACGGCGACGAGGGCCGGCGCCGCGTAGCGCCAGCGCTCGGCAGGGTCGCGCGTCCGCGTCACGGGGCGGTCTCCACGGCGCCGACGTCAGCGAGGCCGCCGCCGCATGCCTGCGCGACCAGCTGCGAAAGTCGATGGGCATAGCCCGCGAATCGCGTCGACAGCCGGAACGCCTCGCCACGCGGGTGCGGCTCGTCGATCTCGACGTCGGCGATCATCCGCCCCGGCCGCGGCCCCATCACGGCGACGCGCGACGACAGGAACACCGCCTCGTGGATGCTGTGCGTGACGAACACGATCGTCAGCTCGCGCTTGCGCCACAGCGCCGCCAGCTCGACGTCGAGGCGCTGGCGCGTGAACTCGTCGAGCGCGCCGAACGGCTCGTCCATCAGCAGGAGGTCGGGTCGATTGACCAGCGCGCGCGCGATCGACACGCGCATCTGCATTCCGCCGGAGAGCTCGCGCGGCCAGTGGCGCTCGAACTCGGCGAGGCCGACCAGCCAGATCGCGTCGGCGACCGCGCGGTCCGCGTCGTCGCGAGGGACGTGTTGCAGCGCCAGCGGCAAGCGCACGTTCGCATCGACCCGTGCCCACGGCATCAGCGTCGGCGACTGGAACACCATCGCCAGGCGCCGGCCGGGCGCACCGGTCGCCGCGAACGGCCCGCCCCACCAGGCGAGCGACCCCGCGGTCGGCGCCTCGAGTCCGGCGATCAGGTGCAGGAGCGTCGACTTGCCGCAGCCCGAGGGGCCGAGGATGGTCAGGAACTCGCCGCGCCGGACCTCGAGGTCGACCGGGTCGAGCGCGCGGGTGCCGTTGGGCCAGGTCTTGGTCGCGTGCGCGACCCGCACCGCCGGCGCTTCCGCACGGCCCGCCGCGGGAACGTCGAGGCTCAGGGCAGGACCTTCACGTCTCGCACCACCCGCAGCGTCCACGCCTTCGCGTAGTCGACGTTGGGCTTCGCGAGCCGCGTGATCTTCAGGAACTCGACGGTGGCGCGCCAGCGCGCCTCGGTCATCGTCAAGAGCCCGTCCCGCTTCGCGTCGCCGGAGTCCACGATGCCGTGCTCGCGGAGCTTGCGGTGGCCGAACGCGAGCAGGTCGTCGCCCATCTGCGGGTTGTCCTTCCTGATGAGCGCGTTGCCGGGCGCGGGGTTGGCGAGGTAGCTCTTCCAGCCCTCGGCCGACGCGCGCACGAAGCGCTCGAGCACGGCCTCGCGTTGCTGCAGCGTGTCGCGGCGCACGACCAGCGCTTCCGAATAGGGCGGGTAGCCGTAGTCGGCGAGCAGGAACACCGTGGGCTTGACGCCGCCCTTCTCGATCGTGAACGGCTCGGAGGTCGCGAAGCCCTGCTGGGACAGCGTCTTGTCGGCGAGGAACGGTTGCACCGAGAAACCGTACGGCCGCTTCTGGTCGTCGGAGAAGCCGAACTGCTCGCGCAGCCACGGCCAGTAAGTCGTGTTGGCCGCGGCGCCGACCGCGATCGGCTTGCCCTTGAGCTGCTCGATCTTGTTCGTGCCCGGGTGCGCGATCAGCACGGTCGGGTTCTTCTGGAACGTCGCGGCGATCGCGACCACCGGCACGTTCTGCTCGACCGCCGAGAGCGCCTGGAGGCCGTCGGCCATCGCGACGTCGATCTGTCCGGCCGCGAGCAGCTGCAGGCCGTTGACCTGCGGGCCGCCCATCCGGATCGTCACGTCGAGGTTGTACTTCCGGTAGATCCCTTCGGCGAGCGCCTGGTAGAAGCCGCCGTGCTCGGCCTGAGCGAGCCAGTCGGTGGCGAACACGATGCGATCGGGCGCCTGCGCGACGGCGCCGGTGGCGCCGGCCGCGAGCGCCGCGGCGGCGAGCCGGACGGCGAGCGCGCGTAGCGTGCGGTGCATGGGGAGTCTCCGGAAAGCGATGCGCGCGATTATGCGGCATCGCCCATCGGCACGACACCGCCCCGGACCCGTCCCCCGAACACCAGGTCCGAAAACGGCGAGTCGGGTGGCGATGGCGGGCGTAGGATGCAGCCCATGACGCTCGACGCCGAAGCCTGCTGGAAGGCGCTCTCGACCCGCGACGCCCGCTTCGACGGGCGCTTCTACGTGGGCGTCGCGACGACCGGGATCTATTGCCGGCCGGTGTGCAACGTACGCATGCCGCGGCGCGAGAACTGCCGCTTCTTCGCGAGCGCGGCGGCAGCCGAGTCGCGCGGCTTTCGCCCGTGCCTACGCTGCCGTCCGGAGCTCGCGCCCGGCCATGCGGCGATCGACGCGTCGTCGCGGCTCGCGCAAGGCGCGGTCGACCTGATCGAATCCGGCGTGATGGACGACGGCGGCCTCGACCGCCTCGCCGCGCGCGTCGGCGTGTCGGACCGCCACCTGCGCCGCGTGTTCGACGCCGAGTTCGGCGTCTCGCCGGTCGCGTACGCGCAAACGCATCGCCTGCTGCTCGCCAAGCGCCTTTTGACCGACACGCGCCTGCCGGTGACCGACGTGGCGCTCGCTAGCGGCTTTACGAGCGTGCGCCGCTTCAACGCGCTGTTCCGCGACCGCTACCGGATGGCGCCGTCGCGCCTGCGCCGTGCCGGCGCCGAGGCGCGCAACGCGGATGGCCTCGCCTTCGACCTCGCTTACCGCCCACCGTACGATTTCGACGCGCTGCTCGGATTCCTCCGCGCGCGTGCGATCGACGGCATCGAAGCCGCCGGCGCCACGTCGTACGTGCGCAGCGTGGCGATCCGCCGCGGCGATCGCGTGCATGCCGGCCATGTCGAGGTACGCCAGCTCGCGCGAAAGCACGCGCTGAGAGTCGTCGTTTCGGCCTCGCTCGCCGGCGTCGTTCCCGCGCTCCTGGGCCGCGCGCGCCACGCGTTCGACCTCGCCGCCGACCCGCGCGAGATCGCCGGCGTGCTCGGCACCCTCGCGCAGGCGCGACCGGGACTGCGCGTGCCCGGCACGTTCGACGGCTTCGAGCTCGCCGTGCGCGCGATCGTCGGCCAGCAGGTGTCGGTGAAGGCGGCGCGGACGCTGCTCGGCCGGCTGGTCGCCGCGTTCGGCGCGGCCCTCGAGGCTCCCGGCGCGCTTCCTGCGCGGCTGTTCCCGACAGCCGGACGGCTCGCGGCGCTCGCGCCGACCGACCTCGCGCGCGTCGGGCTGGTCGCGTCGCGCGCCCGGGCGCTCCATGCGCTCGCGACGGCGGTGGCGACTGGCGCGCTGGTCCTCGAGCCCGGGACCGACGTCGACGCGACGCTCGACGCGTTGCGCGCGCTGCCCGGCGTCGGCGACTGGACGTCGCAGTACATCGCGATGCGCGCGTTGCGCTGGCCCGACGCGTTTCCGGCCGGCGACCTCGTGGTCAAGCGCGCACTCGGCGTGACCTCGGCGGCGCGTGCCGAAGCCAAGAGCCTCGCGTGGCGCCCGTGGCGCGCCTACGCGGTCATGCACCTGTGGAAGGGAACCCCATGAACACGATGATCTTGTGGTGCCGGCGTGAAAGCCCGCTCGGCACGCTGCGCCTCGTGGCGCACGATGGCGCGCTCGTCGGCGTCTATTTCGTCGGCCAGAAGTACGATGCCCGCGCCGGCGCCGACTGGCGCGAGGCGCCCGGCGACGCGCTGCTGCGCGCCGCCGCGCAGCAGCTCGACGAGTATTTCGCCGGACGGCGGAGGCGCTTCGACCTGCGCCTGGCACCGTCGGGCACCGCGTTCCAGCGCGACGTCTGGCGCGCGATCGCCGCCGTGCCGGCCGGCAGCACGATCACCTATGCCGAGCTCGCGCGTCGCGTGCGCCGGCCGACGTCGGTGCGCGCCGCCGGCGCGGCGACGGGCCGCAATCCGTTGTCGATCGTCGTGCCGTGCCACCGCATCGTCGGGGCCGGCGGGGCGCTGACCGGCTACGCGGGCGGGCTCGAGCGCAAGCGCGCGCTGCTCGCGCTCGAGCGCGCGGCGCCGCCGGTGCAGCGGGGCGCGACGGAGCCGCGTTCCGCGCGCGACGCGGCATGAATTCGATGCGCGGCACCGATCTCGCGCGACTGCTCGCGCTCGCCGTGTTGTGGAGCGCGTCGATGGTGTTCGTCCGCGTGCTCGTCGCACCGCTCGGACCGGTCTGGACCGCGACGCTGCGGATGCTGATCGCGGGCCTGGCGCTCGTCGCGCTGTTCGCGTTCGTGGGCTACCGCGCCGAGCTGCGCCGACACTGGAAGGCCTATCTTTGGGTCGGCGCGGTCAACTCGGCCGCGCCGTTCCTGCTCTTCGCGTGGGCGGCTCAGACACTTCCGGCGTCGTACCTCGTCATCCTCAACGCGGCGACGCCGATGTTCGGGGCGCTCGCCGCGGCCGCCTGGCTCGACGAGCGCCTCACCGCCGCGAAGCTAGCGGGGCTCGGCGCCGGCGTCGCCGGCGTGGCGCTGGTGAGTGGCGCCGGCCCGCTCGCTCCGACGCCGCAGGTGATCGTGGCCATTGTCGCGAGCCTGGCAGGCGCGCTGTGCTATGCGCTGGCCGGCTTGTGGCTCAAGCGCCGCGGCGCCGCGCTCGAGCCGAAGGCGATCGCCGGGTGGAGTCTGGCGTGCGCGGGCGTCGCGATGCTGCCGATCGCGTTCGCGTTTCCGCTACCAGGCCCGGTCACCCGGACGGTGGTCGCCAACCTCGCCGCGCTGGCCTTGCTGTGCAGCGCGGTCGCCTACCTGCTGTACTTCCGGCTGATCCGCGACATCGGCCCGACGCGCGCGATGACCGTGACGTTCCTGATGCCGGCGCTCGGGATGCTGTGGGGCGCGCTGTTCCTCGGCGAGTCGGTGACGCCCGCCATGCTCGTCGGCGCAGCGCTCGTGATCGGGGGAACGGCGGCGGTGCTCTCGCCCGCGCGGGCGGACGGCATGCGCGCCCGCACGGTATAGTTCGGTCGCTCGCGCCGCCAGCGTGGCGCGAGCGACCGATGACCCTCGATCCCGCTGTCGCCGACTATCTCGCCCGCGTCGCGGCCGACATCCCGCCGCTCGCGGAGACGACGCCCGCGGCGCGACGCACGCGCATGGAGCTCGTCAACCGCCGCTTCCCGGCGCCGGAGGACGCGGTCGCGCGCGGCGACGCGTGGATCGCGCTGCCCGGCCGCGAGATCGCGGTGCGCCTGTACCGGCCGCGCGCCGGAACGCTGCCGGGCATCGTGTACCTGCACGGCGGCGGCTGGGTGGCGGGGAGCCTCGCCACGCACGACGGAACGTGCGCGGCGCTCGCC
>DATLIR010000158.1:0-4977 GCA_035539315.1 Casimicrobiaceae bacterium
CAATGAAAAGGCGCGCGCAGCGGTCAGCGACGCGCGCCTTCCTTGGCGACACGGTCGATCAGGTCGTCGCTTCGATCTGCTTGATCAGCGCCGCGTACTTGGCGCCGTACTTGTCGCGGATCGGCTGCGTGGCCGCATAGAACGCCTTCTTGTCGGCCGGCACGAACTGCACGCCGGCGGCCTTCAGCTTGGCGATCGCCTCGTTGGTGTACGCGTCCCACAGCGCGCGCTGCTCGATCTGCGCTTCCTTCGACACCTTGCGCATCATCGCCTGGTCGGCCGGCGACAGCGCGTCCCAGGTGCGCTTCGAGAACACGAAGATCTCGGGGATGATCAGGTGGCCGGTCAGGCTGTACACCTTGCTCACCTGGAAGTGGTTCTGCGCGAGCACGGTCGGCTCGTTGTTCTCGGCGCCGTCGACGACGCCGGTCTGCAGCGCGCTGTACAGCTCGTTGAAGCCCATCGCGACGCCGGTGCCGCCCATCGCGTTCATCGTCTCGACGAAGATCGGGTTGCCCATCATCCGGACCTTCATGCCCTTGAGGTCGGCGGGCTTGGTGACCGGCTTGTTCGAGTAGACGTTCCGCGTGCCGGCGTCCATCCAGCCGAGCGCGATCAGGCGCGCGCTCGAGTTCGACACCTTGTCCAGCAGGTCGACGCCGATCGGGCCGTCGATCACGTGGCGCATGTGCGTCTCGTCGCGGAACACGAACGGCATGTTGAACACGTTGAGCTCGTCGACCACCGGGCCCATCGCGCCCACCGAGATGCGGGCGATCTGCAGCGCCCCGACCTGCGCCTGCTCGATCATCTCCTTCTCGCCGCCGAGCTGCATCTGCGGGTACATCTGGATCGAGATGCGGCCGTTGGTCTGAGCCTCGATCTTCTTGCCCATCCGGACGATCGCCTCCACGGTCGGATAGCCGAGCGGATGCACGTCCGACGCCTTCCACACCACTTTGTCCTGCGCGAGCGCCGGCAGCGCCGGGCCCAGCGCGGCTCCCGCCGCCACGGCGGCGGCGGATCCTACGAATCGACGACGGCTGCGTTGCATGTCCATCTCCTCCTGGCGTTGATGCCGGCCGCCGGGCCGGGGTACGGGAGGGGCGTCAAGCGCGCCCCCTCTGCTGCGAAGCGTAAGGCCATTGGCTCGGGCGCGGCAACCGCCCCCGCGAGCGTCGCCGCGTCACTGGCGCAGCACCTGCTCGAGCTTGCCGGTGTTCGCGTCGACGACGATCAGGATCGGCGCCGACTTGCCGTCGGGCTTGCTGAACTGCAGGTTCCAGGTCGCGTGGCGGCTCGACGGCGCCGCTGCCGTGCCAATCTGCACGAAATAGCCGTCGGCGAGGTACTTGTCGCCATGCTCCTTCGCGATCGCGTACAGGTGCGCGCCGTCGATCACGAAGCCGGGCTTGAGATCGGGCAGCCGGCCCGCGCCGCCCGCCTGCGCCCAGCAGTTGAGCCCGCCGCGGAACGTGTTGACGGAGACGTGCGCGTTCGACGACGGCGAGAAGAACGAGATCGTCCACGCTTCCGACGAGCCGTCCGGCTTGAGCGGGCCGAGGATCGTGTTGGTGATGCGGGCCGGCACGACGTCGCTCTTCCACGCCTTTGCGTGGGTTTCCGCCGTCTTGTACATCTCGTCGAGCTTCACCGCGGGCTGCTTGAGCGTCGCCGACTTGCACGCCTCCTGTCCGAAGGCGAGCGGCGCGACCGCGGCCAGCGCGATCGCGAGCGCGCTGGCCGGAACGGCGGGGGAACGTCGTGTCGACCGCATCGTGCCTGACCTCCTGCGCTTCGGCGGGCGCGCCGACGGCGTGCGCCGCCCGCGAATGTACATGGTAACCGGCCGGTTAAGACAGTCCCGGCGGACTTCCATCACGCGGAAAGCCATCCCATCTGGCGGAATCCAGGACGCGATGGGTACAATAGCCTCGACCCTTGCGCCCCCATGACGACGTCCCGAACCTCGCCCCCTGCGCGCCGCGGCCGCACGCCGTCGGAGACGTCCACCGGCTCCGCGCAGGTCCAGAGCCTCACGCGCGGGCTGTCGATCCTCGAGTGCCTCGCGCGTGCCGAGGGCGGGCTCACGCTCACCGACATCGCGCATCGCGTGACGCTGCCGCCGTCCACCGCGCATCGGCTGCTGTCGACGCTCGAGCGCGGCGGCTACGTCTACCAGGCGGGCGACCTCGGCCTGTGGTACGTCGGACTGCACGCGTTCACGGTCGGCTCGAGCTTCCTCGCCTCGCGCGACTGGGTCGCGCAGAGCCATCCCTCGATGCGCCGGCTGATGGAGCAGTCCGGCGAGACTGCGAACCTCGCGATCCTCGACGGCACGGAGGCCGTGTTCATCGACCAGGTCCAGTGCCGCGAGACGATGCGCACCATCGTACGGCTGGGCAGCCGCGTGCCGCTGCATGCGTCCGGCGTCGGCAAGGCGATCTTCGCGGCGCTGCCCGACGAGCAGATCGAGGCGATCCTCAAGGTCAAGGGCCTGCCGCGCATCACCGAGAACACGATCACCGTGCCGGAGACGATGTGGGCGAGCCTCCGCGTGATCCGCCAGCGCGGCTTTTCCTTCGACGACGAGGAGCACCTGATCGGCACGCGCTGCGTTGCCTCGCCGATCTACGACGAGCACGCGGAGGCGCTCGGCGCGATCTCGCTGGCGGGGCCGGTCTCGCGCCTGCCGGACTCGCGCATCAAGCAGCTGGGGCCGCTGGTCGCGCACATCGCCGAGGACATCACCAAGAAGGTCGGCGGGCGCTGGCCGCATCCGCACTGAGCCCCTGGGCACCGGATTCATGATCCTCGTACCGGATCGTACCGGTTCCGCCCGCGGGAACGGATCTTGCTGCCCGTACCGGCGTCGTTCGACGCCGACGGGAGTCCCGCATGCCCGCGAAGAAGCAGCTGCGAACCGAGCTCGCCACGCTCTCGGAGCGCGCCGGATCCTGCGCGCTGCCGCTGGCCTACCTCGTCCTGGCGTCCTGCCTGTTCGTGCCGCCGCATTGGCCGTCGCTCGCCACCGCGATCGGCCTCGGAGTCGCCGCCTTCGCGCTCGCCGTGATCTCGTGGCAGGTCTACCATCCTTGGCTGTCATGGACGATCTGGATCGTGCCGACGTCCGCCGGGTTCGCGGCGGTCGTGGGCTACTACGCGGCGTCGGGCGAAGCGACGGCGTTCAACGTCCTGTTCCAGGCGACATGGGCGGGGATCGCGGTGTTCCTGCTGCTGGCGTCGCGGTTGCGGCGGAAGCTCATGCAATGGATCGCGTGAGGCGCGCCTAGCGCGCGACCTGCGCGGCCCGGTTCCGCGTCGCGGGAACGCCCGAGCATGCCACCCCGCCGATCCGGCCAGGCGCAGCCGGCCCGCGAGGGGCATCTGGCGATCCGCGGCGCGCGGCTGTTCGTCCGCGAGCTCGGGGACGGCCCGCCTCTCGTGGTGCTCCATGGCGGCCCGGATTTCAACCATCGCTACCTGCGGCCGGAACTCGACCGGCTGGCGACAGGCACCCGGGTCGTCTACTACGACCAGCGCGGACGCGGCCTGTCGTCGGACGGGGTGGCACCCGACGACGTCGACCTCGCCGGCGAGATCGACGACCTGGACGCGCTGCGCCGCCACCTCGGCCTGGCCACGTTCGCGCTGCTCGGGCATTCGTGGGGCGGCGTCCTGGCGCTCGAGTACGCGCTGCGCCACCCCGACCGCGTCTCGCACCTGGTCCTGCTCAACACCGCGCCCGCGTCGCATGCGGACTACCTGGCGCTGAGGCAGCACCGGCGGACGCGCGAGCCCGGCATCGCGGCCGTGATGCAAGCGATCTCGCAGTCGCCGGCGTATGCGCGCGGCGACCTCGACGCCGAGGCCGCCTACTACCGCGCGCATTTCGGCGCCACGGTGCGCGACGCCGAGCAGCTCGCCGACCTCGTCGGCCGGCTACGCGCAGACTTCTCGCCGGCGGATGTCCTGAAGGCGCGCGCCATCGAGCAGCGGCTCTACGGCGGCACCTGGCTCGACACGGGCTACGACCGGCTCGCCACCCTCGCGGGGCTGGCGACGCGAGCGCTCGTGGTCCATGGCGACCGCGACCTCATCCCGCTCGCGTCCGCCGCCCATGTCGCCGACGCGATCGCCGGCGCCCGGCTCGTCGTCCTTCGCGACTGCGGGCACTTCGCGCACGTCGAGCGACCCGCCGAGGTTTGCCGCGAGATCTCGGCTTTCCTGGCGCGACGCTAGCCGACCGCGGATCGCGCGGCGGCCATCCGCTCCCAGCGCCGCGCCAGGTCCGGTTGCGCGGGCGGCGACCAGCGCGACAGCAGCGCATCCATCGCGGTGAAGTCGTTGCACGCGAGCACGGTGTCGCATCCGGCCGCGAGCGCGGCGTCCGCGCGCGCAACGATGTCGGCCGCGCCGCTTCCATCGTCGAGCCGCGCGCCGGCCATGTCGAGGTCGTCGGAGAACACCAGTCCGTCGAACGCCAGCCGTCCGCGCAGGATCTCCTGCAACCAGAGCCGCGAGTAGCCGGCCGGCCGCTCGTCGACGGCGGGATAGACGACGTGCGCCGGCATGATGCCTTCGAGGCCGTCGCGAATCAGCGCCGCGAACGGCACGAGGTCGTGCGCGGCGATCGCGCTCATCGGACGCTCGTCGACCGGCACCTCGTGGTGCGAGTCGGCGGCGACATGGCCGTGCCCGGGGAAATGCTTGCCGACCGCCGCCATGCCGTGCGCGCGCAATCCGCGACGCAGCGCGACGGCGAGGTGCGCGACCGCGTTGGGGTTGCCCGAGAACGCCCGATCGCCGATGACCGTCGAGCTGCCCCAGTCGAGGTCGAGTACCGGCGTGAAGCTGAAATCGACGCCGTGCGCGGCGAGCTCGCGCGCGATCGTCGCGCCGAGCGCCTCGGACTCGCGCGCGGCCCGCGCGACGTCGCCGTCCCATGACTCGCCCAGCGTGCGCATCGGCGGGATC
>DATLIR010000159.1:0-10598 GCA_035539315.1 Casimicrobiaceae bacterium
GGAGCGGGGCGGTGTCGCCATCGGGCCATCCTGTTGATGCGCATCAAAGGCAATTCGGTATCCGGTTACCAGAATAGTCCACGAACCGGTGCGCGCTCAAGGCGGCCGGGCGCCGCGGGCGTCCGGCGCGGCCGGCGGCACGGCCGGCGACCCCGCCCGAGGAGCCCCGATGAAGCCCACGCTCGTTCCCGGCCTGACCGCCACGCGCACCGTCGCCGTCGACCGCGATCGCACGATCGCGTTCCTCGGCGAGGGGGCGCGCGTCTACGCGACCCCGATGCTGGTGCGCGACATCGAGGTCGTCGCGCGCGAGCTCTTGCTGCCGCACCTCGACGACGGGCAGGACACCGTCGGCACGCGCGTCGAGATCGATCACCTCGCCGCGACGCCGCTCGGCATGGAGGTTGAGATCACCGTCAGCGTCGCGTCGATCGCCGGACGCGCCATCACGCTCGAAGTGTCGGCGCGCGACAGCGTCGACCTGGTCTGCCGCGGGCGCCATCACCGCTTCGTCGTCGACGTGCACGCCACCGAGGCGCGCGTGGCCGCGAAGGCCCGCAAGGCGGGCTTCCTGCCGAGCGCGGCCAGTGCCTGATCGGCTCGCCGTGGCCGCCACCGCCACCGTGCGGATCCCGACGTACTGCTACCAGTGCGTCGCAGGCCCCGACCTGCTGACCGTCAAGGTCGTCGACGGCGTCGCCACCGAGGTCGAGCCCAACGCCTGCGCGGCGAGCGTCCATCCGGGTGGCGGCAAGGTGTGCGTCAAGGCCTACGGCCTGGTGCAGAAGACCTACCACCCGCAGCGCGTGGCGACGCCGATGCTGCGCACCAACCCGCGCAAGGGCCGCGACGAGGATCCCGGCTTCGTGCCGATCTCGTGGGACGACGCGCTATCGCTGGTCGCCGGCAAGCTCGGCGCGATTCGCGCGGAAGGGCTCACCGATGCATCGGGCTATCCGCGCGTCGCGGCGACGTTCGGCGGCGGCGGAACGCCGCAGTCGTACATGGGCACCTTCCCGGCGTTCCTGTCGGCGTTGGGACCGGTCGACATGGGCTTCGGCTCGGGCCAGGGCGTCAAGTGCTACCACTCCGAGCACCTGTACGGCGAGTTCTGGCATCGCGCGTTCATCGTCGCGCCGGACACGCCGCGCACCGACTACCTGATCTCGTGCGGCGCGAACGTCGAGGCGTCGGGCGGCGTCGTCGGCATCTGGCGGCATGCGAACGCGCGCGCGCGCGGCATGAAGCGCGTGCAGGTCGAGCCGCACCTGTCGATCACCGGCGCCTGCTCGGCCGAATGGGTCCCGATCAAGCCCAAGACCGATGCGGCGTTCCTGTTCGCGCTGCTCCACGTGCTCGTGCACGAGTCGCCGCGCGCGCGGCTCGACCTGCCATTCCTGGTGCACCGCACCGCGTCGCCCTACCTCGTGGGCCCGCACGGGTACTACCTGCGCGACCGGGCGACGCGTAAGCCGCTCGTGTGGGACCGCTCGCGCGGCGCGGCGGTCGCGCACGACGCGGCCGAGGCCGACGCGGCGCTCGAAGGGCGCTACCGCGTTGACGCGATCGAGGTCGGGCCCGACGAGGCGATCCTCGCCGAGGGCGAGCTCGCCGGCGCGACGGCGTTCACGCTGATGGCCGAGCACCTCGCCGCCTGCTCGCCCGAGTGGGCGGAGCGCGTGTGCGAAGTGCCCGCGGCGCGCATCCGCCGGATCGCAGGCGAGTACCTCGAGCATGCGCGCGTGGGCGAGACCACGACGGTCGACGGCGTCACGCTGCCGTTGCGGCCGGTCGCGGTCACGCTCGGCAAGACCGTCAACAACGGCTGGGGCGGCTACGAATGCTGCTGGGCGCGCACGATGCTCGCGGCGTTGGTCGGCGCGCTCGAGGTGCCGGGCGGCACGATCGGCACGACGGTGCGCCTCAACCGCCCGCAGAACGACCGGTTGAAGAGCGTCAAGCCAGGTCCCGACGGATTCATGGCCTACCCGTTGAATCCGACCGACAAGGCGCACTGGACGCCGAAGCCCAACATCCGCAACGCGTACCGCACGATGGTGCCGCTCGCGGCGGACGGACCGTGGAGCCAGGCGCTGGGGCCTACGCACTTCTCGTGGATGTTCCTCGACGAGACGCCCAAGGGCCTTCCGCGGGTGACGCTGCCGGACCTGTGGTTCGTCTACCGGACCAATCCGGCGATCTCGTTCTGGGACACGGCGGGGCTGCAGGCGAAGATGGCGCGCTTCCCGTTCGTCGTCGCGTTCGCGTTCACGCGTGACGAGACCAACCATTTTGCCGACCTGCTGCTCCCCGAGGCGACCGACCTCGAGAGCCTGCAGCTCATCCGCATCGGCGGCACCAAGTTCGTCGAGCAGTACTGGGATCACCAGGGCTTCGCGCTGCGTCAGCCCGCGGTGGACACGCGCGGCGAGGCCCGCGACTTCACCGACATCGCGACCGAGCTGGCCGAGCGTTGCGGGCTGCTCGGCCCCTACGTGGCGGCGATCAACCGGGGCGTGGCCGGCATTCCGCTCAAGGGCGCGCACTGGAACGTGGAGCTCGACGTCGAAACGCGGCCGTCGCGCGACGCGATCTGGGACGCGGTGTGCCAGGCGGCGAGCGCCGAGGTGACCGAGGGGCGGGAGCGCCACGGGCTCGCATGGTGGAAGGAGCACGGCTTCCTGACGCGGCCCTACCCGCAGCTCGACTGGTACCTGCTGCCGACGCTGGTCGCGCAAGGACTGCGCTTCGAGCTGCCTTACCAGGAGCGGCTGAAGCGGGTCGGCGCCGAGCTCGGCGCGCGCCTGCACGAGCACGACATGCACTGGTGGGACAAGCAGCTCGACGAGTACCAGGCGCTGCCCGCCTGGAAGGATTTTCCCGCGCTGTGGGACGAGGCGGTGCGCGCCGAAGGCGGCGTGCCGGCCGACTACCCGTACTGGCTGCTGACGTCGCGCAGCATGCAGTACGCGTGGGGCGGCAACGTCGCGATGCAGCTGATCCACGAGGTGGCCGACAACATCGCCGGCCACCGCGGCGTCATCGTCAACGCCGCGACGGCGGCCGCGCTGGGCATCGCCGACGGCGACCTGGTCGAGATCGCGACGCCGCGGCGCACGACACGCGGCCGCGCCGTGGTGCGCGAAGGCATCCGGCCCGACACGCTGCTCGCGCTCGGGCAGTTCGACCACTGGGCGACGCCGTACGCGAAGGACCACGGCGTGCCGAGCCTCAATTCGCTGGCGACGATGTCGATCGCGCTCACCGACGCGACCGGTTCGGGCGCCGACGTCGTGCGCGTGGCGCTGCGCCGGATCGACGCCCGCCGCGGGGGCGCGCGATGACGCGCTGGGCGATGGTCGCGGACCTGCGGCGCTGCGTCGGCTGCCAGACCTGCACCGCCGCGTGCAAGCACGCGAACGCCACGCCGCCGGGCGTGCAATGGCGGCGCGTCCTCGACATCGAGGTCGGCCGCTATCCCGACGTCGCGCGCGCGTTCGTGCCGGTCGGCTGCCAGCACTGCGACGACCCGCCGTGCCTCGACGTGTGCCCGACGACCGCGACGCGCAAGCGCCCCGACGGCGTCGTGACCATCGACTACGATCTGTGCATCGGTTGCGCGTACTGCGCCGTCGCGTGCCCCTACCAGGCGCGCTCGCGTACCGACCGGGCGACCTTCGCGTACGGCGCGGCGGCACCGCACGAGACCGCGCGGCACGACGCGCGGCGGCTCGCCGTCGCGACCAAGTGCACGTTCTGCGTCGAGCGCATCGACGCCGGGCTCGCGGCGCACCAGACTCCCGGCGTCGATCCCGAGGCCACGCCCGCGTGCGTCAACGCGTGCATCGCGCAGGCGCTCTCGTTCGGCGATCTCGACGACCCGGACTCCAACGTGTCGCGCCTTCTCGCCGAGCACGAGCACTTCCGCATGCACGAATCGCTGGGGACCGGCCCGGGGTTCTACTATCTGTGGGATCGCCGGGAGACGGGCGGCGTGCGCGAGCTCGAGCGCCTCATCGAAGACGCGATGGCGGCGGCATGAGCGCCCCGGCGACCCCCGCCCCCGGCGCGCTGCCTTCCCCGCAGCGCCACTGGGACCTGCGCGCGGCGTGGAATTTCATCGCCGGCGGCACCGGGAGCGGTCTGATCGTCGCGGCGGCGGTGTCGGGCGTGCGCGGCACGATCACGGTCGTCGCGCTTGGCGTCGGCCTCGCGCTGATCGCGAGCGGCCTTTGCGCCGTGTGGCTCGAGATCGGGCGGCCGTGGCGCGCGCTCAACGTGTTCCGCCATCCGCAGCGGTCGTGGATGAGCCGCGAGTCATACGCCGCGGTCGTGCTCGCGTTCGTGGTCCCGGTCGCCGCCTGGCTCGAGGCGACCCGCTCGATGGCAGCGCCCTCCGCGCTGCTCGTCGCGTTGGTCGCGGCGCTCGCGTTCGCGTGGTGCCAGGGCCGGATGCTTCACGCGGCCAGGGGCATCCCGGCGTGGCGCTCGCCCGCCATTCCCACGCTGATCGTCGCGACGGCCCTCGCGGAAGGGGCCGGTGCGTGGTGGATCGCCGCCGCCTTGCTCGGCGCCGGCACCTTCGCCACGCTCACCGTTTTCGGCGCGTTGCTGGTCGCACGGCTGGTAGCGTGGCTCGCCTACCGGCGCACGTTGCGCGACACCCCGCGCGTCGCCGCCGCGCTCGCGCTCCCCGGAAGCGCGCTGCTCGTCGCGGGCACGCTCGTGCCGCTGGCGCTGATCGTCGCAACGGCGCTGTCGGCGAACGAGACGGCCGTGACGACAGCCGTCGCGGCGGCCGGCGCGCTGGCCTGGCTCGCCGGCGCGGCGTTCAAGGCGGCGCTGATCGTGCGCGCGTCGTTCCTGCAGGGCTATGCGGTGCCGCGGATGCCGGTGCGCGGGCAGGCCGCGCCGGCGCGCGACGCTCCCATCGGCTCGATGCGGCCATGACCAGGAACGTGCTCGCGTGCAGCGTGAACGGCCGGCTGCGCGAGGTCGCGGTCGACGACGCGACGCTGCTGGTCGAGTTCCTGCGCGACGACCTAGGGCTCACCGGCACCAAGCGCGGTTGCGATGGCGGCGAATGCGGCGCGTGCACGGTGCTCGTCGACGGCGCGCCTCGCCTCGCCTGCCTGACGCTGGCCGTGCGTTGCGCAGGCGCGCGCATCGAGACCATCGAGTCGCTCGCCGCGGGCGGGCGGATGAGCGCGCTGCAGGCGGCCTTCCACGAGAAGCTCGGCACGCAGTGCGGCTTTTGCACGCCGGGCATGATCCTCGCCGCCGAGGCGTTGCTCCGCGCCGATCCGGCCCCGGACGAGGCCGCGATCCGTACGGCGCTGGCGGGCAACCTGTGCCGCTGCACCGGCTATGTCAAGATCATCGAAGCGGTGCAGGCTGCTGCCGTCGCGGGACCGCGATGACGACCGCGACGAAGTCCGTCGGGGTGCGCCAGCCGCTCGTCGACGGCGTCGAGAAGGTCACTGGCGCCGCGCGCTACACCGCCGACCTCGCGCCGCGCGACGCGCTCGTCGGCGCCATCCTGCGCAGCCCGCTCGCGCATGCGCGGATCCGCGGCGTCGACGTTTCGCGGGCACGCGCGCTGCCTGGCGTCCGCGCGGTCGTCACCGGCGCGGACTGCCCGATTCCCTATGGCGTCATCCCGATCGCGCAGAACGAATACGCGCTCGCGCACGGCCGCGTGCGCTACCGCGGCGAGCCGGTCGCCGCGGTCGCCGCGGTCGATGCCGCGACGGCGCAGGCCGCGCTCGACGCGATCGTGCTCGATCTCGAGCCGCTGCCGGCGTACTTCGACGCCGCGACCGCCCGCGCGTCGGACGCCTTGGCGCTGCACGACGACAAGCCGGGCAACGTCGAGCGTGCCGTCGAGCAGGCGTTCGGCGACGTCGATGCAGGCTTCGCGGCCGCCGCGCTGGTGGGCGAGCGCACCTTCCGCTACGCCGAGGTGCACCACGCGATGATGGAGCCCGACGCGGCGCTCGCGCAGTGGGACGCCGAGCGCGGCCGGCTGACGCTGCACTCGGTCACGCAGGTGCCGTTCTACGTGCACCTGACGCTCGCGCGTTGCCTGGCCATCGACGCCGCCGCGATCCGCGTCGTCAAGCCGTTCGTCGGCGGCGGCTTCGGCCACCGCACCGAGACGCTCAACCTGGAGATCATCGCCGCGCTGCTGGCGCGCGCGGCCGGGGGCAGCGTGCGCCTCGCGCTCACGCGCGAGGAGACCTTCCTCACGCACCGGGGCCGCCCTGAAACCGAGGTGCGGCTGAAGATCGGCCTGGCCCGCGACGGCGCCATCACCGCGGTCGACGCCGAGGTCGTGCAGCGCGGCGGCGCCTATGCCGGATACGGCCTGGTCACGATCCTGTACGCGGGAGCGCTGCTGCACGCGCTCTATCGCGTGCCCGCGTCGCGGTACCGCGGGTTCCGGATCTACAGCAACACGCCGCCGAACGGGGCGATGCGCGGCCACGGGACGGTCGACGTGCGTCACGCGTTCGAATCGCTGCTGGACGCGATGGCGGCCGACCTCGGCCTCGATCCGTTCGCCGTGCGCCGCGCCAACCTGATCGAGGCGCCGTACCGAACCATCAACGACCTGCAGGTGAATTCCTGCGGGCTCGCGCAGTGCCTCGATGTCGTCGAGCGCCGGTCGGGGTGGCGCGAGCGCCGGGGCCGGCTGCCGCGCGGACACGGCCTCGGCATGGCGTGCTCGCACTACGTCTCCGGCTCGGCGAAGCCCGTGCACTGGACCGGCGAGCCGCACGCGGTCATCCACCTCAAGCTCGACTTCGACGGCGGGATCACCGTGCTCACCGGCGCCGCCGACATCGGGCAGGGCAGCTCGACGCTGATCGCGCAGGCGGTCGCCGAGGTGCTCGGCCTGCCCCTTGCGCGCATCACCGTCGTCGCGAACGACAGCGCGGTGACGCCGAAGGACAATGGCAGCTACAGCTCGCGCGTGTCGTACATGGTCGGCAACGCCGCGATCCGTGCCGCCGACGACCTCAAGCGCACGCTGCTCGCCGCGGCCGCGCGACGGCTGGAAGTCGACGTCGCCGACCTCGACTGGCAGGGCGAGCGCTGCGCCGTGGCCGGGACCGACCGCGGGCTCGATTTCCGCGACGTGGTCGCCGAGGCGCTCAAGGACGCGGGCACGATCGTGGCGAAAGGCTCGTGGTCGACACCGACGCAGACGCAGGGGGGCGCCTTCCGCGGCGCCGCGGTCGGCTCGTCCGCCGGATTCTCGTACGCGGCGCTGGTCGTCGAGGTCGAGGTCGACGCGGAGACCGGCCTCGTGCGCGTGGTCGACGTGTGGGTCGCGCACGATTGCGGTCGTGCGATCAACCCGCTGGCCGTCGAAGGCCAGGTGCAAGGATCGGTGTGGATGGGCATGGGGCAGGCGCTGTGCGAGGAAACGCAGTACCTCGACGGGCTTCATGCGCGCGCCAACTTCCTCGACTACCGCGTGCCGACCATCGTCGAGTCGCCGCCGATCGACTGCTCGATCGTCGAAGCGCCCGACCCGAACGGGCCGTTCGGCGCGAAGGAGGCGGGCGAAGGTTCGCTCGCGGCGTTCCTGCCCGCGTTCACCAACGCGATCGCCGACGCGATCGGCCTGCGCTTCGACGCGCTGCCGGTTTCCCCCGACCGGCTGCTCGAGGCACTGGTCGCGCGGCGCCGCGACGAGCGCGTGCGGCGCGCACGGGCGGCGTCGAAGGCGGTATCGCCATGAGCGCGCTGCCGGCCTTCGAGCTGCGGCGCGCGACCACGGTGGCGCAGGCGATCGGCTGGCTCGCGGACGCGCACGACGCGCGCGCCATCGCGGGCGGCACCGACCTCGTACCGAACCTGCGCCATGGCCTGGGCGCGCCGCGCGTGCTGGTCGACCTGTCCGCCTTGCCCGGGTTCGACGCGATCGACGTGGACGAAACGCACGCGCGCCTCGGCGCGGGCGTGACGATTGCCGCACTCGCACGCGATCCGCGCATCGCCACCCTCGCGCCGGCGATCCGCGAGGCCGCCGCGTCGATCGCCGCGCCCGCGCACCGCAGCGCAGCGACGCTCGGCGGCAACCTGTGCGTCGACACGCGCTGCGTGTACTTCAACCAGAGCGCCTGGTGGCGGAGATCGAACGGCTATTGCCTCAAGCTCGGCGGTGACACCTGCCACGTCGCGCCGCAGGGCGGGCACTGCCACGCGGCGTACGCGGGCGACCTCGCGCCGGCGTTGATCGCGTGCGGCGCGCGGGTCGAGATCGTCGGGCCGGCGGGGACGCGCACGACAGCGCTCGAGGACCTCTACCGCGACGACGGGCGCGCGCATCTCGCGCTCGCGCCAGGCGAGCTCGTCGCCGCGGCGATCGTGCCGCCGCAGCCGCCCGGCGCGCGAAGCGGCTATCGCAAGGCGCGCATCCGCGCCGCGATCGATTTCCCGCTCGCCGGCGTCGCCGTGCGCATCGTCGTCGACGGCGGCCGCATCGCGGTGCTCGACGTGGCGCTCACCGGCACCAACTCGCGCCCCCTTCCGCTGACGGGCACCGATGCCTTCCTGGGCCACGCGGTCGACGAGGTGCTGCTCGCGGCGCTCGGCAAGTCGGTGCAGCGGCAGGCGGCGCCGATGCGCACGACGCTGGCGCAGGCGAACTGGCGCCGCCAGGTCGCGGCAGTGATGGCGCAGCGTCTGGTGCGCGCGCTCGCGGAGGCGCGATGATCGCCGCCGCGGCGACGTGCAGCGGCGGCGGCGAGGTCGTGCAGATCGACGTGCGCGGCCTCGCGCCGCCCGAGCCGATGGTCGCGATCCTGGCGCTTTGCGCCAAGGTGCCGCCGGGCACCCGCATCGTCGTGCGGCTCGACCGCGACCCGGTGTTCCTCTACCCCGAGCTGGCCGAGCAGGGCTGGGCCGCCTCGCGCGTCGCGGGTGACGCCGGCGAGGTGCGGCTCGAGCTCGAGCGGGTGGCCCCATGACGCTGGCGGGTGGCGTGCTCGCGGGCGCCGGCAGCCGGCTCCTGCCGGCGTCGGTTCCCTTCCGCTTCTTCGGCGCGGCGGTGGCCTTCCACGTCGTCGCATGGCTGGCCGCGCTGGCCGGCGCGGACGCGCTGCCGGCGTTCGCGGGCGGGCTCGGCTGGCCGCTCGCCTCGCTGCACGCGATCACGCTGGGCGTGCTCGCGATGACGGCGATCGGCGCGAGCCTGCAGCTCTTCCCGGTCGCGACGCGGCGCCCGATCGCGCACGCGCGGCTCGCGACCGCCATCTTCTGGGGCTACGTGCCCGGCGTCGCGGCGCTCGTCGCGGGCATGGGGTGGCCGTCGCTTCCGTTGCTCGCCTTCGGAGGCGCGGCCGTCGCGGTGTCGCTCGCGGCCTTTGTCGCGCTGCTCGCGCGCAACCTGGCCGGGGCGAAGGGCCTGCCCCTCGTCGTCGCGCACGGAAGCGTGGCGACGGTCGCGCTGGTCGCGACACTCGCCACCGCGCTCGTCGCGGTGGCCGGATACGCGCTCGACGTCCCGTTGCCGCGCACCACGGTGCTCGCGCTGCACCTCACGCTCGCGACCTACGGGTTCATGGGCATGCTCGCGCTGGGCCTCTCGTACGTGCTGGTGCCGATGTTCGCGCTGGGCGACGGGCCGCGGCCGGAGCGCGGCTGGGCATCGTTCGCGCTCGCGACCGCGGCACTCGTTCTCGCGGTGGTCGCGGCGCTCGGTGGCGCCCCGCGCGTCATGGGCGTGGCGGCCGCGGGAACCGGCCTGATCGCCGCGGTCCTGCACGTGCAATCGATGCGCGACGTGGTCGCGCACGGGCTGCGCCGCGAACTTGGCACCGGTTTTCGCCTCGTCGCGCTGGCGTGGGGCGCCCTGATCGCGAGCCTGGCGATCGCGCTCGTTCTCGCGTGGGAACCGCCGGTGCCGCGCCTGGCGACGCTGTTCGGCGCGACGCTGGTGGGAGGATGGCTGCTGACGTTCGTGCTCGGCATCCTGCAGCGCATCGTCCCGTTCCTCGCGGCCATGCACGCGGGTCGCGGGTCGCGCCGGCCACCGACGCCGTCGTCGCTGACCGACGCGCGCTCGCTCGCCTGGCACGCGCGGCTGCACGTCGCCGCGCTCGCGCTGCTCGCGCTGGCGATCGTCGCCGGTGAGGGCAGCATGGCGCGCCTCGCGGCGCTCGTCGGCACCGCGGGGGCGCTCGCCTACGCGCTGTCCTTCGCCAAGGCGGTGCGCGCGCTGGCCCGCGCGCTCCTCGTCGCGCCGCCACGCTCGTCGACGCCATGAACTATCGCCGCGAAACGCCCCGTATCCTCGATGCGGAGCACCGTGCCGCGCTCGCGCTCTACGGGCAGCTCGAGCAGGCGCTCGCCGCGCGCGACCGTGCCGCGATCGACCGGCTCGCCGCGCCGCTCGCGCGCCATCTCGAGGACGAGGTGGTCCGCCACTTCCGGTTCGAGGAGAGCGAGCTGTTTCCGCGGCTCGCCGAGGCGGGCGAGGGCGACATCGCCGAGCTCCTGGCCGAGGAGCACGCCGCGGTCCGCGAGGTCGCCGCGGTGCTGCTGCCGCTGGCGCTGGCGGGCCCCGGAACGCTCGACGCCGCGCA
>DATLIR010000160.1:0-7315 GCA_035539315.1 Casimicrobiaceae bacterium
CCCAGTAGCGCTGCAGCAGGAACACCGCCAGCGCCGGCACCAGCAGCACGAGCGAGAGCGCCGCCCCGCCGCGGAGATCGAACATCCCGGTGATCTGCAGGTAGGCCTGCGTCGGCAGCACCGGAAACTGGTTGCCCGCGAGGATCAGCGGCGTCGCGAAGTCCGCGAGCGACGCCGCGAACAGGAGCAGGAATGCGTTGGCGAGGCCCGGCACGCACAACGGCAAGGTGACGGTGCGAAACACGCGCCAGCGCGACGCGCCCAGCGACAGCGCCATGCCTTCGAGGTTCGAGTCGATCGCGGCCAGCAGGGGACGCAACGTCAGGTAGGCGATCGGGAAATAGGTGAGGATCTCGGAGAACAGCGTGCTGGGCAGCCCATAGACCGTCACGCCCTTGAGGCCCAGCAGCTCGTAGGTGATGAGCCCGCGCGGCCCGAACGAGAAGATCATCGCGATCGCCGTCGTGAACGGCGGCGACACCAGCGGCAGCAGCACCGCCGCGTCGATCGCGGTCAGCAGCCACCGCGGCAGCCGTCCGCGCGCTGCGGTGAACGCGAACACGAAGCCGATGACGGTGCCGCCGACGCCGACCAGCGCGCCGAGCGCGAGGCTGTTCCAGAACGCGCGGACCTGGTGGCGGTCGGTGAGGACGGTGACGATCCCCGCCAGGCTGAAGCCGTCCTTGTCGACGAGGACGCGCCCGAGCAGCGTCGCCATCGGGTAGACGACGAACAGCGCGAGCAGCAGCCACAACACGACAACGGCGGCTGCGACCGCCGGGTCGCGCCGCAGCACGGCGGGGGTGTTCACGTCGCGCGCACCGGGCGCCCGCGCCCCGGCAGGTGCCGGGGAGCGCGGACGATGCCGGGGTCAGGGGTTGAGCACTTCCGCGATCCAGCGGTCGACGACGCGCTTGCGGTTCGCGCCGGCGTAGCCCGCGTCGATCGGAAAGATGTTGGCCCCCTTCAGCACGGCCGCGAGCGAGGGCTCGAGCGCGACGTCGGGGTGGGCCGGCACGAAGTTGATCTTGTACTTCGCGAATTGGTTCTGCATTGCCGGCGAGGTCGCCCAGTCGATGAGCTTCTTGCCGAGCTCGGGGTTCTTCGCGCCCTTGATGAGCGCGATACCCTCGGCCGCCGTGCCGATACCCTCCTTCGGGAAGCTGATCGTCACGTCGTAGCCCTTCGCCTTGGTGTCGAGCGCGTCGACGATGAAGAAGATGCCGCCGCCCGCCTGCCCCAGCCCGACCGGCAGCGTGCCGCCGCCGCCGCTCTTGGTGTAGAGCTGCACGTTAGGACGCAGCTTCTTCATATAGTCGAACGCCTTGTTCTCGTCGCGGCCGTTCACCTCCAGCACGGAGAAGATGCGCGTCACCGCGGTGCCCGAGGTGCGGGCGTCGGCCATCTGGAGCATGTTCTTGTACTGGGGCGCGAGCAGGTCGTTCCACGAGGCCGGCGCCTTGAGGTTGTTCTCCTTGAGGAACTTGTCGTTCGTCATGAACACCAGCGGATCGTCGGCAATGGCGATCCATTGGCCGTCGGGATGGCGGAAGCGCGGCGGCAGGCTCGCGAACGACGGCGACTTGTACGGCTCGAACAGTCCCTCGTTGATGCCTGCGGCGAACGTCTCGACCGGCCCGCCGAACAGCACGTCGACGCGGGGGTTGTTCTTTTCCGCGGTCACGCGCGCGAGCGCCTCGCCCGAGCTGAAGCGCACGAAGTTGACCTTGATGCCGGTGGCCTTCTCGAATTCCTCGAACATCGGCCGCGCCCAGTTCTCCGGCCAGATCGAATAGGCGTTGACCGTGTCGGCCGCTTGCGCGACGAGCGCGGTGGCGGTGAGGATGCCGGCGGCGATGAGGCGCGCTGCGGCGGACAACCGGCGATGCGGGGCCATCGTTCTCTCCTCGGGGCGGGCGCCGCCGCTTCCCGGCCTCGTGGCCGCTCGCGGTCTGGGGCGATCGAGCGACGGTACCGGGAGGCGGCGCGGGCGTCAAATCGGCCCGCCGCCGCAGCCGGCGGTCAGGCGCCGTCAATGATCGCGGCGAGGACGCCGGCCGCCTCGATGCATTGCGCGCGCGACACGTCGAGATGCGTCACTGCGCGGATCGTGCGCGGGCCGAACGCGAATACGAGCACGCCGCGCTCGCGCGCCGCCGCCACGATCGCCGCGCCGTCGGGTGCCTCGTCCGCCACGCCGAACACGATGATGTTGGTCTGAACGGTCGCGAGGTCGAGCGTGACGCGGGGACTCTGGGCGAGGCGCTCGGCGAGCACCCTGGCGTTGGCGTGGTCCTCGGCAAGCCGGGCATGATGGTGGTCGAGCGCGTACACTCCCGCCGCCGCGTAGATGCCCGCCTGCCGCATCGCGCCGCCGAACATGCGCCGGTAGCGGACGGCGAGGTCGAGCGTCGCGCGCGGCCCGGCGAGGAGCGATCC
This sequence comes from Casimicrobiaceae bacterium, assembly GCA_035539315.1. GTDB lineage: Bacteria > Pseudomonadota > Gammaproteobacteria > Burkholderiales > Casimicrobiaceae > VBCG01. The sequence goes on from DATLIR010000160.1 coordinate 2,440, forward strand.
TCCGGGCGCGCCCAGGCCTTTCGACAGCGACACCGCGACGAGGTCGAACGGCGCGGCGAGGCTCGCTTCCTTGCGGCGGCTGGCGATCGCGGCATTCCACAGCCGCGCGCCGTCGAGGAAGGTCGCGAGGCCCTTCTCACGCGCGACTGAGCACACGTGCTCGACGACCTTTTGCGGCACGACAATGCCGCCGGAGCGGTTGTGCGTGTTCTCGACCTCCACCAGCGTCGTGGGCGGATAGATCGGGTGTCCGCGCGGCTTCATCGCGGCGAGCATCGCGCCCGCGTCGAACACGCCACGAGCGCCGATCTCGGTGAACTGGACGCCGGCGTTCGCCGCGGAGCCGCCCATCTCGTGCCACACCGCATGGCTCTCGCGGCTCACCAGCACGTCGTCGCCCGGCCGCGTCAACGTGCGCAGCGCGACCTGGTTCGCCATCGTGCCGGACGGCAGGAAGATCGCGGCCTCCTTGCCGAGCATCTGCGCGACCCGCTCCTGCAAAGCGTTGACGGTGGGATCCTCGCCGTACTGGTCGTCGCCGACCGGGGCCGCCGCCATGGCCGCGCGCATCGCGGCTGTCGGGCGCGTGACAGTGTCGGAGCGGAGGTCGATGGCCATCGCGCGGTCCTCGAGGGAGAGGCTGCGATGATAAGGCGTGCGGCGCTCGGATGCGCGCGAGACGGTGAAGCTGGGGAACAGCGCCGGGCTGATGCCCGACCCACCCGCGTTCCCGCGACGCCGTGGGTCGGGCTTCAGCCCGACGCGATGCCGCTCAGGAGGCCTCGAGCCGGCGGATCAGCACGTCGATCATGTCCTGGCCGTCGGGCGACTTGATGCGGTACCGTTTCAGCGTCCGGGCGAGATCGGCGCGCGCGAGCGCGCTGTGATCGGCGCGAATCAGGATGCCGGCGATCGCACGCTGCACCTGCAGCGACTTCGCCTGGGGAAACAGCGTGGCGAGGGCGGCAAGGCTGTCGGGATCCGAGACGCGCTGTGCGGCGAGCGTGTCGAGCGCGCGAACCTGCGCGTCGCGGACCGGCATGCGCGCGATCCCGGTCGTGACCTTGCGCAGCTCGACGGCATCGACGATGGGCCGGTGGTGCAGGTAGACCTGCGCGATGCCGACGTCGCCGTCATCATCGCCAGTGAGCGCGTGCACCACGCGCGCGTGACTCTCCGCATCGCCGAGGCAGGCGAGCACGGCGGACAGCGCGACCTTGTCCTGGCGCGGCGTGCGCACCTGGCGGGCAAGCTCGTCGCCCGTATCGCGGTCGCCGCCGCGCGCGCAGGCGAGCTCGACCTCGGCGGCACCCAGCGCGTTGCGACGCGAGCGCTCGACGATCATGCGCGCGAACTCGGCGCGCTCGTCCGCGACCGACAGCCAGCCCAGCCGTCGCGCAAGCGCCATCATGCGCACCTGCACCGCGGGCTCGTCGGCGTCGCGGGCGAACGCCAGGTAGCGCTCGCGCGCCTCGGCGTCGCCGGCGAGCGCCTCGAGCGCGGCCACGTCCTCCGGAGCACGGTGCGCGTCGGTCAGCGTTGCCGCCCAGCGCTCGATCGCATCGAGGAACATGCGGGCTTCGGCGGCCGGCCGGCGCAACAACTCGTGGACGAAGGCGATCTTGCCCGCGTTGCTCACGCGATCGTCGGAAAAGCGGCAGGCGTCGGCGCGGAACGCCGCGTGCGGATCCGCGTCGGTCATCCCCGGCGTCACGGTCATTCCGGTGCGCGCGAACAACCCGAGCAAGGAGGCGCTGGACCGTCCGGTGGCCACTTCGTCCGCCCCGCCACCCTGGAAATAGCGTTCCAGCAGCGGCCCGGCATACCGGCCGAGCGGCGCCTTGCCCGAGAAGCCGTAGACCGCCGGCACGTCCTTGAAGATGTTGCGCATGCGGTCGCGGTTGCTCTCGCCGTGACGCTCCGCAAGCAGGCGCGCCAGCGCGTCGGCATCCGCGGGCGAATAGCCGGCCCGCACCAGGCTGCGCCCGATCTCGGGCGACGCGCTGCGCATCGGCTCGGCGTTGAGCGTGTTGCAGCCGAACAGATAGACCTCCTTCAGTTGCGAGAAGAGGCCGGGGCAGGATTCGCTGCACGACACGCGCTCGAGCTCGCTGACGGGCAGGTATTCGCGCTGGTCGAGCCGGTCGGTGTAGAACTCGGTGCCGCCGTCGAAGTGGCCGGAGATCAGCAGGACGTCGCAGCGCACGCCCTTGCGGCACGACGACGCGAGCCAGTCGGGGCGCCCGCGCTCGACCAGTTCGACGAATTCGTAGCGATCCGCGGGCAGCCAGCGGCGAAACGTCTCGCGCTCGTCGGGCGAGTTGACGGTGATCGTGCAGACGGTCTTGACGTCGCCGGCACGAACGGCGAACGGCGCCAGCGTCGCGAGGCACGCGACCAGCGCGAGAATCGGGCGGATGACGATGCGGGACGCCGGGGGCAAAGTGCCGGCGAGTATCGCACGCGTCCTGCGTCATGCGGCACACAACGCGTCTGTTTTGGCCGCGCGGGTTGCCTCCGACGGACGATTCCTACAGGAAGCTGCCGTCGGGTTTCAGGGCTGTCGCAGGCGCCGGATCAGGACGTCGACCAGGCTCTCGCCCCCGGCGCTGCGGAGCCGGTGCTGGGTGAGCGTGCGTAGGAGCTCGGAGCGGCCCAGCACGGCGTAATCGGCGCGGATCAGGACGCCGGCGATCGCGCTCTGGACGCCCACGGTCTCGGCGGACGGGAACAAGCGTGCCAGCGCTTCCAGCGTGACCGGATCCGAAAGACGGTGGGACGCGAGCGTGTTGAGCGCGCGCACCTGCGTCTCCGCGTCGCGAATGCGCCCGATGCCGTCGGCGATCGCGCGCAGGTCGCCGGCGTCATCGACCGGCTGGTGGCGCAGGTAGACCTGCGCGATGCGCACGTCGTCGTCGCGCTGGCTGGTGAGCGCCTGGAGCGTGCGGCCGCGATGGTCGGCGTCGCCCAGGCACGCGAGCACCGCGGCCTGCGCGACGCTGCCCGGATGGCGCTGCGCGACGCCGATCCGCGCGATCTCGGCATCGAGGCCGTGGTCCTGGTTCAGCGAGCAGACGAGGTCGACGTCTGCCGCGCCCAGATCCGGTGCCGCCAGGCGGGCATCGATCATCGCCATCAGCTCGGCGGTCCTGCCCTCGGCGTCGAGCCAGCCGAGCTTGTGCGCGAGCGACACCATGCGGGCTCGCACCGCAGGCTGGTCGGCGTCGCGCGCGAAGGCCATGAAGCGTGAGCGCGCGTCGGCATCGTTCGCGATCGCGTCGAGCGCGAGGGCGACCTCGGCATCGTTCCGCTCGTCGGCAGTCAGCGATGCCTCCAGCTGCTCGATGCGGTCGAGGAACAGGCGGACCTCCGCGGCCTCGCGCCCGAGCACCTGGTGGACGAATGCGAGCTTCTGCGCGGCCGAGCGACGGTCGTCGGCGAAGCCGCAGATGTCTGAGCGGTAGGTCGCCTGCGGATCCGACGCGCTTACGCCGCTGGTCGCCACCAGCGCGTGCGCACGGAACTGCCCCAGCAATCGCCCGCTCGCGCGGCCGCTCCCGAACTCGCTCGCGCCGCCCTGCAGGTGCTGGACGAGCAGCCGGCCCGCGATCGGTCCGACCGGCGCGACCGACGAGAAGCCGTAGATCGCAGGCACGTCGGCGAAGATCTGGCGCATGCGGTCGCGGCTGCTCTCGCCGTGGCGGGCGGCGAGCACCTTGGTCATGCGCGTCGCTTCGCCGCGCGAATGGCCGGAGCGCACCAGGCTCCGCTCGATCTCGCCCGATGTGCCGCGCACCGCCTCGGGGTTGAGCGTATTGCAGCCGAACAGATAGACCTCCTTGAGGTTCGCGAACATCCCGCGGTCGGGCTCGCTGCACGAAGCGCGCTCGAGCTCGGCGACGGGCAGGAATTCGCGCGCCTCGATCTGGTCGGAGAAGAACTCGTTGCCGCCGTCGTAGTGGCCGGAGATCACCAGCACGTCGCAGCGCACGTCCTGCCGTCGCGCCGACGCCAGCCAGTCGGGTCGCCCGCGCTCGACCAGCTCGATGAAGCGGAAGCGGTCCGCCGGCAGGTAGCGACGCAGCGCCTCCTTCTCGTCCGGCGAATTCACCGTGATCGTGCACACGGTGCGCTGGGGCGACGCCGCATCCGCATTGGCCGGGATCAGGATGAACGCGAGCGCCAACGCGACCATCAGCCAGGCCAGCGTCCGGTCATGGCGCCGCCGCGTGGCCATCCCGGCCGCGCGCAGCCGCCCCGATGGCGGGAAGGTGACGGAGTGGAGGGGAAGGACGCTGTGCATGACGGCGTGTGGCCAGGCAGTGCCGCCATTGCATCCGTTGCGCTGGCGCAACGATGTCGGGAGAGGTCACTTCCGCGCATCGGCACTCGCCGCAACGCACGCCCCTCGGTCGTCCCACACCGCCCGTCGGTCAACGCTTGCCTGGCCCGCGGCTACACCGGCCGTGGCATGACGGTTGCTGTCCTACAGGCATCCTCCCTTTCTGGGTGCCATCCGCATGCGTCCGTTCACCGTTTTCGTCCTCGTTGCGGGCATCGCGGCATGGGCCGTCCCGGCCGAGGCGGCCATGTACAAGTGCGCGACGCCCGACGGCACCGTGCGCTACCAGGCGAAGCCCTGTTCCGCGGGGGACAGGGAAATGGTGGTTTCGGGCTCCGTAGCGCCCGTGGACGGCGCAAACGCTTCCACCGAGCGGCGCAAGCTCGCCGCAGACGATCCGCGGCTTCAGGCCGTGCAGACGCCGCAAAATGCCGAGGATCGGGCCGTGCTGACCCGCGACCTCGCGCAGCGGCGCGACCGTTGTCGCTCGGCGCGCGAAACGATCGAGCGCCAGCACTCGCTGCTCTCGTCGGC
>DATLIR010000161.1:0-19437 GCA_035539315.1 Casimicrobiaceae bacterium
TGTTTGGTAGGATGCCGCAGTGGGGGCCGGCTGTCAATGCGACGCCGGTCGCCCCGTCCTCCCGGCGCACGACCGGGCGGGCTGAAACGATGCGCTCGTCGCCGCGCGGCCGTCGCGAGCGACGACGAAGGAGGAAGGCCATGCACGCCGCGACCCCGGCCGCGCGGCGACGAGCGCATCGTTTCAGCCCGCCCGGTCGTGCGCCGGGAGGACGGGGCGACCGGCGTCGCATTGACAGCCGGCCCCCACTGCGGCATCCTACCAAACAACTGTTTGTTTTGGGAAGAGCCTCCCGCCATGCCCGCCGCTACCGCCGCCCGACCCGCCGCGTCCCCCGGCGGTGCCCCGCGTGCCGACAACCGGCTGCCGCTGATCCTCGACGCGGCCGCGCGGTTCTTCGCCGGGAAAGGCTACGGCGCCTCGTCGATGCGCGACATCGCCGGCGCCGCCGGCATGCTGCCCGGATCGCTCTACTACCACTTCGCGTCCAAGGAAGAGCTGCTGGTCGCGGTGTACGCGGAGGGCGTGCGCCGGATCAAGGCGGCGGTGGCCCCGGCGCTCATGCGGGACGGCGACCCCTGGCAGCGCCTCGAGAACGCCTGTGCGGCGCACCTCGCCGGTCTGCTCGAGGACAGCGACTACGGCCAGGTCGTGATCCGCGTGCGTCCCGACGACGCCCCCGAGGTCGCGGGGCGCCTGGTCGCGTTGCGCGACGAGTACGAGCAGACCTTCGCGCAGGCGATCGCCGGGCTGCCGCTGCCGCCGCGCACGGACCGCCGCGCGTTGCGGCTGATGCTGCTGGGCGCCCTCAACTGGTCGCAGACCTGGTACCGGGCGGGCAAGGACGCCCCCGCGACCTTGGCGAGACGCTTCGTGCGCCTGCTGCGCGAGCCGCTCGACGCCTGACCCATCGCCGCCCGCCATGCAAACGCCTCCCAAGGTACTGGTCACGAAAATCGGCCTCGACGGCCACGACCGCGGCAGCCGCATCGTCGCGGCGCATCTGCGCGACGCGGGCATGGAGGTCGTCTACACGCCGCCGTGGCAGGAGATCGCGACGGTCGTGAAGCTCGCGCTCGAGGAGGACGTCGACGTGATCGGCGTGTCGTCGCTCGCGACCGACCACCTGATCGTGCCGAAGCTGATGGCCGCGTTGCGCGAGGCGGGCCTCGACGACGTCGTGGTGATCGTCGGCGGCATCGTGCCCGACGAGGACGAGCGGATGCTGCTCGACGCGGGCGTCGCGCGCGTGTTCCATCCCGGCGCGCCGCTCGACGAGATCAGCCGCTACGTTGCCGACGCCGCCGCCCGCCTGCGCGCCGCGCGCTTCCCCGCCTGACGCCGAGGACGACCGATGAACAAGCCGCTCCCCGATCCGATTCCCGCGTCGACCGACGAGGCGCAGGTGCGCTGGTCCGCCGAGTACGCGGCGCAGATCGGCGTCGATGCCCCCGTGCACAACCGCTCCGGGATCCCGGTCAAGCCGCTGTACACGCCGCTCGACGTCGACGCGGCGCGCTTCGACGCCGACGTCGGCTTCCCGGGCCAGCCCCCGTACACGCGCGGCATCTACGCGACGATGCACCGCGGCCGCACCTGGACGCAGCGGCAGCTGATCGGCCTCGGCACGCCGATCGCCTACAACGCGCGGCTGCGCGACATCCTCGACCAGGGCGCGACCGCGGTGTCGCTGATCCCGTGCAACTCGGTGTTCCGCGGCTACGACATGGACCAGGTGGACGCGGAGCTCCTCGGCACCTGCGGCGTCGTGGCCAACAGCGCCGACCACATGACGACCTGCCTCGACGGCGTCGACCTCGCCACGACGTCCTGCGCGATGAACGATCCGTCGCCGTTCACGCTGCTCGCGTTCATGCTCGCGACGGCGAAGCGGCGCGGCGTCGACTGGCGCGCGATCAGCGGCACGTCGAACCAGAGCGACTACCTGTCGCACTTCGTCGCCAACCACATGTTCTTCCGGCTCGCGCTGCCCGGCGCGCGCCGCGTCCTGACCGACCACATCGCGTGGTGCAACGAGCACGTGCCGCGCTGGAACCCGCTGTCGGTGGTCGGCCAGCACATGCAGCAGGCGGGCGCGACGCCGGCCGAGGCGCTCGCGTTCACGCTGGCCTCGGCGCTGCAGTACGCCGACGATTGCGTCGCCGCCGGCATGTCGCCCGACGCGTTCCTGCCGCGCTTCACGTTCTTCTTCGACATCTCGATCTCGTTCTTCGAGGAGATCGCCAAGTTCCGGGCCGGGCGGCGGATCTGGGCGCGCCTTGCGCGCGAGCGTTACGGCGCGCGCGACCCGCGCTCGTGGCGATTCAAGTTCCACGCGCAGACCTCCGGCGTCGACCTCACGCGCCAGCAGCCGCTCAACAACATCGCGCGCGTCACCGCGCAGGCCATCGCCGGGATCTTCGGCGGCCTGCAGTCGCTGCACACCGACGCGTACGACGAGGCGTTGTCGTGCCCGACGCAGTTCGGCGCGCGCATCGCGGTCGCGACGCAGAACATCCTGCGCGAGGAGGCCCACCTGACCGACGTGATCGATCCGCTCGGCGGCTCGTACTACGTCGAGACGCTGACCGACCAGATGGAGGCGAAGGTGCTGGCGATCCTCGCCGAGGTCGAGGCGGCAGGCGGCATGTACCGCGCGGTCGAGTCGGGGCTGGTGCAGCGTCGCATCGGCGACTCGGCGCGCCGCTTCCAGGATCGCGTCGACCGCGGCGAGCAGACGGTGGTGGGCGTGAATGCCTACCAGGTGGAGGAAGCCGCGGATGCCCGGCCGGCCCTCGCGAAGCCCGATCCGGACGAGATGCGCGCGCACGTCGCGGCCTTCGCCGCGTGGAAGGCGCAACGCTCGGCCGGCGCGGTCGCCCGGGCGCTCGACGAGCTCGCGCAAGGCGCACAGGACGCGCGCGCCAACCTGTTCGCGCAGGTCGTCGCCGCCGCCGACGTCGGCTGCACGCACGGCGAGATCTGCGGCACGCTGCGGCGCGAGCTGGGCTTCGGGCGCCCGCTGATCGTCGTCTGACGCGCGCCCCCGTGAAACGCACCGAATCCCGCGATGGCGCGGGCGCGCCGGGGGTGCCGGCCGAGCGCGTCGCGGCGATCCGCGCCGGCAAGCGCGCGGCGATCGCGCGCGCGATCACCGAGATCGAGAACCGCCTGCCGGCCGCCGACGCGCTGTCGGCGTCGCTCGCGCCCTTCGCCGGCCGCGCCCACGTCGTGGGCGTCACCGGCGCGCCGGGCGCGGGCAAGTCCACGCTGATCGACGCGCTGGTGCGCGAGCACGCGTCGCGCGGCCAGCGGGTCGCGGTGGTCGCGATCGATCCGTCGAGCCCGATCACCGGCGGCGCGGTGCTGGGCGATCGCATCCGCATGGGCGAGGCGGGCGCGGCCGAGGCGGTGTTCATCCGCTCGCTCGCCTCGCGCGGCCATCCGGGCGGGCTCGCGCGGCCGGTGCGGCGCATCGTCGACCTCCTCGACGCCGCCGGCTTCGACGTCATCGTCGTCGAGACGGTCGGCGCGGGCCAGTCCGACGTCGACGTCGCGACGCTGGCGGACACCAGCGTGGTCGTGTGCCCGCCGGGCCTGGGCGACGGCGTCCAGGCGATCAAGGCCGGCATCCTCGAGATCGCCGACGTGCTCGTCGTCAGCAAGGCGGACCAGCCGGACGCGGCGCGCACCGAGCGCGACCTCGCCGACATGCTGCACCTGCGCGCGCGCCGTGCGGGATGGCGCGTGCGCGTGCTGCGCACGAGCGCGGCGACCGGCGAGGGCATCGCGGCGCTCGCGGACGCGCTCGCGGCGCACGCCGCGGAGACGGGCGTCGGGCGGCGGCGGCGCGGCGCGCCCGGCTCCGCGGAGGGCGATCTCGTCGCCGCGCTGCGCGGCTTCGCCGAGGGCGATCCCTACCAGCGCCACAACGCGATCACGTTCGTCGACGCGGGGCCCGGGTACGCGACGCTGTCGATGCGCGTGGCCGGGCCGCACCTCAACTTCAACGGCAAGTGCCACGGCGGAGCGATCTTCTGCCTCGCCGACAGCGCCTTCGGCATCGCGTCGAACTCGCATGGCGTCGTGGCCGTCGGCGTCGACACGCACACGACGTTCCAGGTCGCGGCCGCCGAAGGCGACCTCCTGACCGCGCGCGCGACCGAAGTGAGCCGCAACGCCAAGCTCGCGGTGTACCGGGTCGACGTGACGCGCGACGACGGCGCCGTGGTGTCGACGTTCACCGGGACGGTCTACCTCACCAAGCGGGCGCACGGCGCACGCGCGGCGCCGCCGACGGCCTAGCGGGCCGCTTCGCTCGCGGCGGGACGTCTTGACGACGCGCTCGCGCCCGGACTAGCCTTGCGACGCACCGGGGACGCCAGCAGACTCCCCGCCTCGAAGACGCCGCCGGCGTCCAAGCTCTGCTCCCTGTTCGCGGGCCCTCGGCCCTTGCGGGAGCATGCGTTGGGCGCATCACGGATCCTTCCCCCGATCGGAGCGTCACCCACGGACGGCGGGGCTTGGCGCGCATGAGGCCGCGATGACGCGCAGCGCACCGCACGTCAGGCGCATCCTCGTCACCAAGGCGCTGCGCGCCTTCGGCGACGGCTACGTGAGCCTGCTCCTGCCGGCCTACCTGCTCGAGCTGGGACTCGACCCGCTGCGGGTCGGGATCGTCGCGACGACGACGCTGATCGGCTCGGGCGTCATGACGCTGCTGGTCGGCCTGACGGCGTACCGCGTCCACTACCGGACGCTGCTGCTGGCGGCCAGCGTGCTGATGGCCGGCACCGGGCTGGGATTCGCCGTCGTCAACGATTTCTGGCCGCTGGTCGTCATCGCGCTGGTCGGCACGCTGAATCCGTCGAGTGGCGACGTCAGCGTGTTCCTGCCGCTCGAGCACGCGGTGCTCGCGCGCGTAATCGACGACCGCGAGCGAACCGCGGTCTTCGCGCGCTACAGCCTCGTGGGGGCGCTGGTGGCCGCGCTCGGTGCGCTCGCCGCGGCGCTTCCCGCCCTGGCCGCCGAGGCCTGGGGCGTGCCCGGGCGGACGGCGATGCAGGGCATGTTCGTGCTGTATGCGCTGCTCGCCTGCCTCGCCGCTGCGGCCTACCGCGGCTTGCCGCGCGCCCTCGTCGCCGACGCTCAGCGGGCGAGCGCACCGCTGACGGTCTCGAAGCGCCGGGTGTACGTGCTCGCGGCGCTCTTCAGCCTCGACGCCTTCGGCGGGGGATTCATCGTGCAATCGATGCTCGCCCTGTGGCTGTACCAGCGGTTCTCGCTGTCGATCGCCAGCGCGGGGACGCTGTTCTTCTGGACCGGCGTGCTGACCGCGGTGTCGTTCCTCGTCGCGGTCCGGATCGCCGGCCGGTTCGGCCTGATCAACACCATGGTCTTCACGCACCTGCCCTCGAGCCTGTGCCTGATCGCGATCCCGTTCATGGCCGACCTGTGGCCGGTGATCGCGCTCCTGTTCGTCCGCAGCGCACTGTCGCAGATGGACGTGCCGACGCGCAGCTCCTATGTCATGGCGATCGTGACGCCCGCCGAGCGCCCGGCGGCGGCGAGCCTCACGGCGGTTCCGCGCAGCCTCGCCGCGGCGGTGAGCCCGTTGCTTGCCGGCTGGCTGCTCGGCATGTCGCCCTTCGGCTGGCCGCTCCTGATCGCGGGCGTCGTGAAGATCGCGTACGACGCGATGCTGTTCGCGATGTTCCGGAAGGTCCGCCCGCCCGAGGAAAATGCCCCGGACGACGGACGTGGCGCTGCCGGGCCGCGGCGCAGGTAGGACGCATCCCGTTCACCCGGTGCGCTGCTAAGCTTGGCTCTCGACTGCCTGGTCGAGGAGGAGGAGCCATGCCGACGATCCCGCGCGCCACCCGCCCGATCCGCGATGCCACGCGCGGCGTCATGCTGTCGATCCTCGTGCTCGTGCTCCTGATCGGCCTGCCGATCGCCGTCTGGCTCGACCTGCGCGCCCTGACCGAGACGGCGCTGCGTCGCCAGGCGACCGACCTCAACTCGGTGATCACCAGCATGCGCAATTTCTACGGCAGCAACGTCGTCGCGCGCGTGCTCTCGTCTCCCGGCGCGACGCAGGTGACGCACAACTACGAATCGATCCCCGGCGCGATCCCGATCCCCGCGACGCTCTCGCTCGAGCTCGGCCGCGTGATCAGCGAGAAGCAGAGCAACATCTCGTACCGCTTCGTGTCGGACCATCCGTTCCGCAACCGCAAGCCGCACGAGCTCGACCCGTTCGAGACGGGCGCGCTCCTGCGGCTGCGCGGCGACCCCAACCAGCTCATTACCGACGTGCAGGAATCGCTGTTCAGCGACCGGGTGCGGCTGATCGCGCCGGTCGTCATGGGCGCGGCGTGCGTCCGGTGCCACAACAGCCACGTCGAGAGCACCAAGACCGACTGGAAGGTCGGCGATGTGCGCGGCATCCAGGAAGTCAGCATCGTCCAGCCGTTCGCCGAGAACCTGCTGTCGTTCAAGTACCTGATCGTCTATTTCGTGCTGCTGGCGATCACCGGCGCGGCCTTCATCCTGATCCAGCGCCGCCAGGCGATGCAGATCGACGGAATGAACCGCGAGCTCGGGTCCGCCAACGAGTTCCTGGCGACGCTGTCGATGAAGATCTCGCGCTACCTGTCGCCGCAGATCTACAAGAGCATCTTCAGCGGCCAGCGCGACGTGGTCATCGAGACCGAGCGCAAGAAGCTCACGATCTTCTTCTCCGACATCAAGGACTTCACCGCGACCACCGAGCGGCTGCAGCCCGAGCAGATCACGCGCCTCCTGAACGAGTACTTCACCGAGATGTCGGCGATCGCGCTGAAGCACGGCGGCACGATCGACAAGTTCGTCGGCGACGCGATGCTGATCTTTTTCGGCGACCCGGAGAGCAAGGGCGAGGCGGAGGACGCGCGCGCGTGCCTGCGCATGGCGCTCGAGATGCAGCACCGCATCGCCGAGCTGAACGTCAAGTGGCGCAACGAGGGGATCGAGTACCCGTTCCGCGTGCGCATGGGGGTCAACACCGGCTACTGCAACGTCGGCAACTTCGGCAGCACCGACCGGATGGACTACACGATCATCGGCGCGGAGGCCAACCTGGCGGCGCGGCTGCAGTCGATCGCCGAAGCCGGGCGCGTCGTCATCAGCTACGAGACCTACGCGCTGGTGCGCCGCATGCTGGAAGCGCATCCGCTCGCGCCGATCACGATGAAGGGCATCAGCCGCGAGGTGATTCCCTATGTGGTCGAGGGGCTGCTGGACGCCGCCGGCGCGCGCACCACGATCATCAGCGAGCACTCGTCCGGCCTCGACCTCTACCTCGACCCCACGATGATCGACGAGCGCTCGGCCGAGCGCGCCCAGCACCTGCTGCTGCAGGCGCTCGACACGCTGCGCAAGCGAACCGGGAAGACCTAGCGCTCGATCGCCATCTCGAGCAGCGCGAACGACAGCGACTTGCCGTGGGCGTCGAGCGCGAGCGACGTCGTGACGCCGCCGGCCAGCGCCCGCTCGCAGACGAACTGGAGCGCGTTGAGCTGGGGCAGTTCGTAACGGCGCACGGTGCCGCGCACAATGCCGTCGAGGTGGCTGGCCACCGCGTCGGCCGTCACCCGCCTGACGAGCAGCGCGTAGTCGTCCGCGCGGTACGCGACGAGCGAAAGCGTCGACGTGTCACCCTTGTCGCCGGCACGGCAATGCGCAAGGTCCGCGAGCTTCGGCATCGGGTCAGCCCGTCTCGAGGATCGTCGTCCGCGGGTGCACGCGCGCGCGGTTGAGCAGCGCCGACACGATGCCGATCTGCTCGGTGACGGCCTTGCGCGTTCCGCCGCCGCCCGCGGGTCCGTTGGTGTAGAGCGCCTCGACCTCGTCGCCGACGAGCGCCGCCGCTTCGCGCGTGGCGGCGCGCGCGGCTACGCGAAGCCGCACCTCGTAGGGACGCGCGCGCGGGTCGAGGCTGTGCCCGTGCAGCGACGTCGCACCGATCAGGTCGACGCGCAGCTCGTCGAAGCGCCCGTCGAGCCGCTCGCGCACGATCGCGCCGGCGAGCTCCGCGCGCGCGACCGCGTTGTCGCCGGCGTAGCCGATCTCGCCTTCTCCGACGAAGCCGGCCACGTAGCCGACGCTGACCTTGAGCTGGTCCGGGCGCGCACGCCCGCGCGCGCCGGCGACGGTAACGCGATCGGGCGAAACCTCGGCGAGCGTCACTGCCGAGAAGTCCGCGGTGACATCGGGCGTGAGATACCCGTGCGGATCGGTCACCTCGTAAAGAAGCTGCTCGGTGGCGGTCGCCACGGTCAGCGTTCCGCCGGTCCCGTCGAGCTTTCCGAGCGTCGCGACGCCGTCCGTGTCCACGTCCGCGAACGGGAAGCCGAGCCGCGCGAGCCCCGGCACGTCCTTGCGCCCGGGATCGGCGAAGTAGCCGCCGCAGAGCTGGCCCGCGCATTCGAGCAGGTGACCCACCACCGTCCCACGCGCGAGGCGGTCGACGTCGTCGCTCGCCCATCCGAACGCGTGCATCAGCGGCGCGAGGAACAACGACGGGTCCGCGACACGGCCGGTGACGACGATCGCGGCGTCGCTGGCGATAGCCGGGAGCAGCGCGTCAGCGCCGAGGTAGGCGTTGGCGGAGACGGGGGCATAGTCGGCGAGCGGTCGTCCGTTCTCGAGCGTGCGCATGGTGCCGTCGAGCGCGTCGAGGACGTCGTCGCCGGTGACCGCGGCCACGCGCGTGCGCACGCCGAGCCCGCGCGCGATGGCGACGATCGCCTCGGCAGCGGCCAACGGGTTGGCGGCGCCGAAGTTGCTGACGAGACGCGTGCCGGTCGCATCGAGCACCGGCAGCAGCGACTCGACGCGCGCGGCAAGGCGCTCGTCGTAGCCGGCGCCGGCGTCGCGGCGGCGGCGCAGCTGCGCGAGCGCGATCGTACGCTCCGCAAGGCACTCGAGGACCAGCCAGTCGAGCGCGCCGTGTCGCGCGAGATCAACTGCCGCATCCAGGCGGTCGCCGGCGAATCCGGCGCCGCCGCCGAGGCGCAGCGTGCGACGCATCAAAGCTCCGACGCTCAGCCGCTCACTCGGCCTCGATGCCGGCCTTGCCGATGACCGCCTTCCACTTGGCGGACTCGGCTGCCTGGAACTTGGCGAGCTCGGCGGACGACGTCGTGAACGGGTCGGTGCCGGTCGACTGGTAGTACTGCTGCATCGCGGGGCCCTTCGTCGCCTCGATCAGGATCGCGTTGAGCCGCGCCACGACCGCGGCCGGCGTGTTGGCCGGAACGTAGGCCGCGAACCAGAAGCCCATGTCGTAGCCGGGCACACCCGCCTCGCTGATGGTCGGCAGCTCGGGTGCCAGCGGAGAGCGCTTCTGCATCGATACGCCAAGGGCGCGCACCTTGCCGCCCTTCACCTGCGGCAGGCCGGTCGCCATGTCGGTGATCATCATCTGGATCTGCCCGCCGAGCAGGTCGTTGATCGCGAGCGGGTTGCTCTTGTACGGGACGTGCAGGAGGTCGAGCCCCGCCATCTGCTGGAACAGCTCGCCGGCGACGCGCGAGCTGGAGCTCCCGCTGCCGAAGCTGATCTTCCCCGGCTGCGCCTTCGCAAGCGCAATGAATTCACCGACGGTCTTCGCCTGTACCGAGGGCGCGACGATCATGATCTGGCCGCCCTTGCCGAGCCCCGTGACCGGCAAGTAGTCGGCGACCGGGTCGTAGGGGATCTTCTTGTACAGGTGCTGGTTCGCCGCGTGCGTCGTGTTGGTCGTGATGAACACCGTGTAGCCGTCGGGAGGGGCCTTCTTGACGATCTCGGCGCCGATGAAGCCCGAGGCACCGGGCTTGTCGTCGACGACGACCGGCTGCTTGGTGATCTTCGTCACCTCCTGCCCGAGAGCGCGCGCGAGCTGGTCGGTGGCGCTGCCCGCCGCGAACGGCACGACGAACGTGATCGGCTTGTCGGGGTATTGCGCGGCGGCCGGGGCGGCGAGGCCCAGCGCGAGCGCCAGCACGAGGCCGGTGCGGGAAATCGGGGTCATGGGGTTCCTCCTGGCGGAACGCCTATTTCACGCGATTGCGATCCATAAGACAAATGAATAATATGTATCACAGTTATTGCCCACAGATATGGATTTCACGCTCCGGCAGCTTCGCGCGTTCGCGACCATCGCCCGCCTGCGCAGCTTCACGCGCGCGGCGGACGTGCTTCACACGACCCAGCCCGCGCTGTCCGCGCAGATCCGCGAGCTCGAGGCGTCGCTCGGCGTGCGCCTGTTCGACCGCAACACGCGGTCGGTCGCGCCCACCCGCGCCGGCGCCGATCTGCTCCCGGTCGTCGATCAGGTGCTCAGCGCGCTGGATTCGGTCGCCGTGCGGGCCGAGGACGTGGCCGCGCGCAACACCGGTCGGGTGGTCGTCGCCGCGCTGCCGTCGCTCGCCGCGACGCTCGTCCCGGCCGTCGTCGCGCGGATGCGCGAGCGCCATCCGGGGATCGCGGTGGTGGTGCGCGACGCGCTGGCCGAGCGCACGCTCGGCGCGGTCCGTGCCGGCGAGGTGGATCTCGCGCTGACGAGCGCGCCACCGCACGATCGCGAGCTGGTCTTCGCGCCGCTTCTCGCCGACCGGATGATGGCCGTGCTGCCGCGCACGCATGCGCTGGCGCGCGCGAAGGTCGTGCGGCTCGCCGATCTGCTCGCAACGCCGCTCGTGCTGATGGATCGCGAAAGCAGCGTGCGGCGACTGGTCGACGCGGCGAGCGCGTCGATCGGGCGGCTCGTCACGCCGGTCTACGAGGTCGCGTTCATGGCGACGGCGATCGGACTCGTGCGCGCGGGCCTCGGCGCGACGCTCCTGCCTTCTTCCGCATCGGAGCTGCGCGATACGACCGGGCTTTGCGTCCGTGAGATCGGTGCGCCCGCGATCGAGCGTCCGCTCGGCCTGTTGACCCAGCGTCAACGCAGCGCGTCGCCGGCGGTCGAGGCGTTCGTCGCGGTCCTCGGCAATGTGCTGCGCGCGCGGAAGCCGCCGCGAAGACGTCGCGACGCCTAGGGCCGCGTCAGCGCGTCGTCGATCGACATGTCGGCGCGCGCGCAGAACGCGGGCGCCACCGGCATGTCGGGGCCATCGGCCACGCCGTCGGCCTTGAGCCGCTGGCGCCACTGCGGCCACGACGTGTTGACCGGCACCTGCTGGCGTTCCGGCGGCAGGATGCGCACCAAGCCATCGGCGCGGTCGCGCGCATTGTCGGCCCACGCGAAGCCGCCGGCGATGCGCACCGCGTCATGGATGGCGACGCGGTGGATCTCGCGCACCTGGTTCTCGATCATTCCGAGCAGCAGGACCTTGTCGGCCTGCTCGCGCGTGCACGCCTGCTTCCAGTACAGGTAATCGTGCACGACCGCCGGCAGGATGTACGGCCCGTTCGCGCGGATGATCGACTGCAGCGCCTGCGGGATGCTCGCGAAGTCGGTGACGAAGCCGACCGGCACGGTGACGCTGTCCTGCGAGACGCCGATGACGTAGGTGAGCGGCTGCCGCACGATCCAGTGCATGCCGTCGGAGAACGGGCGGAAGTCGACCGGCGGGATCGGCTGCTGCGCGGCGGCGAGCGAGGCGCACGCGAGGGCGAGCGTGCCGGCGAACGTGCGAAACGCGACCATGGCGGCTCCTCTACACGACGTTGAGCTCCACGATACGCTCGCCGCGCGCGAGGCGCTCGAACCGAAGGGGCGACAGGTCGAGCGTCCGGTAGCGCCCGTGCACGATCAGCTCGGCGATCCCGCGCCCCACCGCGGGCGATTGCTGCAGCCCGTGGCCCGAGAAGCCGTTCGCGAGGAAGACGTTCGCCCAGCGTGGGTGCGCGCCGACGATGCCGTTGTGATCGACCGTATTCATCTCGTAGTAGCCGGACCACGCGCGGGTCACGCGCACGGCCTCGAACGCCGGCACGCGGCGCGCGAGCAGGGGCCACAGCACGTCGTCGAACACCGCATGGTCGACGTCGAGCGGCGCGTCGTCGGGATCGCCGGCCACGTCGGGCGGGATGCCGCCGATGAAGCCCTCGCCCTCGGGCCGGAACCACAGCCCCGACGGATCGATGACCAGCGGGCAGCGCGGCAGGGGCGAAGGACAGGTAAACACGAACACGCAGCGGCGGCGCGCACGAACCGGCAGGTCGATGTCGAGCCAGCGCGCGACGCTCGCCGCCCACGGGCCCGCCGCATTGACGAACGCATCGCCGGGGACGCGCGAACCGTCGGCGAGGCGCAGCGCGATCACGCGATCGTCCGCAACGTCGAAACCGGTCGCTTCGGCGACGATGTAGCGCGCGCCGCGCGCACGGGCGTGGCGCCGGTAGGCCTGCAGCAGGCTCCAGCCGTCGAACCAGCCCTCCCCGCTCAGGCCGAGCGAGCCGAGCGCCAGGTCGCCGGTGGCAAGCCACGGGAAGCGCTCGCGCATCGCGCGCGGGTCGAGCAGCGCGACGTCGACGCCGTGACTGCGCTGCAACGCATGGTTGCGCGTGAGCGTCGACGCTCCCGCGCCGGTCGAGAGAAACAGGTAGCCCGGCTCGCAGAGGCCAATGTCCGGGCGCTCGCCGTCGACGGCGAGCGTGTCGCCGATGCGGCGCAGGAAGTCGATGCCGGCGAGGCCGATGTCGATGTTGATCGCGGTCGAGAATTGCTGGCGGATCGAGCTCGCCGACAGCGCCGATGACGCGCGCGCATAGGTCGGGTCGCGCTCGACGACGCTGACCGTGCCGCGGAAGGCGGGATCCGCGAGCGCAAACGACGCGATCGCGCTGCCAATGACGCCGCCGCCGACGATGACGATGTGGCGATCCATGCGTGGGAGCGTCGGGCTCGAGGAAGGTTACGATTCGTTCCGGCGCCCCACACCCTGCCCGCTCCCCGCGATACGGGGACAGGGAAAAGACGCGGCTCCATTGCCGCCGATCATAAGCGAGCCACGCGTGCACGTAGCGATTCCCATGATCCCCGCCGACGCCGTGCACGCGGCGCTCGACTGGCGCTCGCTCGTCGACGCGCTGCGCGCCGCATTCGTCGCCGGCGCGACCGCCCCCGTGCGCTCGAGCCACGCCGTGACGCCCGAAGGCGATCGGCTGCTGCTGATGCCGGCGTGGGACGGCGCCGGGTTGGGCGTCAAGATCGTGACCGTGTTCCCGCGCAATCGCGAGCGCGGGATCGCGAGCGTCGGCGCGCTATACGTGCTGATGGACGGCACGACCGGGCATCCGGTCGCGCTGATCGACGGCGAGGCGCTCACGCTTCGGCGCACTGCGGCGGCCTCCGCACTGGCGTCGACCTACCTCGCGCGCGCCGACGCGCGGACGCTGCTGGTCGTCGGCACCGGCGCGCTGGCGCCGTTCATGGCGGAAGCGCACTGCGCCGTGCGGCAGGTCGATCGCGTGATGGTGTGGGGCCGGCATCCCGAACGGGCGGAGCACGTGGCGGCCGGGCTGGCGGCGCGCGGGATGCCCGCCACGCCGGCCGGCGAGCTGGTTCGCGCGCTCGCACAAGCGGACATCGTGAGCTGCGCGACGACCGCCCGCGCGCCGATCGTGCGCGGCGCGCAGGTGCGGGCCGGCACGCACGTCGACCTCGTCGGCGCCTTCACGCGCGACATGCGCGAGAGCGACGACGACCTGGTCGCCCGCGCCCGGGTCTTCGTCGACACCTATGCCGGCGCGCTCAAGGAGGCGGGCGACCTCGTTCAGCCGATCGAGACGGGCGCCATCGCGCGCGCGCATGTGCTGGCCGAGCTCGCGGAGCTTTGCGCCGGAACGCATGGCGGCCGCGAGCGGGGTGACGAGGTGACGCTGTTCAAGTCGGTCGGAACGGCCCTCGAAGACCTGTGCGCGGCGCGGCTGGTCGCGGCCCGCCATGGCTAGGGGCCCGGGCGTGACGCCCGGCGAGGCGGCTGCGGGCAACTTTATTTCGGCGCATCCCGGCACGCGTTCCCCCGGCGCGCATACTTGTCCCGTCCCTGCCGTCTCGCGGGGACGGCGCTTGAATGTTCCTGCGCCCCGGCCGGAAAGGCCCCGATGCCGTCCCCCTTCGCTTCGTTCGTCCTCGCCTGCGTCATGCCCACGCCCGGGCACCTGACCGGCGTGCGCATCGCTGACCCGATCGACTCGCCCGCCGCGCGGCGTCTTCGCCCCGCGCTTGCCACCGCGGACGGGCTCGCCTCGGTCACCGCCTCCCCGTGGCGCATCGCGCGCCGACCGGGCGCGCCTTGGGGGCCGTGCGGGTGAACGGCATCGACGGCACCTACGCGAGTCCCGCCGTCCGTGACGGCTTCCTCGCCGCGCTCGAGCGGCACGACGACGTGACGCTGGCGCGGCTCGCGCTCAACATGACCGGGTGCGGGAATCCGCTGCCGAGCACGACGTGCACGCAGCTGGGCATCCCGATCGGCAGCACCTACGGCTTCGCCGCGCGACGCATCGTCGCCGGCGCTTGAGCCGCCCGCTGCGCGCCTTGAGCGCAAAGCGAGCCCGTTCCCTCAGGTATTCGCGGGTTCTGCGCCGGTGAGCCGGTCGCGGCCCAGGTGCGCCGGGTCCGGTCGCATCGGCGGGTCGAGAGCGACGTCCGCGTCGCCGCCGGCGGGCGCGGCGACCGCCACCGCCACCGCGTCGTCGTCGGCCTCGTCCCCCAGGAATCCGCCGCTCTGGTGCGCCCATAGCCGCGCGTACAAGCCGTCGCGCGCGAGCAGCGCGCGGTGGTCGCCTTCCTCGACGACGCGGCCGCGCTCGAGCACGATCAGCCGGTCCATCGCCGCGATCGTCGACAGGCGGTGCGCGATCGCGACGACGGTCTTGCCTTCCATCAGCCGGTAGAGGCTTTGCTGGATGGCCGCCTCCACTTCCGAATCGAGCGCCGAGGTCGCCTCGTCGAGCAGCAGGATCGGCGCGTCCTTCAGCATCACGCGCGCGATCGCGACGCGCTGGCGCTGGCCGCCCGACAACTTGACGCCGCGCTCGCCGACGTGGGCGTCGTAGCCCTGCCGGCCCTTCGGGTCGACCAGTCCGACGACGAACTCGTGCGCCTCGGCGCGGCGCGCGGCGGCGATCATCGCGCCGTCGTCGGCATCGGGCCGTCCGTAGACGATGTTCTCGCGCACCGATCGGTGCAGGAGCGACGTGTCCTGCGTCACCATGCCGATCTGCGCGCGCAGGCTGTCCTGCGTCGCGAGCGCGATGTCCTGGCCGTCGACCAGGATGCGGCCGCGCTCGGTGTCGTAGAAGCGCAGGAGCAGGTTGACGATGGTCGATTTGCCGGCGCCCGAGCGGCCCACCAGGCCGATCTTCTCGCCCGGCCGGATGTGCAGCGTCAGGTCGTCGATGACGTGCGCCTTGCCGCCGTAGGCGAAGCTCACGTGCTCGAAGCGGATGTCGCCCGCTTTCACTACCAGAGGGGTGGCGTCGGGACGATCGACGACCACGTGCGGCCGCGCGATCGTGGTGATGCCGTCCTGCACGGTGCCGACGTTCTCGAACAGCGCGGCCATCTCCCACATCACCCAGTGCGAGATGCCGTTCAGGCGCAGCGCCATCGCGGTCGAGGCGGCGACCGCGCCGACGCCGACCTCGCCTTTCGTCCACAGCCACAGCGTCGCCCCTGCCGTGGCGCCGATCAGCGCCATCGACAGCGCGTGGTTGACGATCTCGAAGCCCGTGACCAGGCGCATCTGCCGCTGCACGGTGCCGAGGAACTCGCCCATCGCGGATTTCGCGAACCCGGCCTCGCGCCGCGCATGCGAGAACAGCTTGACCGTCGCGATGTTGGTGTACGCGTCGGTCATCCGGCCGGTCATCAGCGAGCGGGCGTCGGCCTGCTCGCGCGCGAGGCGGCCGAGCCGCGGCACGAAGAACCCGAGCGCGGCGACGTAGAGCGCGAGCCAGCCCACGAACGGGACCAGCAGCCACGCGTCGAAGCCGCCGAGCACCGCAAGCATCGTCGCGAAATAGATGACGACGAACACGATGAGCTCGGTGACGATGATCCAGGTGTCGCGCACCGCCAGCGCCGTCTGCATCACCTTGGTCGCGATGCGGCCGGCGAACTCGTCCTGGTAGAAGCCCATGCTCTGCGCGAGCATCAGCCGGTGGAAGTTCCAACGCAGCCGCATCGGGAAGTTGCCCGCGATCGCCTGGTGCTTGACGGCGGTCTGCAGCGCGATCAGCGCGACGCTGCTCGCGAGCACCGCCGCGAGCGCGACCAGCCGTGCGCGCTCCTCGTCCCACAGGCGGGCCGGCTCGACGCGCGCGAGCCAGTCGACGACGTTGCCGAGCACGCTGAAGAGCCAGGCCTCGAACACGCCGATGCCCGCGGACAGGACGGTCAGCGCGACGAGCCAGGGACGCAGGCCCTTGGTGGCCGCCCACAGGAACGCGTAGAAGGCGTGCGGCGGCCTCGCCGGCGGCGCGTCTGGAAACGGATCGACCAGTCGTTCGAACAGCGAGAGCACGGGCTGGGCGCGGGTGGCAGGCGGCGCCGGAAGGGCTACGTCGCGGAGCAGTGTGGCGAGGCACCGCGCGCTCCGGCCGCCTGGCGGTCGGGACGGGACGCGGAGCATAACGCAAGTGCCCGCGCCGCGATGCCGGCGCGGTCCCCCCGACGGTCCATGGTAGCCGCCGACGCGATCACGGCCACGCCCGCGCAGCGCGGGATCCGGGGCGATGCGGTAGAGTCGCGCGCCATGGCGAGCCTCGACCCCCACCACCGGCTCTCGGCGCGCGACCTCGGGACCATCCTCGGCGTCACGCGCTCGCTCGCGGCGCCGTTCGACCTGATGACCATGCTCGGCGAGGTGGTCGCCGCGGCGAAGCAGGTGCTGCACGCGGACCGCGGCTCGGTATGGCTGCACGAGCCGGCGACCGACGAGCTGGTCCTCCTGATCGCGACCGGCATTGCGCCCGTGCGCGTCCGGTCCGGTGCCGGCCTGGTCGGCGCGTGCGCGCGCGAGCGAACCATCATCAACGTGCCCGACTGCTATGCCGATCCGCGCTTCGACCCCGGCGTCGACCGCGCGACCGGCTATCGCACGCGCTGCATGCTCACGCTGCCGCTGGTCGACCACAACGACGTGCTGGTCGGCGTCATGCAGGTGCTGAACAAGGAGGGCGGCGTGTTCGACGCCGACGACGAGGTGCTCGCGACGGCGCTCGCGGCGCAGTGCGCGGTCGCGCTGCAGCGCGTGCGCATGACCGAGGCGGTGATCGAGGGCGAGAAGATGCGCCAGGCGCTCGAGATGGCGCGCGTCGTCCAGATGAGCACGCTCCCGTCGTCGATGCCCGAGGTGCCGGGCTACGAGGTGTGCTCGTCGTTCACGCCCGCCGACCTGACCGGCGGCGACACGTACGACGTCGCGGTGATCGACCAGGGGCTCCTGCTGGTGCTCGGCGACGCGACCGGCCACGGCATCGCGCCCGCGCTGTCGGTGACGCAGATGCAGGCGATGCTGCGCATGGCATTCCGCCTCGGCACCGACCTCGACCAGGCCTACCTGCAGGTGAACAACCGGCTCGCCGAAACGCTGGCCGAGGACCGGTTCGTCACGGCGTTCATCGGGTTGCTCGACCCGGCCAAGCACCAGCTCACCTACCATAGCGGCGGCCAGGGGCCGATCTTCCATTTCCGCGCCGCGGTCGGTGCGTTCGAGCGCCACCGCCCGACCTGTTTCCCGCTCGGCGCGATGGCGCTGGCCCGCCCGCGCCCGCCGCGCACGCTGGACTTCGCGCCGGGGGATGTCCTCGTCCTGCTGTCGGACGGGTTCTACGAGCAGCTCGACCGCGCCGGCGAAGAGTTTGGCGAGGCGCGCGTGGAAGCGCAGGTGCGCGAGCACCACGCCGGGAGCGTGATGGCGCTCCGCGACGCGATCGTGCGGGCCGTCGCCGTGCACGCGAAGGGAACGCCGCAGGCGGACGACATGACTGCGGTGCTGCTGAAGCGTACAGAAGCCGGGGCGGGCCTGACGCGCGCGTTCGGGCGCAGCTTCGCGTCGATCGACGCCATGGTCGCGTTCACCGCCGAGGCGTTCGGCCGGCTCGCCATCGACCGTTCGCTCCTCGCCACGGTCGATTTCGTGGTGGAAGAGCTGTTCACGAACATGGTCAAATACGCTACCGGGAGCACGCGCGACGTCCGGCTGGACGTGGCGGCTATTGCCGGGGGCGTCGAAGTTACGCTCACCGACTACGACGTACCGCCGTTCGACGTGACGCGGGCGCCCGACGTCGACACCGCCGCGCCGATCGATGCGCGGCGGCCCGGCGGGCTCGGATTGCACCTGATCCGGCGCATGGTAGACGCGATCGAGTACCGTTACGACGGGGCGACGCGCGAGAGCCGGACGACGTTTCGCAAGACCGCCGCGTAAGCGCTTCGCGCAGTGGGCTTTGACTGGGGGATGAGGCAATGCTGTCGATCGACTACGGGCCGGACGGCGCCGTCGTGGTGACCGGCCGGCTCGACGCCGCGCAGGCGGCCAGCGCGCAGGCGTTCCTGGACAAGACCCAAGGCGTGGTCACGCTCGACTGCCGCGGCCTCGAGTACATCTCTAGCGCGGGCCTGGGCGTGCTCCTGAAGACGCACAAGCGGCTGCTCGCCGCGTCGGGCAAGCTGCGGCTCACCCGCGTCGGTCCCCATCTCAAGGACATCTTCACCTACTCCGGTTTCGACCAGCTGTTCGAGATCCAGACCGGATGACCCCGCCGCGACCCGATCCGCGGTCGCTTTCGTCCGCGCCGGCGCGTCGCGCCGGGGGGTCGCGGCGCTATTGTCGCGACGGCCCGTTCGCGCCCCCGCCCAACCTTTCCGCCGCTCCGGTGTAATTGTGGAAGACGAGGCGGACGAGATCCTGGTCGAGCGCTACCGGCACGGCGACCGCGAGGCCTTCGCGGCGCTGGTGGTCCGGTACCAGCGACCGGTCTACAACGCCGCGTGGTGGGTGCTCCGCAATGCCGACGACGCGAGCGACATCGCGCAGATCGTGTTCATGAAGGTGGCGGAGCGCCTCGACGAGTTCGACCCGCACTACCGGTTCTTCAGCTGGATCTACCGCATCGCGGTCAACGAGTCGCTCAACCTGCTCCGCCGCAACGGGCGGGAAGAGCCCCTCGACGACGAGATCGACCTGCCGGGTCCCGAGAGCGACGATCCGGAGCGGCAGGCCAGCGAGGCGGAGCGGAACGGCAGGGTGCGAGGAGCGGTGATGAGGATGGCGGTGAACGACCGGACGGTGCTGATGCTGCGGCACTTCTCGGACCTGAGCTACCAGGAGATCGCGGGCGTGCTGGACGTCGACGAGAAGACGGTCAAATCGCGCCTGTTCGAGGCGCGCCAGCGGTTGCGGAGCGTCCTCGCGGACCTGAACCGGAAATGACGATGCAAGCCCATGA
>DATLIR010000162.1:0-21328 GCA_035539315.1 Casimicrobiaceae bacterium
CTACGTGACGGCAGGCCGCCGCGTTCGCGTCGGCGCAAACGCTCCGGCATGCCGGTAGACTACGCGCGCGACGGCGCTCGCTGCCCGGAGGCCGTCGCTATGCCCGGCCTTCGTTGCCGCCGGCCGCAGCGTGCCCCTTCCTCGAGCGTCGCGACACGCGCATGGCAGGACCCGCGAAACCGCGCAGCCGCCGCAAGCGTCCCGCCCCTGTCGCGGGGCGCGGGCCTGCAGGGACACCGGCGTCGAAGCGGAAGGCCGCGACGAAGCGTCCGGCCGCGGCGACGCGGCAGCCTGGGACCAAGCCCCCGGCTGCGAAGCGCAAGCGTTCCGCGCCGCCGCCGCAAGCGCGCGAATTCACGCATCGACCCCGCACGCCCGCGGCGCAGCAGGGTTCGCCGCGGGCCTCGCGTGACGAACGCGCGCTGCGCGACCGGCTCGCGCTCCGGGAGACCGAGCTCGCGGTCATCGACGCCATCCACCAGGCGGTCGCGTCGAAGTTCGATTTCCAGGGCATCGTCGACCTGGCCGGCGACCGGCTGCGCGACATCTTCGCGACCGACGACATCAGCATCCGGTGGTACGACCCGAAGAACGACTTGATCCTCTACCTGTACGAGTACGAGCACGGCGTTCGCCTGCATGCGGCGCCGCGGCCGCCGTCGGAAAGCGCCATGTGGATGCGGCTCCGTGAGACGCGCAAGCCGGTCGTGCGCGGCACGCGCGCCGAGCTCGAGACGCTGGGGCTGCGCACGATGCCGGGAACCGACACGTCGCACTCGGCCCTCGGCGTCCCGATCCTGGCCGCCGACCGCATGCTGGGCATCATCGTCCTCAACGACCATGCGCGTGAGCACGCGTACGGCGAGGCGGAGATCCGCCTGCTTACGACCGTCGCGGGAAGCATGGGCGTCGCGCTCGAGAACGCGCGGTTGTTCGACGAGACGCAGCGGCTGCTCAAGGAGACCGAGCAGCGGAACGCCGAGCTGGCCGTCATCAACAGCATCCAGCAGGGGATGAGCGAGAAGCTCGACTTCCGGGCGATCGTCGACCTGGTGGGCGACAAACTGCGCGAGGTGTTCGCCAACGGGGGTGTCGGCATCCGCTGGCACGACCCGGCCAGCGACCGGCTCCACTTTCTCTATGAATACGAGCGCGACGTCCGCGTGACGCCCACGCCGATGGCGGCGGCGGACAGCCCGATGTGGGTGAGGTTCGCGTCCCGGCGGGAACCAGTCGTCGCGAATTCGCCGGCAGAGCAGCTCGCCGTGGGGATGAGGCGCGTGCCAGGCACCGACCAGGCGGCATCGGTGATCCTGATTCCGATCCTGGGCAGCGACCGCGTCCTCGGCATGATCGGGTTGCACGACTACGAGCGCGAGAACGCGTACAGCGAGTCCGACGTGCGCCTGCTCGGGACCGTGGCGGCGAGCATGGGCGTCGCACTCGAGAACGCGCGGTTGTTCGACGAGACGCAGCGGCTGCTGAAGGAAACCGAGCAGCGCAGCTCCGAGCTGGCGGTCATCAACAGCATCCAGCAAGGTATCGCCGGCTCGCTGTCGTTCCACGCCATCGTCGAGATGGTCGGCGACAAACTGCGCGAGGTGCTGCGCATCGACACCATCGGCATACGCTGGTACGACCACGCCACCCGCACGGCGCACTTCCTCTACGAGATCGAGCACGGCACGCATGTGACGCTGCCGCCCGTGACCGCGTCGGAGGCCCGCTGGAACGAGGTCGTCTCGGACCGCGGCGTCATCGTTCGAAACACGGCGGCCGAGGTCGAGGCAGCGGGAATCGCGGAAGGCACCGAATGCTCGCTCTCGAGCCTGACCGTGAAGATCGTTGCCGCCGACCGCGTCGTCGGAGTTGTCGTCGTCGAGAGCTTCGAGCGCGAGTACGCGTTCGGCGAGGCGGAGATCCGCCTGCTCACGACCATCGCGGGGAGCATGGGCGTCGCGCTCGAGAACGCGCGACTGTTCGACGAGACGCAGCGGCTGCTCAGGGAGACCGAGCAGCGGAACGCCGAGCTGGCCGTCATCAACAGCATCCAGCAGGGGATCAGCGAGAAGCTCGACTTCCGGGCGATCGTCGACCTGGTGGGAGACAAGCTGCGCGAGGTCTTCAAGGTCGGCGACCTCGGCATCCGCTGGCACGACACGGCGACCGACAGGCTGCACTTCCTCTACGAATACGAGCGCGGCGTCCGGATCGCCATACCATCCTATCCGACTTCCGAGAGCCCGATGTGGGCGCGCTTCGTCGCGTCGCGCCGCCCGATCGTCACCGGCACGCCCGCGGAGCAGGAGGCGTTGGGTATCAAGACGATCCCGGGGACGCGCGCGTCGCTGTCGAGCATCGGCGTGCCGATCCTGGGCGGCGACCGTGTCCTCGGGCTCATCGTGCTCGAAAACCACGATCGCGAGCACGCGTACGGCGAAGCGGAGGCGCGGCTGCTGTCGACGGTGGCGGCGAGCATGGGCGTCGCCCTCGAGAATGCGCGGCTGTTCGACGAGACGCAACGCCTGCTCAAGGAGACCGAGCAGCGCAACGCCGAGCTGGCGGTGATCAACAGCATCCAGCAGGGGATGTCCGCGAACCTCGACTTCCAGGCGATCATCGACCTGGTCGGCGACAAGCTGGGCGAGGTGGTCGAGGCCGGCAACGTCAACATCCGGATCTACGACCCGGCCACGAACGTCATCAGCTTCCCCTACCTGGTCGAGAACGGAACGCGCGTGTCGGTGCCGAGCCTGCCGCTGCCCGAGCGGGGATTCGGCCCGCACGTCATCCGCACGAAGAAGACGCTCGTCATCAACGACGACATGCAAGCGCAGATGGAACGCTTCGGGAGCTTCACGCACCCGGGCACGGGGTTCGAGCACTCGCTCGTCATGGTGCCGCTCCTCGTGGGCGACGAATGCCGCGGCCTCCTCCACGCGACCAACTTCGAGCGCGAGCACGCCTTCTCCGAAAGCGACGTCCGGCTGCTCGAAACGGTCGCCGCGAGCATGGGTGTCGCGCTCGAGAACGCGCGCCTGTTCGACGAGGTCCAGCGGCGCGCGCGCGAAACCGCGGCGCTCGCCGAGGTTGGCCGCGAGATCTCGTCGACGCTCGAATTGTCGGGCGTGATGGACCGCATCGCGCACCACGCGAAGGACCTGCTGCACGCGGACAACAGCGCGATCTTCCTGCCGGACGCCGACGGACGCACCTACCGGGCGCTCGTGGCGATCGGCACCATCGCCGAGCAGCTGCGCGCCACCGAGGTGCGCTCCGGCGAAGGCATCATCGGCAGCCTGCTCGAGGCCGGCCGCGCGGAGTTCGTGAACGACTCGAGCGCCGATCCGCGCGCGATCCAGGTCGCCGGCACCGCCCCCGAGAAGAACGAGAGGATGATGGTGGCGCCGCTGATCGCCGGGGCGGACGTCAAAGGCGCGATGGCCGTCTGGCGCACCGGAGGGCGCCCCTTCGACGCGACCGAGCTCGAGTTCCTGGTCGGCCTGTCGCGGCAGGCCACCGTTGCGCTGCAGAACGCGCGCCTGTACGACGCGACGCGCGAGGCGCTGGCGCAACAGACGGCCACCGCCGACGTCCTGCGGGTGATCAGCCGTTCGCCGACCGACGTGCAGCCGGTGTTCGATGCGATCGTCGGCACGGCGGCGCGACTGCTGTCCTGTGACATGGCGTTCCTGCTGCGTTGCGATCGGGACAGCTTCTCGGCGGTGGCGGGCGCGACGCCCGACGGGGCGATCGTCGACGCGCAGACGCCACTGACTCCGATCGACCCCACCGCCAACTTCCCGTCGCGGGCGATCGTGGAGAAGCGGATGCTGCACCTGCCCGACTGGTCGGCCATCGAGCTTCCGCCGCAGGAGGCCGGGATGCGCGCGCTGCGCGGGATCAACGCGGCGCTCTTCCTGCCGCTCCTGCGCGACGGCGAGTGCTTCGGCGTGCTGGCGCTGGTGCGCAAGCAGCCGGGGCCGTTCAACGACCGGGAGATCGCGCTGGCGGAGTCGTTCCGCGACCAGGCCGTGATCGCCATCGAGAACGTGCGGCTGTTCAACGAGCTCGACGCGCGCAACCGCGACCTTACGGAAGCGCTGGAACAACAGACGGCGACCAGTGACATCCTGCGCGTGATCAGCCAGTCGCCGACTGATGTGCAACCGGTGTTTGATACGATTGCGGCGGCTGCGCTGAAGCTGTGCGGCGCGACCAACGCGAACGTCTTCACGTTCGACGGCGAGCTGATCCATTTGGCGGCGATCGTGAACCCGACTCCGGCGGGAGCGGACGCCATCCGTCGCCTCTGGCCGCAGCGCCCCAGTCGCGGCCTGGCGGCGGGTCGAGCGATTGTCACAGGCAGCCCAGTCGCGATTCCCGACGTGCTCGCGGATCCCGACTTCTCGGCGCGCGCTGCCTCGGTTGCCGGCAACTTCCGCAGCATTCTCGCCGTACCGCTCACGCGCGAGGGCCACCCGATCGGCGCGATTGCGGTAGGCCGGCCCGAGCCCGGACGATTCCCCGATTCCTTGGCCGCACTGCTGGAGACGTTCGCCGACCAGGCGGTCATCGCGATCGAGAACGTGCGTCTGTTCAACGAGACCAAGGAGGCGCTGGAAAGGCAAACCGCCACGGCCGAGGTGCTGCGCGTCATCAGCAGCTCGCCGACGGACACGCGGCCGGTGTTCGACGCGATCGTGCAGAGCGCGGCCCGCCTGTTCGGGCGCAAGGCCGCGCTGCGCACGGTGGAGCCGGAGGGGTTGCGGCGCCGCGCGCGAAGCTACGATGCGGGAGACGAGTTCCACGGCGCGGACGTGATGCCGATCGACCGCGCGAGCCTCGTCGGCCAGGTCGTGCTCGAATGCCGGGCGCTGCAGATCCCCGACACGCTCGCGCCCACCGCCCTCGCATACACGCGCGCGAACGCCGATCGGCTGGTCTTCCGCTCGATCGCCTCCGCGCCGCTCGTGCGCGACGGCGTGGCCATCGGCGTCATCTCGGTGTCGTCGAGCGAGCCGGGGGCGATGTCGGACAAGCAGATGGCGCTGCTGGCGACGTTCGCCGACCAGGCCGTGATCGCGATCGAGAACGTGCGACTGTTCAACGAGACCCGTGATGCGCTCGAAAGGCAGACCGCCACGGCCGAGGTGCTGCGCGTCATCAGCAGCTCGGTGGCCGACACCGCCCCGGTATTCGACAAGATCCTCGAGAGCTGCCAACGCCTGTTCGCGACCGAACAGCTCGGCATCTTCCTGGCGCCCGGCGACGGCCTGGTGCACGCCGCAGCCTGGCGCGGATCGGCACTCGATGCCATCGCGCGGACGTTTCCCAAGCCGATCGACCAGGCCATGACCGGCCGCGTCATGCGCGAGCGCCGCACCATCCACCTTCCCGATGCGGAAACGATGCCCGACATGCCGGCCGCCGTCCGCGATGTCGTGAACCTCATCGGCAACTTCTCGGTAGCCTGGGCGCCGATGCTCTGGCAGGACCGCGGCGTCGGCTCGATTGCCGTGATGCGACAGCCGCCCCGGGCGTTCTCGGACAAGGAGCTCTCGTTGCTCGCGACCTTCGCCGACCAGGCGGTGATCGCCATCCAGAACTCGCGCCTGTTCAACGAGACCAAGCAGGCGCGCGCCGCCGCCGAGGCCGCCAACGCGGCGAAGAGCAGCTTCCTCGCCACGATGAGCCACGAGATCCGCACGCCGATGAACGCCGTGATCGGCATGAGCGGGCTGTTGCTCGACACGAAGCTCGACGCCGAGCAGCACGACTACGTCGCGACGATCCGCGAGTCGGGCGATGCGCTCCTCACCATCATCAACGACGTGCTCGACTTCAGCAAGATCGAGGCGGGGCGCATGGACCTCGAGACGCAGCCGTTCGACCTGCGCGAATGCATCGAGTCCGCGCTCGACCTGGTCTCCGCCCGCGCCGTCGAGAAGGGCCTCGACCTCGCCTGCGAGCTGGACGACGACGTGCCGCCGGCCATCGTCGGCGACGTCACGCGCCTGCGCCAGGTCATGCTGAACCTCCTGTCGAACGCGGTGAAGTTCACCGAACACGGCGAAGTCGTGCTGACGGTCGACGCCGCGCCGCGCGCGGCCGGCGACGTGGAGCTCACCTTCGCCGTGCGCGACACCGGCATCGGCCTCACCGCCGAAGGGATGGAGCGGCTGTTCCAGTCGTTCACGCAGGCGGACTCGTCGACCACGCGCAAGTACGGCGGCACCGGGCTCGGACTCGCGATCAGCAAGCGCCTCGCGGAGCTGATGGGCGGTCGCATGTGGGCGTCGAGCGATGGCGCCGGCAAGGGTGCCACCTTCTCGTTCTCGATCGTCGCGCCGGTCGGCGCGCTGCCCGCCGCACGCGGGCGCCACTACCTGGGCGTGCAGCCGGCGCTCGAAGGCAAGCGCATGCTCGTGGTCGACGACAACGCGACCAACCGCCGCGTCCTCGAGCTGCAGGCGTCGAAGTGGGGCATGGCGGTGCGCACCGCGGCGTCCGGACAGGAGGCGCTCGCCGGGCTCGCCGGCGGCGAGCGCCTCGACATCGCCGTGCTCGACATGCACATGCCCGGCATGGACGGCGTCGAGCTCGCGCGCGCGATCCGTGCGCACGACGCGGCGCTGCCGCTGGTGCTGTTCAGCTCGCTCGGCCGCCGCGAGGCCGGCGCGGCCGAAGGCCTGTTCGCCGCCTACCTGTCGAAGCCGATCCGGCAGTCGCAGCTGTTCGACGTGCTGGCGGCCCTGCTCACGCGCGACGCCGCGCCGAGGCCCGCGCCGGCCGCGCCGCCGCACATCGACGCCGGGATCGCCGCACGCCGCCCGCTGCGCATCCTCGTCGCCGAAGACAACGTCGTCAACCAGAAGCTCGCGCTGCGCGTGCTGCAGCAGATGGGCTACCGCGCCGACCTGGCGTCGAACGGCCTCGAAGCGGTCGAGTCGGTCGAGCGTCAGGTCTACGACGTGGTGCTGATGGACGTCCAGATGCCCGAGATGGACGGGCTCGATGCGGCTCGGGCGATCTGCTCGCGCTGGGCCGCGCACGAGCGCCCGCGCATCATCGCGATGACCGCGAACGCCATGCAGGGCGACCGCGACATGTGCCTCGCGGCCGGGATGGACGACTACCTGACCAAGCCGATCCGCGTCGAGCGCCTGGTCGACGCGCTCGCCCAGGTCGAACCGCGCGCAGGTCGCTGACGATGCACGCCGAGCCGGTCGACCGCGCGACCCTCGACGAGCTGGCGGCGTCGCTGGGCCAGGGCTTCGTGGCCGAGCTGGCGGGCACCTTCCTCGCCGAAGCGCCGGCCCTGCTCGGCGCGCTGCGCCGCGCGCTGGCCGACGGCGATGCCGAGTCGTTCCGGCGCGCCGCGCACACGCTCAAGTCGAACGCCCACACGTTCGGCGCGGCGGGGCTGGGCGCGCGCGCGAAAGTGCTCGAGCAAGGTGGGCTGGCCCACGCGCGCGCGACGGCAGGCGCGCTGGACGACCTCGAGCGCGAGTACGAACGCGTCGCGCGCGCGCTCGCGGAGCTCGGCCATGGCTGAGAGCTACGGCGGCGCGCGCGTGCTGGTGGTCGACGACAACAAGGTCAACCGGCTGCTCCTGATGCGCAGCTGCGAGCTCATGGGCTACCGCGTCGCGGCAGCCGAGAACGGGCGCGTCGCGCTCGAGATGCTGCGCCGCGACCCGCACGACCTCGTGCTGCTCGACATCGAGATGCCCGAGCTCGACGGCTTCGCAGTGCTCGAGCGCATCCGGTCCGATCTCGCGCTGCGCGACGTCCCCGTGATCGTCACTTCGTCGCTCGACGGCCTCGACAGCGTCGTGCGCTGCATCGAGCTCGGCGCCGAGGACTACCTGCCGAAGCCCGTCAACCCGGCGCTACTGCGCGCGCGGCTCGCCGCGAGTCTCGAGAAGAAGCGACTGCGCGACCAGCAGAAGGAGCTGGTCAGCCGCTTCGCCACGCCCGAGGTCGCGCAGGAGATGCAGGCGTCGGGCTTCGCACTCGGCGGCCGGCGCGTCGAGGCGTCGGTCCTGTTCTGCGACATCCGCGGCTTCACCGCGCTGGCCGAGGCACAGGCACCCGAGGCCACGATCGAGCTGCTCAATGTCTGGTACACGCTGATGTTCAACGCCATCAGCGGCCACGGCGGCATCGTGAACCAGATCGAAGGCGACGGGCTGATGGCGATCTTCGGCGCACCGCTGCCGCTGCCCGACCACGCCGACGCCGCCGTGCGCACGGCGATCGAGATGCAGGAGATGATCGGTCTTCTCAACGCCGACCGTCTGTCCGCCGGCCAGTCGGCGCTGCGCATCGGCGTGGGCATCGCGTCGGGCGAGGTGGTCGCCGGCAACATCGGCACGCTGCAGCGTGCCGTCTACACGTGCATCGGCGACACCGTCAACCTCGCAGCGCGCCTCGAGCAGCACACCAAGGTCGCCTCGCGCCCGATCCTGGTCGACGCAGCGACGCGCGCGGGCCTGCGCGGCGACATCGCGGTCGAGGCGCTCGGTCCCGTCGACATCCGCGGCAAGGCGCTGCCGGTCGAGGTGTTCGCCGTGCGGACGGGGAACGACGGCTAGCGCGGGGCGCGCGACTCGCGCGCCGGCGTCCCGGCTACAGCGCGCGCGCATTCCCGGTCGAGGAACGCCGCGAGCGTCTCGATGTTGCGGTCGACGTCTCGCCCCATGACGAAGCGGAAGGTGCGGACCCGGCGCAGAAGCGCGAGGCTGGCGCGCAGACGCGACGCGACGACGCCCGCCTTGCCCAGGAGCTCCCACGCGCTGCGCTCCAGCAGGAATTCGAGGCCCTGGTAGACGCCCAGCCCGACCACGAGGTTGCTCACCAGCGCCCGCAACGCGCTGCGGCGCGGCATGGGCACCAGCGCCGACACGTCGCCAAGATTGCGCTCGCCGACGAGCAGCAGGCTCGGCGTCGTGATCGTCCCGATCCGGTCGCGGAAGTACTCGATGTCGATGAGCGTCTTGGGGTCGAACTCCATCCGGCTCATCGTGCGCAGGAAGCGCGCCGGGATGCCGGTGTCGTGCTCGGGCCGCACGCCGACGCGGAGCGGAAACGGCAGGATCCGCCCGTGCCCATCGATGAGCGGCGTGTCCTCGGCCAGTAGCGCGAACCCCGGTCGCGCGAGGAGCCGCAGCGCCGTCGTGCTCTTGCCGCCGCCGGACGGCAACAGGAGCAGGATGCCGTGGCCGCGATAGCTGACGCCCAGCGCATGCAGCCGGTGGATGTGCCGCCGGTCGAGATGCTGGCCCACCGTCGACAGGATGAACAGGTAGGCCATCTCGTGCAGCAGGTCGTGGTCGGTCGCGTAGAGGACGCACGTGCTCGCCCGGCGGTCGTGGATCGTCAGCCCGCGGCCGAAATAGTCGACGTAGCTCTGGTCGCCGTCGCGGTAACAGTAGTTGCGCGGCGTGCTGAAAGCCGCCGGGATGGCGGGGAGCTCGTCGAACGGCGGCGCTTCCTTCCTGAGCGTCATGCGGACGACCGCCGCATCCGGCGGCGCCCCCTCCGTGACGAACCAGGAGAAGTCGCGACGCACCTCGTCGACGACGTCGTCGACGTCGCCGGCGACCTCGATCGACAGTCCGAGGAAATCGAGATGCGCCTTCATCGCGTGGCGTCGCGCGTCGTCGCGCTCGTCCGTTCGATGCGAACGGCCGGACAGAATACCTGCACGCCGTCGCCGCGGCCCCCGATCCGGTGGAACCGGCCGTCTTGGCCGGCCCCCGCGATCTCGACCCGCGCTTCGCTCACCGACGGCGGCTGCGCAGCGAGGAACGCCTCGAGCGCGGCCTCGTCTCCGGCGATGCGCTCGCCGGGAAACAGCACGCCGATCCAGCCGGGGCCCAGCAGGCTGCGTGCGATCAGGCGGCAATGCTCGATCGTCGCGTCCCAGCGGTAGAACAGGAACCCGAGCTCGCGCGCCCGGCGGACGTCCTCCAGCCGCGCGTAACGGGTGAACAGGCAGACGACGCGCGTCGAGCCGGTCGACCTGGCCTTCAGGTACGCCAGCGACGCTGCGCACGCCTCGTCGTCGGTCACGCCGAGCACCCAGGACACGCGTCGAGTCGCAGTGTCCTCGCCGCCCGGCCGCGGGACCGACTCCGGCCGTCGCGACGCGATTGCATGCGTTTCGTCGACGACGCGGGCGAACGCGCGGCTCACGCGATCCCAGCCGAACCGCGCTTCGCACTCGGATCGCGCCCGCATCGCGCGTTGCCTGGCCTCGGCCTCGTGCTCGACCACGTGCCGCATGGCGGCCCGCAGCCGGCCGACGTCCGGCGCGTAGTAGCGGTCGCCGACGTAAGGCAGTGCGTCGATGTCGCTGGCGGTGTAGGCGCGTCCCGGAGGAACCGGGTAGCCGTTCGCGCCGGAGAGGAAGTCGAGCACGCCGCCGTACGCGAGGCCGATCACCGGCGTGCCGCAGGCCATCGCCTCGAGGAGCGTCAGCCCGAATCCTTCGTTGCTCGGCATCACGTAGGCGTTGGCGTGCGCATAGAAGTCGCGCAACCGATCCCGGCTCACGTAGTCGGTCGACAGGAAGATGGGCGCGCTGTCGCGCGCATGCCGCCGTTCCCAGTCGGTGAACTCGAGCGCGACGTTGTTCTGGCTGGTGTGGTATTCGGGCCGCAGCAGCAAAAACAGCGCGACGTCCTCGCGCTCGCGGAATTCCTCGAGGAACGCGCGCACCAGATGACGGGCGTTCTTGCGCTCGACATGCGTGCAGACCGCGAGGAAGTTGAACCGTCTCCCCCCCGGGAGCGGTCGCCTCTCCGGCACCGGCCGGAAGTGGTCGAGGTCCACCCCGTGCGGCACCACGTGGATGGGTCGCCGGACGCCGGCGCGGCGACAGGTCTCGCCGGCGAACCGCGACGGCACGCAGATCGCGTCCATCCGGTTGCAGCGGCGCACCAGTTCCGCCTGGACCTTCGTGGACTCGACCACGAAGAAGCCGAGGTTCGCCACGTCGTGCGCGGGCACCGCGTAGAGCGGCGGGGTCAGGTGCACGGCGATGTCCGCCGGCCCATCCGTGCCGAACAGCCGCGCGAAATCGGTCGTGCGCGCCTCGGCTTCGCTGTAGGCGTACGAGCGGAACGACAACCGGAACGTTCCCTGCGCGATCAGCTCCTCGGCGGTCATCGTGCCGAACCACGGGATGCCGGCGCGCAGGTGATGCCAGTCCATGGCCAGCTCGACCTGCAGCCCGGCGGGCGTTGCGCGGTGGTAATGGAGCTCCGCCCAGCGCATCGACCGTCCGCTGCCGCGTCCCATCACGCGCACGCGATCGCCGTCCTCGTGGCCGAACACCCACGGCTCCGGTCGCCCGGCAAGCCCGCGGGCCGGTCCTTCGCGGACCGTGTCGCCCACGCGCAGGCCGACGACCGACGAACCGAGGCGCAATCCGACGATGGGGCTCGCGGCGTCGACGAACGCGGCCGCCGGCACCGCCACCATCACCTGCCCGTCGGCGGCGCGGAGCGAGAACCCGCCGTCCGCATCCCGGTGCAGCGACGCGACCGCTTCGCCCGCGGCGTCGTCGAGCGTCGCGAGCGGCAGCGCAGCGGAGTTCCCGCGGACCTCGAGCACCAGGTAGTTGTCGCGCCCCGGCGAGAAGCGGAGCGTCTCCTCCTCCTTCTCGTGACCGGTGAACATCGCCGTCGCCAGCGTCTGGCTGTAGCGGAAGTCGATGAACGTCGTCATGGCGCCACCGCTTCGGCGTCGACGATCGGCCTGCGCAGCCACGGCCAAGCCTCGACGAACGCGTCGTCGCTCATCGTCTTCACCAGCGCATCGACGTCCTTGCCGCCGTGCTGCTCCATGAACTCCTGGACGAACGCACCGTCCCGGCCCGGATGGCGGGCGGCATAGCGGGCCACCGCTTCTTCCGCGGTCGCCGGGGCATCGCCCGTTTCCAGCTGGAGCGCCAGTCGCGGAAAGTAGAGCGTCACGAAGTCGTAGAGCGCCGGCTTGTGCCGGCGCAGGTAGGCCTGGTTCAGGTGCAGCGAATACACCAGGCGCCTGCGCGCCAGGTCGTCGTCGCGCGCATCGTCGTCGGGCCGGACCCGATCCTCCTCCAGCAACTGCGCGTAGAGATCGCTGCCGTGAAGCACGCGGCGATGCCTGTCGAGGTACTGCAGGCTCGATCGGCTGGTCCGCAGAAGCGCGGCGAACATGCTGCGCGAGAGCACCGTCGGCAGTCCGTCGGGGAAATGCTCGTTGAACCACGGATCGTCGAACACGCGATGGATGGCCCGCAGGTCCACCAGCGCGCGGGCGACCTCGGGCTCGGCGAGCTCGTCGCGCAGCACGACGTACAGCGCACACCCGCGCACCGATCCGGTGGAGCTCAGAACGATGCTCTCCACGATGCCCGCCAGGCGCTGCACGATGCTGTCGGTAAGGGCCTGGGCCCGCTCCTGCACTTCACGCAGGTTCGCGATCGGAACGTCGCGCTCGCGGCTCCCCTCAGGCGCGCGCAAGGCCGGACGCGCGCGCGGCATCGCCGCCAGCGCGCGGTTGATCTCGCGAAACGCCAGCGCGCCCGCGCAAAAGCGCAGCCGGCTCACGGGACCGCGCTGGAAACGCTCGCGCTGCATCGCCTGCAGGTCGCCCACGGGGGCGGGTGCGCCGTGGTGCCGCATCCACGCGTCGATCCGCCGGTCCTGGGTGGGCATCGCCAGGTACGCCGGATCCAGCGACAGCAGCGAACGCCAGAACGACTTGTGCAGCTGCCGGCGTGCGACGAGCGCGAAGTCCTGCGCCCGGGGCTCCTCCTTGAGTGCCACGTGCATGAGGTTCTGGAAGTGCCCGAGTCCGTGCGCGATCCGATCGCACTCCGCCTGCTCCCTCGTCGTGTCGAACGCGTCGCGACGAAGGTCCGTGCCTGCCAGGCATCGCCAGTGCCGCACCTCGTCCAGCGGATCGCCGCCGCCCCCGAGCGCCTGCCACCGCTCGAACTCCGCACGGCTCAGCAACGTCAGGTCATTGGCCGGCAGGAAGCGCCGCAGTGCGATCCAGCGCCGGCGCATCCTCTGGTAGAAGCGCAGGCGGTCGGGCGCGTCGAACACGACGACCAGGTCGAAGTCGGAGAGGCCCGGGAAGCATTCGCCCAGCGGCAGGCCGTGCGTGAGATAGACCGTGCACACGCCGGGAACCGCGCGGATCCGCGCGCCGAGCAGTCGCTCGACTACGCGGTAGGCCCGGACGTGGAGCGCGAACAGCGCGGGAAAGCGGCTGCTCCACACCAGGTAGTGCTTGACGGCATCGGCCGTCCCGCGCCTGACGCTGGCCAGGCGCAACGTCATGCATCGTCCCGGTCGTGCGTCGTGCCGGTCCGCGGGTCGCGAGGCGTTGCGTCGGCGGACGAAACCATGGTCCGCGCTAGCCGAGCAGGTCCTTCGACACCTTGGAGGCGCGAACGGGCTTCGCCGCAGCCACGACGGGGGCCTTGGCCGACCGGCGGGACTGCGCATCGAGCACCGGCTTCAGGTAGCGCCCGGTGTGGCTCCCCGCGACACGTGCCACGTCCTCGGGCGCACCCTCCGCGACGATGCGCCCGCCGCCCGCACCGCCCTCGGGGCCGAGGTCGACGATCCAGTCGGCGGTCTTGATCACGTCGAGGTTGTGCTCGATCACGACCACCGTGTTGCCGTGGTCGCGCAACCGGTGCAGCACGGTGAGCAGGAGCTCGATGTCGTGGAAGTGCAGCCCGGTGGTCGGCTCGTCCAGGATGTAGAGCGTGCGCCCGGTGTCGCGCTTCGACAGCTCGAGCGCGAGCTTCACGCGCTGCGCCTCGCCGCCCGACAGCGTCGTCGCCGACTGTCCGAGCGTGATGTAGCCGAGCCCCACGTCGAGCAGCGTCGCGAGCTTGCGCGCGACCGCCGTCACCGGCTCGAAGAACGCGTGCGCCTGTTCGACCGTCATCGCGAGCACTTCGTGGATGTTCCTGCCCTTGTAGCGGATCTCGAGCGTCTCGCGGTTGTAGCGCTGCCCGTGGCACACGTCGCAGGAAACGTACACGTCGGGCAGGAAATGCATCTCGACCTTGATGAGGCCGTCGCCCTGGCACGCCTCGCAGCGGCCCCCCTTCACGTTGAACGAGAAGCGCCCCGGGCCGTAGCCGCGCTCGCGCGCCTCCTTGACCTGCGCGAACAGCTCGCGGATCGGCGTGAACAGCCCCGTGTAGGTCGCCGGATTGGAGCGCGGCGTGCGCCCGATCGGGCTCTGGTCGACGCTAATGACCTTGTCGAAGTGGTCGAGCCCGTCGATCGACTCGTACGGCGCGGGTTCCTCCGCGCTGTCGTACAGGTGCCGCGCCACCGCGTGGTAGAGCGTGTCGTTGATGAGCGTCGACTTGCCCGAGCCGGACACGCCGGTGACGCAGACGAACAGGCCCACGGGCAGGTCGAACGACACGTCGCGCAGGTTGTTGCCGCGCGCGCCGCTGACCGACAGGACCCGCGCGGGATCGCGCTTGTGCCGCCGCTCGGGCATCGGGATCTGGCGATGGCCGGCGAGGTACTGGCCGGTGAGCGAATGCGGCGCGCGCCGGATGTCGTCGGGCGTCCCCTGCGCGACGACCTGGCCGCCGTGCTCGCCGGCTCCGGGGCCCATGTCGACGACGTGATCGGCCGACAGGATCGCGTCGTGGTCGTGCTCGACGACGATGACGCTGTTGCCGAGGTCGCGCAGGTGCTTGAGCGTCGTCAGCAGGCGGTCGTTGTCGCGCTGGTGCAGTCCGATCGACGGCTCGTCCAGCACGTACATGACGCCGGTGAGGCCCGAGCCGATCTGCGACGCGAGACGGATGCGCTGCGCCTCGCCGCCCGACAGCGTCTCCGCGGAGCGGTCGAGCGCCAGGTAGTCCAGGCCGACGTTGTTGAGGAACGCGAGGCGCGACACGATCTCCTTGACGATCTTGTCGGCGATCGCGGCCTTGTGCCCCTCGAGCGCGAGCTCGGCGAAGAAGCGCGACGTCTGCTTGAGCGGCCACGCCGACACCTCGTAGATCGCGCGCGCGTCCGTGTCCGGACCGATCTTGACGTTGCGCGCCTCGCGCTTGAGGCGAGTCCCGTGGCACTCCGGGCACGGCTTACTGTTCAGGTACTTGGCGAGCTCCTCGCGCACCATCATGCTGTCGGTCTCGCGGTAGCGGCGCTCGAGGTTGGGCAGGATGCCCTCGAACACGTGCTCGCGCACCAGCGGGCGACCGCGCTCGGACAGGTAGGTGAACGGGATCTTCTCGTCGCCGGAGCCGTTCAGCACCAGCGACTGGATGCGCTCCGGCAGGCGCGCGAACGGCCGCTCGAGGTCGAAGCCCGCGTGCTTCGCGAGCGACTGCAGCATCTGGAAATAGAACTGGTTGCGCCGGTCCCAGCCCTTGATCGCGCCCGAGGCGAGCGAGAGCTGCGGGAACGCGACCACGCGCTTGGGATCGAAGAAGCTGATCGCGCCCAGGCCGTCGCAGCGTGGGCATGCGCCGGCCGGGTTGTTGAACGAGAACAGGCGCGGCTCGAGCTCGGCGAGCGAGTAGTTGCAGATCGGACAGGCGAACTTGGAGCTGAACAGGTGCTCGCGGCCGGTGTCGGTCTCCACCGCGATCGCGCGGCCGTCGCCGTGCCGCAGCGCGGTCTCGTAGGACTCGGCGAGCCGCTGCTTGAACTCGGGCGACACGCGCAGGCGATCGACCACCACCTCGATCGTGTGCTTGGTCGTCTTGGCGATCCTGGGCACCGCATCGATCTCGTGCACGGCGCCGTCGACGCGCACGCGCACGAAGCCCTGCGCGCGCAGCTCGACCAGGAGCTCGACGTGCTCGCCCTTGCGGTTGCTCACCGCCGGCGCGAGGATCATGAGCCGGGTGTCCGCCGGCAGCGCCAGTGTCGCGTCGACCATCTGCGAGATGGTCATCGACGCGAGTTTCTGCTCCGGGTGGTCGGGGCAGTACGGATCGCCGACGCGCGCGTAGAGCAGGCGCAGGTAGTCGTGGATCTCGGTCACCGTGCCGACCGTCGAGCGCGGGTTGTGCGAGGTCGCCTTCTGCTCGATCGAGATCGCGGGCGACAGGCCCTCGATCAGGTCGACGTCGGGCTTCTCCATCAGCTGCAGGAACTGGCGGGCGTACGCCGACAACGACTCGACATAGCGCCGCTGCCCCTCGGCATAGAGCGTGTCGAACGCCAGCGAGCTCTTGCCCGACCCGGACAGCCCGGTCACCACGATGAGACGGTGGCGCGGCAGGTCGAGGCTGAGGTTCTTGAGGTTGTGCGTGCGTGCGCCGCGGATGCGGATGAGGTCCATGCTTCGCTTGGGTTCGCGGACCCCGCGCGGTCTCGGTCCGATGGCCGAAGGCGCGCGAGGCGAACCTGATATTATAGTGCGTTAGGCGCGTCAGAGATCGTCCGCTCGCTCGGGCGCGACGCCACGCCCGCCTCGACACCGTTTCCCGATGGCTTCCCGCGACCGCCGCCCCGGCTCCCG
This sequence comes from Casimicrobiaceae bacterium, assembly GCA_035539315.1. Classification (GTDB taxonomy): domain Bacteria; phylum Pseudomonadota; class Gammaproteobacteria; order Burkholderiales; family Casimicrobiaceae; genus VBCG01. Next base: position 16,519 of record DATLIR010000162.1, read on the forward strand.
CATGACGTCCGGCGAGCGCCGCGCGACCGCGTGCCTCGCGGGCGTCAGCGGGTTGCGCATGCTCGGGCTGTTCATCGTGCTCCCGGTGCTCGCGCTGTACGCCGCGGCGCTGCCCGGCGGCGAGGATCCGGCGCGTATCGGCCTCGCGCTCGGCGCCTACGGCCTCGCGCAGGCGCTGCTCCAGGTGCCGTTCGGCTGGGCGTCCGACCACGTCGGCCGCAAGCCGGCCATCGCGGCCGGCCTCGTCGTCTTCGCCGCGGGCAGCTTCCTCGCCGCATGGGCGCCCGACGTCGCGTCGCTGATCGCCGGACGGGCGCTGCAGGGTGCCGGCGCCGTGTCGGCCGCCGCGATGGCGCTCGCCGCGGATCTCACGCGCGACGAGGTGCGCACGCGCACGATGGCGGCGATCGGCATCACGATCGGCGCGACGTTCGCGGTGTCGCTGGTCGCCGGCCCGCCGCTGGCCGGCGCCATCGGCGTCCCGGGGATCTTCGTGCTGACCGGCGTCCTCGCCGCGTGCGCGATCGGCGTCGTCGCCTTCGGCGTCCCCGCACCGCCGGCGCGGGTCGCGCACGCCACGGGCGATCGTGCGGCGGCGCGTCGCGCGATCGTGGACCCGCAGCTCTTGCGCCTCGACTTCGGCATCTTCGCGCTGCACGCGATCCTGATGGCGCTGTTCGTCGAGCTCCCGTTCGCGCTGCGCGACGCCGGACTCGACGCCACGCGCCACTGGGTCGTCTACCTGCCGGTCATGCTGGTCACGGTCGCCATCGTGCTGCCGCTGTTCCGCGTGGCCGACCGGCCCGGCCGCGGCAAGGCGATGCTGACCGCGTCGATCGCGGTGCTGGCGCTCGCGATGCTCGTCCTCGCCGGTGCGCAGCGCTCGCTCGCCGTCATCGTTGGCGGCCTGCTGCTGTTCTTCAGCGCGTTCACGCTGCTCGAGGCCAGCCTGCCCGCGATGGTGTCGCGCTTCGCGCCGCGCGCGGCGCGCGGCGCGGCGATCGGCGTGTTCAGCGCGATGCAATACCTGGGCATGTTCGCGGGTGCCGCGGCCGGCGGCTGGCTCGTCAAGCACATGGGGCCCGCGTCGGTGTACGGCTTCGGCGCGGCGGTAGCGGTCGTGTGGCTCGTCGCGAGCGCGACGATGGCGAATCCGCCGGCGACGGCGGAGACCTCTTTTTCGATGGGAAGGACCTGACAGATGGCATCCGTGAACAAGGTGATCCTGCTCGGCAACCTGGGCCGCGATCCCGAGACGCGCTACACGACGGGCGGCGACGCCGTCACCAACCTCCGCATCGCGACGACCGAGACCTGGAAGGACAAGAGCGGCGACAAGCAGGAGAAGACCGAGTGGCATTCGGTCGTCCTGTTCGGCCGGCAGGCGGAGATCGCGGGCGAGTACCTGAAGAAGGGGCGCTCGGTCTACATCGAGGGGCGGCTGCAGACACGCAAGTACACCGACAAGGAAGGCGTCGAGAAATACGCCACCGAGATCGTCGGCGACCGCATGCAGCTCCTCGGCGGTCCGCGCGACAGCGCGCAAGGAAGTGCATCCGGCGACGACGAGCCGGCGACCGGCGGCGCGGCACGCGCGCCGTCACGCGGTAGCGGTGGCGGCGGGTCGCGCGGCGGGACGGGCGGCGGCGGAGGTTCGGGCGGCGGTTCGGGCGGCGGTGGCGCCAAGAAGACCGAAGACTTCGACGACGATATTCCGTTCTAGATTCGCGACCGGTCGCGGGCGACGGGTCGCTCACTCGGGGTCGGATCCGGATGTCATGCAATGCGCATGGTGTCCGGGCGACGGGTCGCGACCTCCGGCTCCGACCCTGACGGCCATTCGGTCGCGGGCGACCGCGGCGCAAACGCGGCCGCGCTCGCCCGAAAACAAAAGCGCGGCGCATCGCGCGCCGCGCCCGAAGTCTTCCAAGGGGTCAGAGCCGGATGTCGCAAGCGTCGCGGAAACGCTCCGCGTCGCGCAAGAAATCCGGAACCGGCCCCGAGCGAGCGCCGGGCCGCCCGCGACCCGGCGTGATCGTCACTTCTTGAGCTTGACCTCCATGCCCGACAGGTCGAGCGAGAACTCGAGACCCACCTGATGACCCTTGACGGAGAGCTCGACGCCCTTCGAGTTCTTGAGCACCGCGGCCTTCGCTCCGGCCGCGACCGCGACGCCTGCGCCGCCCGCCGAGTAGACGCCCTCGATGTCGGAAGGCTGCTTCAGGCCCTTCACCGTGCCGATCAGCTGCGCCTTCGAAAAGCCGAACGTGGCGCCGAGCGAAATCCCGCCGATGGACAGGGGATAGCTCTTGCCGGCGTGCTTCAAGTTGCCGGATCCGCCGCTGCCGCCGACCCAGAAGCCGGCCTTGTAGATCTCGAGCTCGATGCTGTCCTGCGCGAAGGCCGCGGGGGCGAACGCCAGGAAGGCGCCGGCTGCGACCAGGGCGGCGAACCGCGCCATCCATTGCAGGGGGGTAGAACGGAACATAGAACCTCCTTGGAGTGATGCCGTCGTGTTCCGCGGACGCGTCAGCTGCGCAGCGGACCCGCGGACCGGTCGATGGTACGGCGAAACGCTCGGCGCCGAGCGGCACGGCGCTTGCGGGCGATCAAACTGCCTGCACGGCCACCCTGGACGTCTCGCCCCGGGCCGCACCGTCGGACGCGATGACCGCCCCGCCCAGGCACGTGTCGCCGTCGTAGAGCACCAGGTACTGGCCCGGCGTGGGCGCGAACTGGGGCGCGTCGAAGGTCGCGCGGAGGCCGTCCTCGGTCCCCGCCACCGTGCACGCGGCGTCGGCCATTCGGTAGCGGGTCTTGGCCGCCAGCCGGGCCGGCAGGATCGGCGGCGTCCCGGCTATCCAATGGGGCCCGATCGCGTCGACGCTCGTGGCATGGAGCTTCGGATGGTCGTGCCCCTGCACGACGACGAGCGCGTTGCGCGCCGGATCCTTGCCCGCCACGAACCACGGCGCCTCGGGGGCGCCGCGCGCGCCGCCGATGCCGAGGCCCTGGCGCTGCCCGAGCGTGTAGTACGCGAGCCCCATGTGGCGGCCCAGCCCGCGCCCGTCGAGCGTCACGATCGGGCCCGGCGTGCGCGGCAGGTAGCGCGCGAGAAACTCGCGAAACGGTCGCTCGCCGATGAAGCAGATGCCGGTCGAATCGCGCTTCGCGTGCGTCGGAAGCGCCGCCTCGCGTGCGATCTCGCGCACGCGCCGCTTCGCGAGATCGCCGACCGGGAAGACGACCGGTGCGAGCTGCTCCTGCGTCAGCCGGTGCAGGAAGTAGCTCTGGTCCTTCGACGCGTCCGCGCCCTTGAGGAGCGCGAAGCGCCCCCCCGCCTGCCGCACGCGCGCGTAGTGGCCCGTTGCAATGCGGTCGGCGCCGAGCGTGCGCGCATGGTCGAGGAACGCGCGGAACTTGATCTCGCTGTTGCACAGCACGTCCGGGTTGGGCGTGCGTCCGGCGCGGTACTCGGCGAGGAAGGTCGCGAACACGCGCTCGCGGTACTCGGCGGCGAAGTTCACCGCCTCGAGCTCGATGCCGAGGACGTCGGCGACCGCCGCGGCGTCGACCAGGTCGTCGCGCGACGAGCAGTACTCGTCGTCGTCGTCGTCCTCCCAGTTCTTCATGAAGACGCCGACGACGTCGTGGCCCTCGCGCTTCAGGAGCAGCGCCGCGACCGACGAGTCGACGCCGCCGGAGAGCCCGACGATGACGCGCGTGCGCTTCACCGGACCACGAGCCCCGCGCCGTGGCCGACGACGTCCTGCACGAGGTCGAGCGGCCAGCGTCGCCCCGCCCGGTAATCCTCGATGCAGCGCAGGACGAGCGGGCTGCGGTGCTCGTCGCGGCGCGCGAGGATCTCGTCGTACGGCACCCACAGCGCGTCGACGATGCCTTCGTCGAGCGTGCGTCCCGGCTCGGCGTGAAGCGGCGTCGCCGCGTACGCGAAGCGCACGAACGTCGCGCCGTTGTCGGGCGCCTCCCAGCGGTAGATGCCGACCAGCGCGGTCGGCGTCACGCGCCACGCCGCCTCCTCGAGCGTCTCGCGCGCGGCGCCCGCGGGCGGCGACTCGCCCGGCTCGAGGTGCCCGGCCGGCTGGTTCAGGCGCAGGCCGGTGCGCGTGTGCTCGCGGACCAGCAGGAAGGCGCCGTCGCGCTCGACGATCGCGGCGACGGTCACGGCGGGACGGGCGGCGGCGACTTCTCTCATCGGGGCGGCGAAATGAAAAAGGCAGGGGCCGAACCGGCACCCCTGCCCTTCGGTGCGGAAAGGAACGACTTACTGCGTCGAGGCCTTCTGCATCGCCTTCTGGACCGCCGGATCCTTCAGGTCGGGCTTCGCCGCCTTGGGCGTGCCCTTCTCGGACTTGGACTTCGCGACGTCCGCGGACTGCGACTGCGCGGTGGCGCCGCCCTCGCCCTGCGACTTGGTGGACGTGGCGACGGCCGCCTGCTTCGCGCTCTTGTCCGGCAGCGCCTTCGGCGTGCCCTTCTGCTGCTTGGCCTTCGCGACGTCGGCGGCTTCGCCTTGCGCGGTCGTCGACTGGGCGGCCTCCTTGGTGACCGACTGGACGGTGCCCTGCTTTTCCTGCTTGGTGGCGCCGGCTTGCGCGCCGGCGACGGTCGCGAACGAAGCCGCGATCAGCGCAACAAGGAGCTTGCTCATGGATGTCCCTCAGTGTGTCGTTGGTGTGGTGGTTGGTTCCGGCCCCGAGGGACCGCGTCGAACCGAATAACCCAAAGCCTTGAAATCCTACGTCGAATTGCCTAAATCCGCAACCCCGGCCCCCCTGCGGGCCCCCAT
>DATLIR010000163.1:0-15551 GCA_035539315.1 Casimicrobiaceae bacterium
GCTCGGCACCGAGGGCGTGCTGCCGTCGCGCGATCCCAAGGCCGTCGAGGCGCGCATCGCGGCGGGCACGACCAAATGGACGACGCCCACCCCCACCGTCTACCGGCCGGGGGTGACCGGGGTCGACGACCTGTGGCATGCCGCCATCGCGGGACGCAGCCAGTTCGTCAACGCCCGCGACCCCGCCGAGCTGCAGGCGGGCATGGCGTCGATCCTGAACGAGATCAAGAACCTCCAGGCCTCCCGTGCGGGCGCCGCGTTCAGCAGCGTCAACTTCACGTCGTCCGGCAACTACGTCTACCGGGTCACGACCGAGCCGGGCTGGGGCGGCACGCTGACCAAGGTGCTCATCGCCGCGGACGGCAGCGGCGAGGTGTCGATCGGCACCAAGTACCACGACGTGCTGGCCGCGCAGGTGACGCCGGCAGCGGCGGGTGACGAGCCGTGGTACGACAATCGCCGCATCGTGACCAAGACCTCGGTCGCGGCCGCCGCGGTACCGTTCCGCCTGGCCGACCTGACCACCGGAGGCGTGGCCTCGACGCTGGGCCCCACCGCGACGAAGCAGAAGCAGGTCATCGACTACCTGCGCGGCGACCGCTCGAACGAAGGCACGCGGCTCGCGAACTTCCGCGTGCGTTCGCAGGTGCTGGGCGACATCGTGAACTCGTCGCCGGTCGTCGTGGGTCCGCCGAAGGCGCCGTTCGCGGATGCGACCGATCCCAACTACGAAGCCTTCCGGTCGGCGAAGGCCGGCCGCAAGAAGATGCTCTACGTCGGCTCGAACGACGGCATGCTGCACGCCTTCGACGAGGCCGCCGGAACCGAGCTGTGGGCGTACGTGCCGAGCTTCATGTACAGCTCGGCGCCCGACAAGGGCCTCGCGATGCTCGCGAAGAAGGAGCCCTTCTTCAAGCACCAGATGTTCGTCGATTCGACGCCGGTCGTCGCCGACGTCGACATCGGCGGCACCTGGAAGACCGTGCTGATCGGCGGTCTGGGCAAGGGCGGCAAGGGCTACTACGCGATCGACATCACCGACCCGGGCAGCATCGCCAGCGAATCCGACGCCGCGGCGAAGGTGATGTGGGAATTCACGGACACCACTGGCGGCAACGAGCTCGGCTACTCGTACGGCAAGCCGCTCATCGCGAAGACCTACGCGCACGGCTGGGTGGCCGTCGTGACGTCGGGCCACAACGCCGGGGGCAAGGGGAGGATCTACGTCCTCAAGCTGTCGGACGGATCGATCCTGAAGCAGCTCGAGACGTCGGTCGGTTCGTCCACCGATCCCAGCGGCCTCGCGCAGATCTCCGGGTTCGTGCTCACCTTCAAGAACCAGTACCTCGAGCAGATCTACGGGGGCGACCTCCTGGGCAACGTCTGGCGGTTCGACGTGTCGGGTCCGGTGGCCAGCTGGTCGGTCGACAAGCTCGCCACGCTCACCAGCACCGACGGCACGCCGCAGGCGGTGACGATGGCGCCGCAGATCGAGGTCGACCTCGCCAACGGCATCGATCGCTACGTGATGGTCGGCACCGGACGGTTGCTCGACGAAACGGATCTCGTCGACTTCGGCAGCCAGGTGCAGACGATGTACGTGATCCGGGACGGCACGGTGCTGGCGATGAACACGACCGGACTCCCGCACTCGCCGCGGACCGACACCGATTTCTCGCAACTCACCGACCTCACGAAAGGGTTCCCCGGGCTCTCGGTGAAGGGCTGGTACCACGACCTTCCGGTAGGCGAGCGGATCGTCACGCCGATCGCGGCCGAGCTGAATTTCCTCGGCTACGCCGGCTCGAAGCCGCCGGCCAACGAGTGCATTCCGGGTCTCTCGGCCAACATCTACGTGCGCAAATTCCCGAATGGGGAGAGCGTTCTGAGCGATGGCGGCACCGGAGTCCTGCCCTCGACTCCGTCGGACGAGGGCGCGGTCGGCATGGATTTCGTCAACATCTTCCAGACCGATCCGACCTACCCGACGCTGAAGCTCGCCATCACGCTGGGCTCGGACGGCAAGACGATCTACATCGACCTCAAGAACCCGGATGTCCAGGGTGACCATCGAATGTCGTGGCGCCTGCTCGGCCGATGACTCCGCGCTGACGGCCCGCGACGGGCGGCGCTGATCGGCGACGACGGCCGGACGCTTTGTCCGGCCGTCGTCTTTTCGATGGCCCGCGGGGATGATGCTGCCATGCACGAACGCGGACTGCCTCCCTCGACCCCCGGGACAACGGCCCGGGACGCCGCCGGCTGGCATCCGGTGGGCGGTGCGCTCGCCGCATCGATCGTCCTTCACGCGCTCGCCATCGCGAGCCTGACGGTCTTGTACATGCACCCGTCCGGCGTTCCGGGCCGTCCGGTTCCGGCGGCACCGCTCTACGCGGTACTGGCCGGCACGCCCCGTCCCGACGTCTCCGCACCGCAGCCGGTGAGCGTGCCAGCGCGCGCGTCATCCCCACGGCCGGCCGTCGCGCCGCCTGCCGTGACGCCGCGCGACGCGACGATCGTCCCGTGGTCGGACCTGCCGGTCACAATCGACCTTCCCGCCGGCATGTCCGGCACGACGATGGTGAGCGAAGGCCTGCAGATCTTCGAGACGCGCAGCATCGTGCGGCTGGGCGTCGACATCGAGCGTCGCATTCGCACGGAGTATCCGGACGAGCCCGAGTATCCCGTCGTGCTCAGGCCCGCGGAAACCCTCGGCTATCCGCTCGATGCGCTGGTCGCTGGCGTCGAAGGCAGCGTGCTCGTGTGGTTTGGCGTCGACGAGGAAGGCAAGGTCGTCGCGAAGGAGGGCCTGGACGGCCCGCAGGAATTGCTCGAGTGGGTGCTGAGCCGGGTCGATCGCCTGGTGGCGCGACCGGCCCTGACCAAGCAGGGGCCGGTGCCTGCCTGGGTGGCGCTCGAGATCGTGTTCGATCGCGCCACGGCGGAAGCCGCGCGGAGCGCGCAGGGCCGTGGCGCGCTGCCGTCGCGTCCTCCCGCCGCCGAGGCGTCCACGACGGCCGTCAGGTAACCGACTCCGCCCGCGTTGCGTGGCGACGGGCCTGCAGCGGCGCGCCGCTAGCCCATCACCGGCATGTGGAAGCCTGGCGCGGCGCTGCCGTCGTCGGGCCAGCGCGACGTCATCACCTTGGTGCGGGTGTAGAAGCGCACCCCGTCCATGCCGTGAACGTGCAGGTCGCCAAACAGCGAGTTGCGCCATCCGCCGAAGCTGAAGAACGCCATCGGCACCGGGATCGGTACGTTGACGCCCGCCATGCCGACCTCGCAGTCCGCCTGGAACACGCGCGCGGCGTGCCCGGAGCGCGTGAACACGGCGGCGCCGTTCGCATACGGATTGGCGTTGATGAGGCCGATCGCGGCGTCGAGCGACTCGGCGCGCACGACGCCGAGCACCGGGCCGAAGATCTCCTCGCGGTAGATCGTCATCGACGGCGTTACGTGGTCGAACAGCGTGGGACCGACGAAGAAGCCGTTCGGGTGCCCCGCGATCGCGGGTTTGCGTCCGTCGAGCACGAGCGACGCGCCTTCCGCGACGCCCTGGTCGATGAGGCCGGTGATGCGGTCGCGCGCGGCGCAGGTGATCACCGGGCCCATCTCGATCCCCGGCGCGTTGCCCGGACCGGTCGCGATGCGCTTCGCGCGCTCCGCGAGCTTCTCGACCAGCGGGTCGCCCGCGTCGCCGACGGCGACCACCGCGGAGATCGCCATGCAGCGCTCGCCCGCGGAGCCGTAGCCTGCGCCGATGATCGCATCGGCCGCGAAATCCAGGTCCGCGTCGGGCAGCACGACCGCGTGGTTCTTGGCGCCGCCGAGCGCCTGCACGCGCTTGCCGTGGCGCGTGCCGGTCTCGTAGATGTAGCGCGCGATCGGCGTCGAGCCGACGAACGACACGGCTCGCACCAGCGGGTGCGCGAGCAGCGCGTCGACCGCCTCCTTGTCGCCGTGCACGACGTTGAACACGCCGTCGGGCAGCCCCGCCTCCTTGAGCAGCTCGGCCATGCGCAGCGACAGCGTCGGGTCGCGCTCGGACGGTTTCAGGATGAACGTGTTGCCGCACGCGATCGCGACCGGGAACATCCACATCGGCACCATCGCCGGGAAGTTGAACGGCGTGATGCCGGCGCATACGCCGAGCGGCGTGCGGATCGACCAGGTGTCGACCTCGGTGCCGACGTTCTCGCTGTGCTCGCCCTTGATCAGATGCGGAATGCCCATCGCGAACTCGACCACCTCGATGCCGCGCGTGATCGAGCCCTCGGCGTCGATCAGCGTCTTGCCATGCTCCTGCGTGACGATCTTCGCGAGGTCCTTCTTGTGCCTTTCCATCAGCTCGCGAAAGCGCATCAGGACGCGTGCCCGCCGCAGCGACGGCGAGGCCCGCCACGCCGGGAACGCGTCGTCGGCGGATCGCACGGCCGCGTCGACGTCGGCCGCGTTCGCGAACGGCACGTGGCGGACCACCTCGCCCGTCGCGGGATTGGTCACCTCGCCGTAGCGCGTGGTGGTCGGGGCATGCGCGCGTCCGCCGATCCACAGCGGCAGTCGCTCGAGGGTGGTCAGGTCCATGGTCTTCTCCAGGCGGAAGCGCGATGGCGCACCGCGGTCATCGGGTGGCGTCGGCGTAGCGCGCGACGTAGCGCGCGATCAGGTCGACCTCGAGGTTGACCCGCGCACCCGCGGCGAGCCGCCGTAGCGTCGTGACGGCCAGTGTATGCGGGATCAGGTTCGCATCAAAGCGCGCCCCCGCGACGCCGTTGACCGTGAGGCTCACGCCGTCGACGGCGATCGAGCCCTTGGTCGCGATGTAGGGGGCGAGCGGCGCGGGGGCGTCGATCGCGAGCCGCACGCTTCCGGCGTCGGTCCCCGCTCCCGGCGCGATGCTCGCGACCACGCCTACGCCGTCGACGTGACCGGTCATCAGGTGACCGCCGAGCCGGTCGGCGAGGCGCAGCGCCTTCTCGAGGTTGACCTCGCCCGGCGCGGCGAGTCCGTGAGTGCAGGCGAGCGTTTCGGCCGAGACGTCGAAGCCGAGGCGCGCAGCGCCCGCATCGCGCTCCACGTCGACCACGGTGAGGCAGCAGCCGGCGACCGCGATGCTGTCGCCGATCGCGACGTCGGCGCAGTCGAGCGCGCCCGCGTCGACGACGACGCGGCGCGCGCTCGGCCCCGACGTGACCGACACGATGCGCCCGACGGCCGCGACGATGCCGGTGAACATCAGCCGCCCGCTTGCAGCACGCGCGCGACGATGCGCAGGTCGGGTCCGAACCGCTCGACGCTCGTGAACGCGAGCGGCGTGCTAGCGGCCAGCGCCTCGAGCGGGGAGCGTCGCTGGAACAGCCCCCGCGCCGGATCGCCGATCAGCGCGGGGGCGAGGTAGCAGACGACCTCGTCGACGAGCCCGGCCTCGAGCAATGCACCGTTGAGACGCGCACCCGCCTCGACGTGCAGCTCGTTGACGCCGTCGAGCGCGAGCTCGTGCATCAGCGCCGCGAGGTCGACGCGACCCTCGGCGTCCGGCAGCGCGATGGTCCGCGTGCCCGGCGGCCAGGCCGCGTTGCTGTCGCGCGCCGTGACGACCAGAGCGTTGCCGCCGGCCAGCACACGCGCCTGGGGCGGCGTCTCCGCGTGGCGGTCCACGATGACCCGCAACGGTTGGCGCGTCGTCGGCACCGCGCGGACGGTGAGCTCGGGGTCGTCGTCGCGCACGGTGCCGATCCCGGTCAGGATCGCGCAGGCGCGCGCGCGCCACGCATGCCCGTCGGCGCGCGCTTCCGGGCCGGTGATCCAGCGGCTCGCGCCGTTGGCGAGCGCAGTGCGGCCGTCGAGGCTCGCGGCGAGCTTGCTGCGCACCCATGGCCGGCCGCGCGTCATCCGCGACACGAAGCCCGGGTTGAGCCCGTGCGCCTCCTCCGCGCAGAGGCCCGTCTCGACGGCGATGCCGGCGGCGCGCAGGCGCGCCGCGCCCCCGCCGGCGGCCGGGTTGGGATCCGCCATCGCGGCGACGACGCGTCCCACCCCGGCTTCGACCAGCGCGTCGACGCATGGCGGCGTGCGGCCGGTGTGGTTGCACGGCTCCAGCGTCACGTAGACGGTCGCCCCGCGCACGTCGTGGCCGTGTGCGCGCGCTTCGTCGAGCGCGAGGCGCTCGGCATGCGGCAGGCCGGCGCGCTCGTGCCAGCCTTCGCCGAGCACCGCATCGTCGCGTGCGACGACGCAGCCGACGCGCGGATTGGGGGAGGTCGTGTACAGACCGCGCACGGCCAGCGCGAGCGCGCGCGCCATCATGGCGCGATCCCGTTCGGCGTTCATCGCGACCGCGCTCGTCGCGCGCCTCAGCCCGCGGGACGCTTGCCGCGGCGGGTCGGGGTCTCGACTTCCTTGATCGCGTCGCGGAAGTCGGCGACGTCCTGGAACGACCGGTAGACCGACGCGAAGCGGATGTACCCGACCTTGTCGAGCTTGCGGAGCTCGTCCATCACGAGCTCGCCGATCTGCCGCGCCGGGATCTCGCGCTCACCGAGCGACAGCACCTGCTGCACGATGCGCTGGATCGACGCGTCGACGTACTCGGTCGGCACCGGGCGCTTGTGCAGCGCGCGCTGGAAGCCGACGCGGATCTTGCGCTCGTCGAAGTCGGCGCGCGAGCCGTCGCTCTTCACGACCTGCGGCAGTCGCAGCTCGACGTTCTCGTAGGTGGTGAAGCGCTTCTGGCACGCCATGCAGCGGCGCCGCCGCCGGATCGAGTCGCCCGCCTCCGACACGCGCGAGTCGATCACCTGGGTGTCGACGCTGTTGCAGAAGGGGCATTTCATGGTCAGGGATCAGGTATCAGGAATCGGGGATCAGGGGGCCGCGGCGTTGCGGGTGGCGGCGCATGAGGCGCCGGGAACGCGTCCGTGATGCGGGTGCGCTGCGATGACGCTGGTCCGAAACTCGGACAATGGCCGATCGTTGACAGCAAGAGGCGGCATCCGCGCTCGATGCGCGGCCACCCGAAACGCCTACACGTCTGATCCCTGATCCCTGAATCCTGATCCCTGCTACCCGTAGACCGGATACTTGGTCGTCAGCACCGCGATCCCCGCCTTCACGCGCGCGGCCGTCGGATCGTCGTGCGGTTTGTCGAGCACGTCGGCGATCAGGTGGCCCAGCTCCTCGCACTCGATCTCGGTGAAGCCGCGCGTGGTGACCGCGGGACTGCCGAGGCGGATGCCGGAGGTGACGAACGGCTTCTCCGGGTCGTTCGGGATCGCGTTCTTGTTGACCGTGATGTGTGCGCGCGCGAGCGAGGCCTCGGCCTCCTTGCCGGTGAGCTTCTTGGGGCGCAGGTCGACCAGGAACATGTGCGAGTCGGTCCCGCCCGAGACGATGCGCAGCCCGCGGTCGCGGAGCACCGTCGCCAGCACGCGCGCGTTGTCGATCACCTGCCGCTGGTAGACCTTGAACGAGGGGGCGAGCGCCTCGCCGAGCGCGACCGCCTTGGCGGCGATCACGTGCATCAGCGGACCGCCTTGCAGGCCCGGGAAGACTGCCGCGTTGATCGCCTTCTCGTGCGCCTCGGCGGCGAGCACCATCCCGCCACGCGGTCCGCGCAGCGTCTTGTGCGTGGTCGTCGTCACGAAGTCCGCGTGCGGGATCGGCGAGGGGTACACCCCCGCGGCGACCAGGCCGGCGTAGTGCGCCATGTCGACCATCAGCCTGGCGCCGACCGCGTCGGCGATCGCCTTGAAGCGCTTCCAGTCGATGACCCGCGAATACGCGGACGCGCCGGCGATGATGAGCTTGGGCTTGTGCTCGTGCGCGAGCCTCTCGGCCGCGTCGTAGTCGATCAGCTCGGTGTCCGGGTCGAGTCCGTAGGCGACGACGTGGAACCACTTGCCCGACTGGTTGACCGGGGAGCCGTGGGTCAGGTGGCCGCCGTGGGGCAGGCTCATGCCCAGCACGGTGTCGCCGGGCTTGAGCGCGGCGAAGAACACCGCCTGGTTGGCCTGCGCGCCGGAATGCGGCTGCACGTTGGCCATTCCGCACCCGAACAGCTCCTTCGCGCGGTCGATCGCGAGCTGCTCGGCGATGTCGACGTACTCGCAGCCGCCGTAGTAGCGCTTGCCGGGGTAGCCTTCGGCGTACTTGTTGGTGAGCTGCGACCCCTGCGCCGCCAGGACCGCCGGGCTCGCGTAGTTCTCCGAGGCGATCAGCTCGATGTGGGTCTCCTGGCGCCGGTTCTCGGCGACGATGGCGGCCCACAGGTCGGGGTCCGACTCGGCGAGCGTCTGCGAACGGTCGTACATGGAGCACCCGGGGGCGGCGGCGAGCGGCGATTCTAGCACCGCACCCTTCGGCGCCGCCCGTGCCGACGTCGTGAAATCCCCCCTATAATGCGCCCGCGCCGACGCCCGGGCGCGCGCACGCGCCATGTACCGGACGTGGCCGGAAGAAGCCGCCTTCGGACCGCTCAAGGAGGACCGATGAATGCCCTGCTCGCCCTGGCCCGGGTCATCGACGCGCTCAACGAACGGATCGGCCGCGCGGTCACCTGGCTCGTCCTCGTCGCGGTCGTGATCAGCGCCGCGAACGCCATCGTCCGCAAGGCGTTCGACATGAGCAGCAACGCCTTCCTCGAGATCCAGTGGTACCTGTTCTCGGCGGTGTTCCTGCTGTGCTCGGCGTGGACGCTCCTGCGCAACGAGCACATTCGCATCGATGTCTTCGCGGGACGCTTCACCCGGCGAACGCAGACCTGGATCGACGTGTTCGGGACGGTGTTCTTCCTGTTCCCGATGACACTCCTGATCCTCTACGAATCGGTCCCGTGGGCGTGGCGCGCGATGCAGAGCGGCGAGATCTCGGGATCGGCCGGCGGCCTCATCCTGTGGCCGGCCAAGATCCTCGTGCCGGTCGGCTTCGCGCTCCTGCTCCTCCAGGGGGTGTCCGAACTCATCAAGCGCATCGCGTTCCTGCGCGGACTCGCGCCCGACCCGACCGAGCGCTACCACGAGAAGTCGCCCGAGGAATTGCTCGCCGAGGAGATCCTGCGGCAACGGGGCGAGGCGACATGACGCCCGATCACGCGCGCCCCCTCCCCGTCCCGCAGGAGACCGTCGCATGACCGCGTTCCTCATCGCCAACATGGCGCCGCTGATGTTCGCGGCCCTCGTCGTGTTCCTGCTGCTGGGCTACCCGGTCGCGTTCGCGCTGGCGGCGAACGGCATCGTCTTCGGGCTGATCGGCATCGAGCTGGGCCTCCTGTCGCCGGCGCTGTTCGGCGCGCTCCCCGAGCGGCTGTGGGGAATCATGTCGAACGAGACGCTGCTCGCCGTGCCGTTCTTCACGTTCATGGGGCTGATCCTCGAGCGCAGCGGCATGGCCGAGGACCTGCTCGACACGATCGGCCAGGTGTTCGGTCCGATCCGCGGCGGCCTGGGCTATGCAGTGATCTTCGTCGGTGCGCTGCTCGCGGCGACGACCGGCGTGGTGGCCGCCAGCGTCATCTCGATGGGCCTGATCTCGCTGCCCATCATGCTGCGCTACGGCTACGACCGGCGCTATGCGGCGGGGACGATCGCCGCGTCGGGCACGCTCGCCCAGATCATCCCGCCGTCGATCGTGCTCATCATCATGGCCGACCAGCTCGGGCGCTCGGTCGGCGACATGTACGCGGGCGCGTTCATCCCCGGGTTCGTGCTGGCGTGCCTCTACGCTGCGTACACGCTGGCGGTGTCGATCGCGAAGCCCCAGTGGGTGCCGGCCCTCCCGCACGAGGCGCGCACGCTGCGCGAGCCCGACGGCTCCGAGGGAACGCGGTCGCTGCTGGTCCTGACCATCCTGTCGACGGCGGCGGCGGTCGCCTTCTGGTACCTGTACTTCAACGTGCGCGCGCCGGACACGGCGACCGACGAGCGGCTCGTCATCTGCATGACGGTCGGCATCGGCGTCGCCTTCGTGGCCGCGGTGGTCAACAAGGTGCTGAAGCTCGGGCTCCTGTCTCGCCTGGCCGAACGCGTCACCTTCGTGCTCATCCCGCCGCTCGCGCTTATCTTCCTCGTCCTCGGCACGATCTTCCTGGGGGTCGCGACGCCGACCGAAGGCGGAGCGATGGGCGCGGCCGGCGCGCTGGTGATGGCGGTCGGGCGACGCCGCCTGAGCTTGACACTACTGCGGCAGGGCATGGAGTCGACGGCGAAGCTCACCGCCTTCGTCGTCTTCATCCTGATCGGCGCACGCGTGTTCAGCCTCACCTTCTACGGCGTCGACGGGCACAAGTGGGTCGAGCACCTGCTGACGAGCCTCCCGGGCGGCCAGCTCGGCTTCCTGATCGTCGTCAACATCCTGGTCTTCGTGCTCGCGTTCTTCCTCGACTTCTTCGAGCTCTCGTTCATCGTCGTGCCGCTGCTCGGGCCGGTGGCCGACAAGCTCGGCATCGACCTCATCTGGTTCGGCGTGCTGCTCGCCGTCAACATGCAGACGTCGTTCATGCACCCGCCGTTCGGCTTCGCGCTGTTCTACCTGCGCAGCGTCGCGCCGGCGAAGGAGTACGTCGACAAGGTCACCAAGCTCAGGATGGCGCCGGTCACCACCGGGCAGATCTACTGGGGTGCGGTGCCGTACGTCTGCATCCAGGTCATCATGATCGCGCTGGTGATCGTCTTCCCGCAGATGGTGATGGTCTACAAGTCCACGCTGCCGCAGGTCGACCCCTCCAAGATCGAGATCAACATCCCTGGCGTGGACACCGGGGCCCCGCCGCCAGAGCCCGGGGCGCCCGCGGGCAAGCCGGGCGAAGGCAGCACGCCGCAAAGCGGCGAGTCGGTCGAGAACATGATGCAACGGCAGCAGCAGGAAGGCGCCGACAAGGCGGGCCAGGCGCTCGAGGACGCGTTCAAGGCGAAGTGAGGGCGCCGCCTGCGCGCGGCGCGGCACGAAAAAAGGCCCGCGGACGTCGCCGTCCGCGGGCCTTCGCGTCGAAAGCGGGCGTCAGCCCTTCTTCGCCGGCGCCGGCGCAGCGCTGGTCGCGCCCGCGGTCGCCATGTAGTTGTCGTAAGTGTTCTCGCAGACGCGGAACCACAGCACCTGCTCGCGCTGGAACGCCGTGTAGTTGTCGTAGATCTTCTTCCACTTCGGGTTCTTCGCGTTCTCCTCGGCGTAGCGCTCCATGGCCGCCTTGTAGCAGGCGTCCATCACCGCCTTCGGGAACGGGCGCAGCTGCGTGCCGCCGGCGACGAGCTTGCGCAACGCAGCGGGGTTCTGCGCGTCGTACTTCGCCATCATCCACGTGTTGCCCTCGGCGCAGCCGGCTCCGAGCGCCGCCTTGTAGTCGGCCGGCAGCTCGTTGTACTTCGGCGTGTTGCAAAAGTAATGCAGCGCCGGGCCGCCTTCCCACCATCCCGGGTAGTAGTAGAACTTCGCGACCTTGTTGAAGCCGAGCTTCTCGTCGTCGTAGGGACCGACCCACTCGGCGGAGTCGATCGTGCCCTTCTCGAGCGCGGGATAGATGTCGCCGCCGGCGAGCTGCTGCGGCACGACGCCGAGCTTCGTCAGCACCTGCCCGGCGAAGCCTCCGATGCGCATCTTGAGGCCCTTCAGGTCGTCGACCGTCTTGATCTCCTTGCGGTACCAGCCGCCCATCTGGGCCCCGGTGTTGCCGCACAGGATCGACGTGATGTTGTACTCCTTCAGGAACTCGTTGTAGAGCTCCTTGCCCTGGCCGTGGTACCACCACGCGTCGAACTGGCGCTGGTTGAGGCCGAACGGGATGGCGGTGCCGAATGCGAACGTCGGATCCTTGCCGATGTAGTAGTACGGCGCCGTGTGGCCGCACTCGACGGTGCCGTTCTGCACCGCGTCGGCGACCTGCAGCCCGGGCACGATCTCGCCGGCCGCGAACACCTGGATCTGGAACTTGCCGCCAGTGATGTCGCTCACCGTCTTCGCCGCGGTCTCCGCCGCACCGTAGATCGTGTCGAGGGACTTCGGGAAACTCGACGCGCAGCGCCACTTGACGGTGGGCGAGCCCTGCGCGAACGCGGGCGCCGAGCCGGCGGCGAGGATGCCCGCCATGCCGGTGTTTTTCAGGAACGAACGTCGTTGCATGCGATTCTCCTCCAGGGGCGAGCTTGGAATCAGGACCGCCCTCGGGGGCGGCCGGCGGTGGGATTCTAGGGTCGGGATGCGTGAAACGCCATGACTTTCGTCGCCCGGCGCGGGCAGGCGGGCCACGGGCCGAGGGGGGCATATCGGGGCCTGCCGGAAACGTCGGACCTCCTGCGGCCGTGGACCGCCATCGTGTCGACGACGGCGTCCGGGCGCCGGTCGGCCCCCCGGGGAAACCGGACCCGTGCCTGCCCTCAGGGCCCGAGCTTGCGCACGGCACTGAACAGCGCCCACGCCCATCCCGCCTGGCGCTCGAGCGTCTGCGTGAAGCGGACCAGGTAGCGCGCGTTGCCGGTGTCGAGCTCGATCATGCCGCCGGCGGTGAACTTGTCGTCCGGACCGATCAGGCTGCGCTGCGCCGACTGCCGGTTGTCGGCGTGCGCGGGCAGGTAGATGCCGAAGAACGGGCGATCGACGAGCTGGCGCGCGCCGTCGCTCGGCGCCGACCACGAGCGGAGCAGCACGCGCACCACGCGCCGCGCGATGATCTCGACGCCGACGGTGATCTCGTCGACCTGCTGGCGCTGCATCCGGCGCACCACGGCGAGCGTCCAGCGCTCGCCGTCCTGGATCGCCATGATCTCGCCCAAGCGCGCCGGCGCCTCCTTCGCGGGGGCGAGGAGGCGGCAGCCCGTGTCGCTGCGGTCGGTCATCGTCCAGCTGGCGCCCTTGATGCGCCGCGCGACGCTCTCGGGATTGGCCGTCGGGTTGACGAGCTGCGTGACCTCGTCGTACGCGGCGCCCATGCCCATGCCGGGCATGCGCGCCTGCTCGGGCAGCTTGTCGATCTCGGCGACGGCGCGCGTCAGCGCCTGCAGCCCGGTGACCACGCGCACCTGCGCCTCGGTGCGGAAACGCTCGGCGCGCGGCGCCTGCGCGATCGCCTCGGGGCCGTACAGCGACGCGAGGCGCATCAGCAGCAGGCGCTGCTCGCGCGGCGGAAGGTCGCCCGGCTCCTGCGTCGCGTCGTCCTGCTCGGGCAGCCAGCGCATGCGCTCGACGACGCGCGCGTAGACCGGCGCGAGGTCGAGGTAGAGCGTGCGGCCGCCGACGGTGGGCTTGTCGCGCCGTCGCAGCCCTTGCGCACCGGTGAGGTCGACGTAGAAACCGGCGCCTTCCCCGGGCGGCGGCGCCAGCGCGAGCGTCGGCGCCCAGTCCGCCAGCTGCCGCGCGACCCACTCGACCTGGTCGGGGGTGAAGTTGCCGGAGTCGAGGCGCATCAGCAAGAGCGTCTGCACGTACTCCTGCTCGAGCGTGATGCCCGGCTGCGAAAAGGCACCGCCGCCGAGCACCAGCTGCTCGCGCTGCCAGCCGCGCATGCGCGCGAACTCGTAGAGCTCGTGGAAGTCGCGCCACTGCGCGGGAATCCAGTGGCTGTAGCGGAACAGCCGGAAGCGCCCGTCGAGGCCGCGGTGGTGCGCGAGGCGCACCAGCACCCACGGCAGGATCGCGCGCCAGCGACGCTGCTCGGCGCGCGGGTAGCCCGCCTTCAGCGCGAGCTGGTACGCGCCGATGAACGCCTTGACCAGGTCGAACGCGGCATGCCACAGCCGCGACTCGACGCTCGAGCTCTTCTGGTAGTTGGCCGTGTACTGCTGCGTGATCTGCGCGAGCACCGGCTCGAGCCGGCTGTCGATGCGCAACAGCGCCTCGACCTGCGCGGGACCCACGTCGCGGCGCGACCCCGGGAATCCCGCCACCAGTTCGAGCGCTTCCTTCTGGATCACGAGCACGTCGCCGGCCGGCAGCTCGGCGATCCAGCGCTGCGCATGGTTCGCGCTCGCGAGCGGATCGGACAACCGTCGCACCCACGCGACCAGCGGATTGCCCATGGTGCGTCCGGCGCCGCCCCCGTTCCCGCTCGCGGCGCGCTGCGGCGTCGCCATCAGCGGCCCCCGACCGTCATGCGGCCGACCAGCATCGATCCGACATGCCGCGAGCCGCGCGTGTCGACGTCGCGGCCGATCGCGACGATGTCCTTGAACATCGCGCGCAGGTTGCCGGCGATCGTCACTTCCTCGACCGGATGCGCGATCTCGCCGTTCTCGACCCAGAAGCCGGCGGCCCCGCGCGAGTAATCGCCGGTCACCGCGTTGACGCCGTGGCCGAGCTGCTCGGTCACGAGGAACCCGCGTCCCATCCGCCGCATGAGCGCGGGAAGGTCGTCGTCGCCGTGCGACACGACGAGGTTGTGGCTGCCGCCGGCGTTGCCGGTCGAGCTCATGCCGAGCTTGCGCGCCGCATAGCTCCCGAGGAAATAGCCTTGCACGAGGCCGCGGTCGACGACGGTGCGAGGAGCCGTGGCGACCCCCTCCGCGTCGAACGGCGCGCTGCCGCGTCCGCGGGCGAGGTGCGGCTCCTCGCGGATCGTCACGTGCGGCGCGAACACTTCGGTGCCGAGCGAGTCGAGCAGGAACGAGCTCTTGCGGTACAGGCTGCCGCCCGACACCGCCTGCACGAACGCGCCGATGAGGTCCGCCGCCTCGGGCGCCTCGAACAGCACCGGGCAGTCGATCGTCGAGAGAGCGCGCGCGCCCAGCCGTCGCGCGGTGCGCTCGCCGGCGATGCGACCGACGTCGATGCCGCGGGCGAGGTCTCCGGGGCTGCGGGCCGCCGTGTACCAGAAGTCGCGCTGCATGCCGGTGTCGTCCTCGCCGATCACCGACACGTCGATCGAATGGCGCGAGCTCTTGTAGCCGCCACGGAAGCCCAGCGAGTTGGCGTAGACGAACTCGCTTTCGCCGCGCGAGACCGACGCACCCTCGGAGTTGACGAGCCGCGTATCGACACCGAGCGCCGCGGTTTCCGCGTCGCGCCCGATCGCGATCGCCTCCTCCACCGACAGGTCCCACGGGTGGTAGAGGTCGAGGTCGCTCCAGTGGCGCGCGAGCCGGTCGGCGTCGGCGAGCCCGGCGCAGGGATCCTCGGCGGTGTAGCGCGCGATCGCGAGCGCCTTGTCGACCGTGGCGCGGATCGACGCATCGGCGAAGTCGGCGCTGCTCGCATGGCCGCGGCGGCGGCCCAGGTAGACCGTGACCGAAATGCCCTTGTCGCGGTTGTACGCGATCGTTTCGACCTCGCCCTTGCGCACCGTCACGCTCTGGCCGATGCCTTGCGACACCTCGGACTCGGCCGCGGTCGCACCGCCCTGCCGCGCCGCGTCGATCACGAACGCGGCGACGCGGTCGAGCTCGGCGGTCGCGACCGGGAAGCGGTCGGCGTGGGCCTGCGTGGCGGAGCGGCGGGCGAGAGCGGTCGGGGCGGTCATCGGCAGAAGGCGGTTCCCGCTGACCGGTCAGCTGTTCCCGCCGCGGCGAGCCTAGGCGCGACGAGCGGCCGGAAACCGTCGTCTATCATAGCAAAGCCCCCGCCCCCCATGACTC
>DATLIR010000164.1:0-4140 GCA_035539315.1 Casimicrobiaceae bacterium
CCTCGGCGACATGCTGGTCCACGCCGGCTTCGCCGATCCCGTCATCGACATGGAGATGATCACCGTCACCTACCCGAGCCCCGACGCGCTGCTCGCCGAGCTCAAGGCGATCGGCGCGACCAACCAGACGCGCGGCCGGCCGCGCGGACTCACCGGCCGGCGTCGCCGGCAGGCCCTGCACGAGGCGCTCGCGGGGCTCGCGCGCGACGGTCGCGTGCCCGCGACGTTCGAGGTCGTCTACGGGCACGCGTGGAAGGCCGAGCCGAGGCGCACGGCGGAGGGGTTGCCGATCGTGACGATGCAGAAGCGGCGATAGGCGACAAGCGATGGCGATGGGCGATGGGCGATAGGCGATGGGCGATAGGCGATAGGTGATGGGCGATAGCGCGTCGGGTTGCATGCGGCTCCTGCGACGTCAGCGCGGAACGCCGCCGTCCGCGCACGGACCCCCATCCGATCGCCCATCGCCCATCGTCTATCACCTCCAGCCGCGTCTAGCTCCTTCATGACGTCCGGCCTCTTCATCACCGGCACCGACACCGGCATCGGCAAGACCGTCGCCGCCGTCGCGCTGCTCCACGCGTTCGTCGCGAGCGGACGCCGCGCGGTCGGCATGAAGCCGGTCGCGGCGGGGATCGAAGGGGATGCGAGCGTCAACGCAGACGTCGTCGCGCTCGAGGCGGCCGGCAACGTCGCCGCGCCGCTCGCGGAGCGCAATCCCTACGGGTTCGCGCCCGCGATCGCGCCGCACGTCGCCGCGGCCCAGGCCGGCGTGACCGTCGACCTGGCGGTGATCGAGGCCGCCTACCGTCGCCTCGCCGCGCGCGCCGACGTGGTCGTCGTCGAAGGTGCCGGCGGTCCGCTGGTGCCCCTCGGCCCGCGTGGCGATACGCTGGACATCGCGAAGCGACTCGCGCTGCCGGTCGTCCTGGTCGTGGGCGTGCGGCTGGGCTGCCTCAACCACGCGCTCGCGGCGGAGCTCGCGATCCGCGCGCGCGGCCTCGTGCTCGCCGGGTGGATCGCCAACCGCATCGACCCGGCCATGCCCTGCGCGGACGCCAGCGTGGCGGCGCTGATCCGGCGGCTGCCTGCGCCGCTCGTCGCGGATCTCGGCTGGGATGCGGCGACGCTCCCGCGAGGCGCGCTCGACCGGCTGCGCTCGCCTTGATCGGCGGCGGCCGGCAGCCAAGTCGACCCTGCGATCCGACCCTCGCGCCCGAGGCGTCGGGACCATGATCCGTGCTAAGATTTCGCGTTCCGCGTGCTCGTTCGCCGGGCCGCATCGGCGCAACGCGCCGGTCCCGGACCGGCGGCACCTCACGTTCCCGCGATGTCCGTCACGGCCAGCCTCCCGACCCCCGACGCGCACTCAGTCGTCGCCCGCCGCACCGTCTCTCTCGCGCCCCGGCAACGCTGGACCGTGTACGGCGCGCTCGCCGCCGGGAGCGTGGCGATGGCGATCGGGTTCCTCGCGGGCGGCGTGTGGCCGGTGCTGCCGTATTCGGCGCTGGAGCTGACGGGCCTCGCGCTGGCGTTCGCCTGGATCGAGCGTCGCGTGGACGATTGCGACCGCCTGACGCTGGACGGCGATCGCGTCATCGTCGAGTGCCGCCGCGGTGGACGCGCGAGCCGGCGCGAAATGCCGCGGCACTGGGTGCGCCTCGAGATCGACAGGGAAGGCTGGGCGCAGGAGCCGCGGCTCGTGCTGCGGAACGGACGGGAGGCGGTGCGCTTCGGCGACGCGGTCCCGGCCGGCGAGCGCATGGCGCTCGCGCGAAAGATCAGGGGCATGCTCGCGGCCGCGTGAAGCGACGCGGGCATCGGACAGGCGAAACGGGAACCAGGGGTCGAGAAGACATGGAGCGCATTTCCAGGGGGAGCCGGGGCGCGCGCCTCGCCGCCGCAACCATCATGGCGGGCGTGCCGGCCGTCGCGCACGCGGCGCGCGAATGGAACCTGCAGCAGCCGGTCACGTCGATCGCGCGCCAGCAGTACGACCTGCACATGTTCATCTTCTGGATCTGTGCGGTCATCTTCGTCGGCGTGTTCGGCGTAATGTTCTACTCGCTGTGGAAGCACCGGAAGTCGGTCGGGCACCAGGCCGAGCAGTTCCACGAGAACACCGTGGTCGAGATCGTGTGGACGGTGATCCCGTTCCTGATCCTGCTGTTCATGGCCTATCCGGCGACCAAGACGATCCTCGCGATGAAGGACACGTCGGCCTCCGAGCTCACGATCAAGGTGACCGGCTACCAGTGGAAGTGGAACTACGACTACCTGCAGGACGGCTTCGGCTACTACTCGTCGCTCGCCACGCCGCTCGCGCAGATCGAGAACCGCGAGCCCAAGGGCGAGCTCTACCTGCTCGAGGTCGACCAGCCGATGGTGGTGCCGATCGACACCAAGGTCCGCGTGCTGATCACGGCCGGCGACGTGCTGCACGCCTGGTGGGTGCCCGCGCTGGGCGTCAAGCAGGACGCGATCCCCGGCTTCGTGCGCGACTCGTGGTTCCGCGCCGAGAAGATCGGCACCTTCCGCGGCCAATGCGCCGAGCTGTGCGGCAAGGAGCACGGCTTCATGCCGATCGTCGTCGAGGTGAAGTCGAAGGAGGACTACGCGAAGTGGGCCGCGGCGCAGAAACAGAAGGTCGCGGCCGTCGCCGACGATCCGGCGAAGGTCTGGGACGCGAAGGACCTGGTCGCCGCGGGCGAGAAGGTGTTCGCCGCGAACTGCGCGGCGTGCCACCAGGCGACCGGCAAGGGCGTCCCGGGCGCGTTTCCCCCGCTCGACGGCTCGAAGGTCGTGCTAGGTCCACCGGCCGACCAGATGCACCTGGTGCTGAACGGCAAGCCCGGCACCGCGATGGCGTCGTTCAAGGCGCTGTCCAACGCCGACCTCGCCGCGGTGATCACCTACACGCGCAATGCCTGGAGCAACAAGACCGGCCAGGCGGTCCAGCCGGCCCAGATCCAGGCCGCGCGCCAGTGACGCGCGCACGCCGACGCACACGAACGGGCATTCCAGGAGAACGCCGATGAGCAGCATCCCGCACGAGCACGCCGCAGGCGACGAGCACGAGCACGGCCACGAGCACGCGCACTATCCCGGCGGGATGCTGCGGTGGATCATGACGACCAACCACAAGGACATCGGCACGATGTACCTGTGGTTCAGCTTCACGATGTTCATGGTCGGCGGCGTGATGGCGCTGACCATCCGCGCCGAGCTGTTCCAGCCGGGGCTGCAGCTCGTCCATCCGGAGTTCTTCAACCAGATGACCTCGCTGCACGGGCTCATCATGGTGTTCGGCGCGATCATGCCGGCCGCGGTCGGCTTCGCGAACTGGATGATCCCGCTGATGATCGGCGCGCCGGACATGGCGTTCGCGCGCATGAACAACTGGAGCTTCTGGCTCCTGCCGCCGGCGGGCATCATGCTGCTCACCTCGCTGTTCGTGCCGGGCGGCGCGACTTCCGCGGGCTGGACGCTCTACCCGCCGCTCACGATCCAGAACGGCATGGGGATGGACCTGGCGATCTTCGCCGTCCACATCATGGGCGCTTCGTCGATCATGGGGTCGATCAACATCATCACGACGCTCCTGAACCTGCGCGCGCCGGGGATGACGCTGATGAAGATGCCGCTGTTCTGCTGGACCTGGCTCATCACCGCCTACCTCCTGATCGCCGTGATGCCGGTGCTCGCCGGCGCGGTGACGATGCTCCTCACCGACCGCCACTTCGGCACGTCGTTCTTCAACGCGGCCGGCGGCGGCGACCCGGTGCTGTTCCAGCACATCTTCTGGTTCTTCGGCCACCCCGAGGTCTACATCATCATCCTGCCGGCGTTCGGGATCATCTCGGAGATCCTGCCGGTCTACTCGCGCAAGCCGCTGTTCGGCTACGCGTCGATGGTGTACGCGGTCGCAGGCATCGCGATCCTGTCGTTCATCGTCTGGGCGCACCACATGTTCACCGTCGGCATGCCGACGGCGGGCCTCCTGTTCTACATGTACGCGACGATGCTGATCGCGGTGCCGACCGGCGTGAAGGTGTTCAACTGGCTCGCCACGATGTGGCGCGGGTCGATCACGTTCGAGACGCCGATGCTGTTCGCGCTCGGCTTCCTGTTCCTGTTCAC
>DATLIR010000165.1:0-3370 GCA_035539315.1 Casimicrobiaceae bacterium
TGGAAGGCACTACCGTCGTCACGCTCGAGCACGCGATCGCCGCGCCGTTCTGCACGCGCCAGCTCGCCGACCTGGGCGCGCGCGTGATCAAGGTCGAGCGTCCCGGCGTCGGCGACTTCGCGCGCGCCTACGACGAGCGCGTGCGCGGGCTCGCGTCGCACTTCGTGTGGTCGAACCGCAGCAAGGAGAGCCTGACGCTCGACGTCAAGCATCCCGAGGCCTCCGCGATCCTCGGCAAGCTCATCGCGAAGGCCGACGTACTGGTGCAGAACCTGGCGCCGGGCGCCGCGGCGCGGCTCGGCCTCGCGTACGAGGCGCTCGCGCCGAAGCATCCGCGGCTCATCGTGTGCGACATCTCCGGCTACGGCGCCGATGGCCCGTATCG
Source organism: Casimicrobiaceae bacterium (assembly GCA_035539315.1). Classification (GTDB taxonomy): domain Bacteria; phylum Pseudomonadota; class Gammaproteobacteria; order Burkholderiales; family Casimicrobiaceae; genus VBCG01. The sequence goes on from DATLIR010000165.1 coordinate 386, forward strand.
CGACAAGAAGGCCTACGACCTCTTGATCCAGAGCGAATCGGGGTTCGTGTCGATCACCGGCAGCGCCGACGAGCCTGCCAAGGCCGGCTGCTCGATCGCCGACATCGCCGCCGGGATGTACGCGTACTCGGGCATCCTCGCGGCGCTCATCGAGCGCGGGCGCACCGGCAAGGGCAAGGCGATCGACGTGTCGATGCTCGAGAGCATGGTCGAGTGGATGAGCTACCCGCTCTACTACGCGTTCGACGGGGCGGAGCCGCCGCCGCGCGCGGGCGCGGCGCACGCGACGATCTATCCTTACGGGCCGTTTCCGACCGGAGACGGCAAGACGGTGATGCTGGGGCTGCAGAACGAGCGCGAATGGCAGGTGTTCTGCGCCAGGGTGCTCGGGGACGCCGCGCTCGCCGCCGATCCGCGCTTCGATTCGAACGCGCGGCGCACCGCGGCGCGCGCCGAGCTGCGCACGCTGATCGTCGCGGCGTTCGCCGGGCTCACCGTCGAGGAGGTCGTACGGCGCCTCGACGCCGCCCAGATCGCCAACGCGCGTGTCAACACGATGGCCGACGTCTGGGAGCATCCGCAGCTTCGTGCGCGCCACCGCTGGGTCGAGGTCGCGACGCCGGCCGGCACGGTGCCCGCGTTGCTGCCGCCCGGCGTGCCCGACGCGCAGCACACTCGCATGGACCCGGTCCCGGCGCTGGGCCAGCACACCAACGCCCTGCTCGCCGAGCTGGGCTACCGCGAAGCCGACATCGTCCGGCTCGCGAGCGAGAAGGCGATATGAACGCCCGGATGCCGCCGAAGACCGCCGCGAATGCCACGTCGGAGGAGCGGCTCGCGAGCTTCGCCGCGAGCCTCGCGCTCGACGACATCCCCGCAGCCGTGCGCACGCGCGCCGAGGAGTTGATGATCGACTGGTTCGGTTCCGCGCTCGCCGGCAGGGGCGCGCGCCCGGTCGAGGCGATCGCGCGCTTCGCCGCGGCGATGGGCCCCGCCGACGGCCCGGCCGAGATCCTCGTCCACCGGCGCGGCACCAGCGCGCTGATGGCGGCGATGGCCAACGCGGCGGCGACGCATTTCGCCGAACAGGACGACGTGCACAACGGCTCGGTGTTCCACCCGGCGGCGGTCGTGTTCCCGCCCGCGCTCGCCGCGGCGCAGGCCGAAGGCGCGAGCGGCGCGGACCTCATCGCGGCCTGCGTCGCCGGCTACGAGGTCGGCATCCGCGTCGGCGTGTTCCTGGGCCGGTCGCACTACAAGGTCTTCCACAACACCGGCACCGCCGGCACGTTCGCCGCCGCGGCGGCGAACGTGCCGGCGGTGCCGGTGTTGTGGAAGACCTTGTAGTGCGACCGGCCCAGGAACACGCCGACGCGGATGCCGACCTCGTAGCCGGCGACGCAGGCCGCGATGAGGTCCGCGCCGCTCGCGCCTTCGGCCTGCGCCGCGGCGAGCGCGGGCGGGAACACGACCGCCGCCGGGTGGAACACCGAGCCGTTGTGCACGTCGTCCTGTTCGGCGAAATGCGTCGCCGCCGCGTTGGCCATCGCCGCCATCAGCGCGCTGGTGCCGCGCCGGTGGACGAGGATCTCGGCCGGGCCGTCGGCGGGGCCCATCGCCGCGGCGAAGCGCGCGATCGCCTCGACCGGGCGCGCGCCCCTGCCGGCGAGCGCGGAACCGAACCAGTCGATCATCAACTCCTCGGCGCGCGTGCGCACGGCTGCGGGGATGTCGTCGAGCGCGAGGCTCGCGGCGAAGCTCGCGAGCCGCTCCTCCGACGTGGCATTCGCGGCGGTCTTCGGCGGCATCCGGGCGTTCATATCGCCTTCTCGCTCGCGAGCCGGACGATGTCGGCTTCGCGGTAGCCCAGCTCGGCGAGCAGGGCGTTGGTGTGCTGGCCCAGCGCCGGGACCGGGTCCATGCGAGTGTGCTGCGCGTCGGGCACGCCGGGCGGCAGCAACGCGGGCACCGTGCCGGCCGGCGTCGCGACCTCGACCCAGCGGTGGCGCGCACGAAGCTGCGGATGCTCCCAGACGTCGGCCATCGTGTTGACACGCGCGTTGGCGATCTGGGCGGCGTCGAGGCGCCGTACGACCTCCTCGACGGTGAGCCCGGCGAACGCCGCGACGATCAGCGTGCGCAGCTCGGCGCGCGCCGCGGTGCGCCGCGCGTTCGAATCGAAGCGCGGATCGGCGGCGAGCGCGGCGTCCCCGAGCACCCTGGCGCAGAACACCTGCCATTCGCGCTCGTTCTGCAGCCCCAGCATCACCGTCTTGCCGTCTCCGGTCGGAAACGGCCCGTAAGGATAGATCGTCGCGTGCGCCGCGCCCGCGCGCGGCGGCGGCTCCGCCCCGTCGAACGCGTAGTAGAGCGGGTAGCTCATCCACTCGACCATGCTCTCGAGCATCGACACGTCGATCGCCTTGCCCTTGCCGGTGCGCCCGCGCTCGATGAGCGCCGCGAGGATGCCCGAGTACGCGTACATCCCGGCGGCGATGTCGGCGATCGAGCAGCCGGCCTTGGCAGGCTCGTCGGCGCTGCCGGTGATCGACACGAACCCCGATTCGCTCTGGATCAAGAGGTCGTAGGCCTTCTTGTCGCGATACGGGCCATCGGCGCCGTAGCCGGAGATGTCGCACACGATGAGCCGCGGATGCTTCGGCGCGAGCGCCTCGTACGCGAGGCCGAGCCGCGCCGCGGCGCCCGGCGCCAGGTTCTGCACCAGTACGTCGGCCTTCGCGATGAGCTTGCCGAGGATCGCGGAGGCCTCGGGATGCTTGACGTCGAGCGTCAGGCTCTCCTTGCTGCGGTTCGACCACACGAAGTGCGACGCGAGCCCGCGCACGCGCTCGTCGTAGGCGCGCGCGAAGTCGCCGACGCCGGGACGCTCGACCTTGATCACGCGCGCGCCCAGGTCGGCGAGCTGGCGCGTGCAGAACGGCGCGGCGATCGCGTGCTCGAGCGTGACGACGGTAGTGCCTTCCA
>DATLIR010000166.1:0-3876 GCA_035539315.1 Casimicrobiaceae bacterium
CCTCCGCTACACTCGCCGCATGCGCGGCTCCCGCTCCGGATCGCTCCCCCTTCCCGCGGAAAGCGGTGTTGCACGCACGCAAGGCGGTGCGTGGCAGACGCTGCGCACGCTCCTCCCCTACCTGTGGGAATGGCGCGGCCGCGTGGCGGTGGCGCTGGTGTGCCTGGTCGCCGCGAAGGTCGCGAACGTCGGGGTCCCGCTGCTCCTGAAGGATATCGTCGACGGGCTCGACCGCGCGCAGGCCATCCTCGTCGTGCCGCTCGCGCTCCTCGTCGCCTACGGGGCGCTGCGGCTGTCGACGACGCTGTTCACCGAGCTGCGCGAGTACCTGTTCGCGAAGGTCACGCAGCGGGCGGTGCGCGCGATCGCCCTGCGCGTGTTCCGCCACCTGCATGCGCTGTCGCTGCGCTTCCACCTCGCGCGCCAGACCGGCGGGCTCACGCGCGACGTCGAGCGCGGCCAGCGCGGCATCTCGACACTCATCAGCTACGCGCTGTTCTCGATCCTGCCCACGCTGGTCGAGGTCGCGCTGGTGATGGTGATCCTCGTCGCGCGCTACGACTGGACCTTCATCGCGATCACGGCGGGGGCGCTGACGCTCTACATCGTGTTCACCGTGGCGATCACCGAGTGGCGCACGCACTTCCGCCGCACCGCCAACGAGCTCGACAGCCGCGCCAACACCCGCGCGATCGACAGCCTGATCAACTACGAGACGGTCAAGTACTTCGGCAACGAGGACTGGGAGGCGCGCCGCTACGACGAGAGCATGCAGCGCTGGGAAAAGGCCGCCGTCGTGAGCCAGACGTCGCTGTCGCTGCTGAACGTCGGGCAGAGCGCGATCATCGCGATCGCGGTGACGCTCATCATGTGGCGCGCCACGGCCGGCGTGGTCGACGGCACGATGACGGTGGGCGACCTGGTGCTGGTCAACGCGTTCATGATCCAGCTCTACATCCCGCTCAACTTCCTCGGCGTGATCTACCGCGAGATCCGCCAGGCGCTCGCCGACATGGAACGCCTGTTCGCGCTGATCGACGAGCACGCCGAGGTGCGGGACGCGCCCGGCGCGTTGCCGCTCGCGGTCGCCGGCGGCGCGGTGCGCTTCGAGGACGTGCGCTTTTCCTACGAGCCCGACCGCACGATCCTCGACGGCGTGTCGTTCGCGGTCCCGGCCGGGCGCACCGTCGCGGTCGTGGGACCGTCGGGGTCGGGCAAGTCGACGCTCGCGCGCCTGCTGTTCCGGTTCTACGACGTGTCCGGCGGCCGCATCACCATCGACGGCCAGGACATCCGGCGCGTGCAGCAGGCGAGCGTGCGCGCCGCGATCGGGATCGTGCCGCAGGACACCGTGCTGTTCAACGACACGATCGAGTACAACATCGCGTACGGCCGCCCCGGGGCGACCCGCGACGAGATCGTCGAGGCCGCGCGCCTCGCGCAGATCCACTCGTTCGTCGCCGCGCTGCCGCAGGGCTACGCGACGCCGGTGGGCGAGCGCGGGCTGAAGCTCTCGGGCGGCGAAAAGCAGCGCGTCGCGATCGCGCGGGCGATCCTCAAGCGACCGGCGATCCTCGTGTTCGACGAGGCGACCTCGGCGCTCGACTCGCGCAACGAGAAGGCGATCCAGGCCGAGCTCGCCACCATCGCGCGCGACCGCACCACCCTCACGATCGCGCACCGGCTGTCGACCATCGTCGACGCGGACGAGATCCTGGTGCTGGACGCCGGGCGGATCGTCGAGCGGGGACGCCACGCCGCGCTCGTCGCCGCGGGAGGCGCCTACGCACGCATGTGGCGCCTGCAGCAGGACGAGGCCCGGGTCGCGGCCGAGCGGCGCGAAATCGAGCCCCTGGCCGGCGTGGGCGAGGAGGCCCCCGGCGGCGAGCCGGCCCCGGTCGCGGCGGAGGCCCGGCCAGCGACCGGCTGACGGACGGACGCTATTTCGCCGGGGGCGGGGAACGCCGGGTCCCCGGGACAGTCCGAGCGAGTTCTCCGCTGGCACTGTCCGTGCTTGACCCAAGGCAGTGCAGGCGGATTGCCCGCTGGTCCGTCCGTGCCCGTCCGACAAAGGGCATTTTGCGGGCCTGCCGACCGATGGTATAAAGCCGCACGCCCTTGACCCAGCACCTGATGAATCTCGCCCGAGTCGTTGTTTTGCTGTCGCTCCTGGCCTCCCCGGCGCTCGCCGCGGCGGGCGGGGACAGCCTCGACCCGGCCAAGCTGCGGCTGGGCAGCGCCAACGCGCTGGTATACGACCCCGGAACCAAGCAGGCGCTCTACCAGAAGGGCGCCGACGACGTCACGGCGATCGCCTCGGTCACCAAGCTGATGACCGCGATGGTCGTGCTCGACGCCAACCTGCCGCTCGACGAGCCGCTCGACGTCGACCTGGGCGACCTCGACATGATCAAGGGCTCGAGCTCGCGGCTGTCGATGGGCATCGAGCTGCCGCGGCGCGAGATGCTGCGCCTCGCCCTGATGGCCTCCGAGAATCGCGCCGCGTCCGCGCTCGCGCGGCACTATCCGGGCGGCACGCCGGCGTTCGTCGCCGCGATGAACGCGAAGGCGGCATCGCTCGGCATGACGCGGTCCCACTTCGACGATTCGACCGGCCTGTCGCCGTCGAACGTGTCCACCGCGCGCGACCTCGCGAGGATGGTCGAGGCGGCCGCCGCGTACCCGCTGATCCGCGAGTTCTCGATCACGCCCTCGCACGTCGTCGAGGTGCAGCCGACCGGCCGGGTGCTCGGCTTCAACAACTCGAACCGGCTGGTGCAATCGTCCGCGTGGGACATCCAGCTGCAGAAGACCGGCTACATCCGCGAAGCCGGCCGCTGCGTCGTCATGCTGGTGCAGATCGCGAGCAAGCCGGTCGTCATCGTGCTGCTCGACTCGGTCGGCAAGTACACCCGCCTCGCCGACGCCACGCGCGTCAAGCACTGGCTCGAGACCGGCCAGCCGCTGCCGGTCGCGAAGGCGACGCTCGCCGCGGCGGGCAAGACGCGCAAGCCCGGCCGGACGAGCGCTCGTCCGGTGTCGACCGCGACCCTCGAGTCGCGCCGCTGATCGCATCGCTCGCCGGCCCGCGCCGCCCGGTGGCCGCGCGCGCGTCCTCGCGGTAACATCGCCAGGAGGCCCGACCCGCGCCGACGCGGGCGGGCGAAGCGCGCCGCCACGAAGCGCGCCGGAAGCGGTCCCCGATCGACCCGGAGGAGGTTTCATGTCCGTCGTCCCCGCGCGCCTGCGCGCGCTCGCGCTTTGCGCGCTCGTCGTCCCATTCGCCGCCTTCGGGCAGGCGTGGCCCAGCAAACCGGTGCGCCTGATCTCGCCGTTCGCTGCCGGGGGCGGCACCGACGCGTTCGCGCGGCCGCTCGCGCAGGTGCTCTCGCAGAACCTCGGCCACCAGTTCATCGTCGACAACCGGCCCGGCGCGGGCGGCACGGTCGGCGCCGACATCGCCGCGAAGTCGGCGCCCGACGGCTACACGTTCGTGGTGGGCGCGGTGCACCACACGATCGCGGTGAGCGTCTACAGCAAGCTGCCCTACGACCTCGAGAGGGACCTCGTGCCGGTCACGATGGTGGCGATGGTGCCGTCGGTGGTCGTCGTCCATCCGAAGGTGCCGATCCAGTCGGTCGCGGAGCTGATCGCCTACGCGAAGGCGAATCCGAACAAGCTCAACGGCGCCTCCGCGGGCAACGGCACCTCGCACCACCTGACGCTCGAGCTCTTCAAGGTGAAGACCGGCGTGCAGATCAATCACATCCCGTACAAGGGCGCGGGTCCCGCGATGCAGGACCTGCTCGCCGGCCAGGTCGACCTGATGTTCGACGGCATGGGCACGTCGTCGCCGCAGATCAAGGGCGGGCGCCT
>DATLIR010000167.1:0-36174 GCA_035539315.1 Casimicrobiaceae bacterium
CGTGCTGTGGCTTTCGCCGTTCTGGTCGCAGCACGTCACCGTCGGCATGGGGTTCATGGTGGCGCTGCTGGTGCTCCCGTTCTACGTCGGCGTGCTGTCGCAGCGGATCACCGAGGCGAAGCGTCGCGCCGACGAGGCGAACACCGCGAAGGGACGCTTCCTCGCCAACGTCAGCCACGAGATGCGCACGCCGCTCAACGGGGTCATCGCGATGGCCGACGTGCTGCGCGAGACCAACCTGAACGAGGCGCAGCGCGAGATCGTCGAGACCATGACGACCTCGGCGCACCTCCTGCTCGTGCAGATCGAGGACGTGCTCGACATGGCCAAGATCGAGGCCGGCCGGGTGACGATCGAGGCGCGGCCGTTCGACCTGGGGAAGCTCGCGACCGGCACGGTCAAGGTGATGCTGCCGCAGGCGCGCTACAAGGGCCTCGCGATCAACACCGAGATCGATCCCTCCGCCGCGCGCTGGTTCTCGGGCGACCAGCACCACGTGCGCCAGGTGCTGCTGAACCTGCTGTCCAACGCCGTCAAGTTCACCGAGAAGGGCGAGATCACGCTTCGCGTGCGCGCGACGCCCGGACCGGCCGGCGCCGTCGTGCGCGTCGAGGTGCAGGACACCGGCATCGGGATTCCCGAGGCGAAGCAGGCGGCGATCTTCGAAGCCTTCACCCAGGCCGACGACTCGGTCACGCGCGTCTACGGCGGAACCGGGCTCGGCACGACGATCGCGCGCCACCTGGTCATGCTGATGCAGGGCCGCATCGGCCTGAGGAGCACGGTCGGCCAGGGGAGCCTGTTCTGGTTCGAGGTGCCGCTCGGTTACGCCGAGCCGCAGGGCCTCGATCTCACCTCGGAGCTCGGCGTCACCCGCACGTCGGCGGCGATCCAGGCGGCGACCGCGGGTCCGGGGGCGAAGATCCACAAGATCCGCGGCGCGCGCATCCTCGTCGCCGAGGACAACGCGACCAACCAGCGCGTCGCGCAGCTCATCCTCGAGAGCGGCGGCCATCACGTGACGCTGGTCGACAACGGCGAAGCGGCGCTCGATGCGCTCGAGCGCGGCGGCTTCGACCTCGCGCTGTTCGACCTGTCGATGCCGGTCGTGTCCGGGCTGGAGGCCCTGAAGCTCTACCGGTTCACGACGCCGCGCCCGATCCCGGTGCTGATCCTGTCGGCCAACGTGACCACCGAGGCGATCCTCGAGTGCGAGCGCGCCGGTGCCGCCGAGTTCATGCCCAAGCCGCTGCGCGCCTCGCTGCTGCTCGACGCGATCGAGCGCCACCTCGCCGCCGAGGGCGACCGCCAGGCGCCGCCGGAGCGCGGCGACGAGCGGCCGTCGCTCACCGTCGTCGAGACGCCGCCGCTCGACCCCGACGTGCTGAAGGACCTCGTGCGGCTGTCCGCGGACCCGACGTTCGTCGAGCGCCTGCTGCGCGGCTTCAAGGGCGACACCGAGCGGCTGGTCGACGAGATCGGCGATGCGCTCGGCGGTCGGCGCTACGACGTCGCGAAGGACGCCGCGCATGCGCTGAAGGGCGGCGCCGCGTCGGTCGGCGCGATGCAGCTCGTGCAGGTCGCGACGCGCATCGACAAGGCGACGCACGACATGCTGCGGCTCAAGGCGACGCAGTGGACCGAGGAGCTGATCGAGGCCGCCAACCGTGCGCTCCTCGCGCTCGACGAGTACCTCGAGGCGCGCCGAAAGGCCCAGACCGGCGGCGAGCGATCCGACTAGGCACCCATTCGGGGCGGTGCCGCGGCCCCGACCGCGATCGTCGCGCTCCTCGTCAGCGAAAAAAAAAGCGCCGGCCCCCGCCGGCGCTTTCGTTCCCGCGGTGCCGGCGACGGCTAGTCGCCGCTGCCGACCGCCAGCGAGACGACGTTGTTCGGCAGGGCGACGGGGACGTCCGCGTCGTCCGCCGCGTGCCGCGCCTGCGCGCGCACGATGCGGTCCATCATCCGCAGGTCGCGCTCCGAGAGCTTGAGCGCCGCGTCGGCCCACAGCCCGACGACGCGCACCAGCTCCTCGTGCGTCAGCGGGTTCATCTCGCGCGCGATCGCCTCGATGCCGCGCCGGCCGTTCGCCGAGCGCGCATGCTTGCGCACGAAGCTCTCGACCGCCGCTTCGCCGGTCCCGTTCGGCGTGATGACATCGACCACGCCGAGGTCGTAGAGCTGGCGCGCGGTGTAGATGGCGCCGCTGGTGACGAGCTCCTCGGTGATGCGCCGCCCCACCTTGCGCGACAGGAAGCTGTAGGCGCCCATGCCCGGGAACAGGTTGAACAGGATCTCGGGGAAGCCCATGCGCGCATCCTCCTCGGCGATCAGCACCGACGACGACAGTGCGCACTCGAACCCGCCGCCCAGCGCGTCGCCCTGGACCAGCGAGATCGTCGTGATCGGCAGCTCGCAGTTGCGCCACCAGCGGTACAGCGTGTCGACGCAGCTGCGGCCGTAATGCACCAGCGTGGCGCGGTCGCGGCGCTGGATCGCCGACCTGAAGAGCGCCAGGTCCCCGCCGAGATTGAATACGCCCGCGGCCTTCGAGGCGATCACCGTGTAGCGGAGCTCGCCACGCTCGCCGCGCGCGTCGCTCATCGTCCCCGCGCCATTCTCGATCGTGTCGACGTAATGCGACAGCTCGGCGAGCAGCTGCGGGTTGAAGTACGCGCGCGGCTTGGGATTCATCCACGCCCAATAGATGCCGAGATCTTTGTCGAAACGGGTGTCGACCTGCTCGTAACGGGCGATCGGGAGGTAATGGACGTCGGCGAACGCGTTCATGGCGGGACTCCGTGGGGGCGCGGGAGGGATGACTTACTTGTCAGTAGGACGGCTACTTATTGTGGCTGACAAGGTACTCCTACGCAAATTGTCCATGCCGGTCCTTGCGCGGAATCAAGGGTTTCCGGGGGGATTTGCACCCGTTGTACAACAGTCTCGACCAATATGTAGCGCACAGATTGTCCTGAACTTCTGTGCAGCACAACCTCGCCCGAACGCTAGGGATGGGGGGTGCGGGGAGGATGGGCCACAAGCCCTAGGCCCGGGCGACGCTCCTGCCCTCACGGCGGAGGGGCGCCTGTTGGCCGCCATCGCCCCGAAATGACGTGGAAAGAACGCGTTGGGCGACGACGTTCGAGCGCCCTCGCGGCGCGCGGAAGTCGTCGGGATTGCGACGGCGCGGAGCCCCGTTCGAGCGCGGTGGCTAGAGCACCGTCCAGCGACCGTCCACCAGGCCCTCGATCGGCCGGAACGTCGCCTTGTACGCCATCTTCGGACTCGCCCCGATCCAGTAGCCGAGGTAGAGATAAGGCAACGCGAGCTCGGCGCAGCGGCGGATCTGCCACAGGATGTTGTAGGTCCCGTAGCTGGTCGCCTTCACGTCGGGCTCGAAGAACGTGTAGACCGATGACAACCCGTCCGCGAGGCGGTCGACCAGGCTCACCATGCGCAGCACGCCGTTCTCGCGGAACTCGACCAGGTCGGTCGCGACGTTGCTGTGGAGCAGGAAGTGCTGGTACTGCTCGCGGCTGTCCTGGTCCATGCCGCCGCCCGGATGGCGGTGGCGCTGGTAGCGCAGGTAAAGCGCGTAGTGCTCGGTGTCGTAGCCGAGCTCGCGCCGCGTGACGGCAAGTCCCGCGTGCGTGCGAAGGATGCGGCGCTGCGTGCGGTTGGGCGCGAACGTCGCGACCGGCACGCGCACCGGCACGCAGGCACGGCAGTGGTCGCAGTAGGGACGGTAGGTGAACGCGCCGCTGCGACGAAAACCCAGGCGCACCAGCTCGCCGTAGACGCGCGTGTCGATCAGGTGCGACGGCGTGGCGACCTGCGAGCGTGCGAGCCGGTCCGGCAGGTAGCTGCACGGGTATGGGGCCGTCGCGTAGAACTGCAGCGACGCGAGCGGCAGGTCGTTGAGCTTGCTCACGGCGAGGCCACGGGTCGGTCGGCGGAGGCGATGGCGTCCTCGAGGTCGCGGTCGGGTGCCGGCCAGCGCCCCGCGGTCCACGGGGCGGGCGGCGCTTCCGAGTGTATCAACTCGGCGAGAAGCGTCGCAAACGCGCGCCGCGGAATCGGGCGGGCGCCGAACGCGGCGAGGTGGGCGGTCTCCTGCTGGCAATCGACGAGGGGCACGCCGTCGTGCCGGAGCTTGGCGACGAGGTGGACCAGGGCGACCTTCGACGCGTCCGCCGTGCGCGCGAACATGGACTCGCCGAAGAACACGCGGCCGAGCGCGAGGCCGTAGAGTCCGCCAGCCAGCTCTCCGTCGCACCAGGCCTCGACCGAATGCGCGACGCCACGGCGGTGCAGGGCGACGTAGGCGTCGACCATCGGCCCGGTGATCCAGGTGCCGTCCTGGTCCGTTCGCGGCGCGGCGCAAGCGCGCATCACGGCCTCGAACGCGGTATCGATCCGGATCTCGTAGCGCTGCTGCCGCACGCGCTTGGCGAGCGAGCGGCGCACGCGGAACTCGGCGGTGAACAGCACCATGCGCGGGTCCGGGCTCCACCAGAGCACCGGCTGGCCGTCCGAGTACCACGGGAAGATGCCGTGGCGGTAGGCGTCGACCAGGCGCGCGGGCGCGAGACCTCCCCCCGCCGCGAGCAGTCCGTTGGGGTGCGGAAGCGCGGACGCGAGCGGCGGGAACGGGTCGTGGGGGCCGAGCCACGCGATCACACAACGATTGTACGAGGCGCGCCGGGAGCGCCATGCGATCGCCCACCGACGACCTTCGAGGCGCCGGCCGCCGCCCGTCGGATTCGCCGGTGCGCGGGCGCCGCCCCGCTGCTCCGCTCTCCCCGCATCGCCGCGAGAGGGAGCGGGGGTTAGGGGCGCGGCCGCCGCCACGCCGGTAGACTTGCCCGTGCATGGCTCCCGATCCCGGCGCCCTCCCCCGCTGTCCCTGGTGCGAAGGCAGCGCGATGGAGCGCGACTACCACGACCGCGAATGGGGCGTGCCGACCGACGACGAGCGCGGGCTGTTCGAGCTTCTGACCCTCGAAGGCGCGCAGGCGGGACTCGCGTGGCGCACGATCCTCGCCAAGCGCGACGGCTACCGCGAGGCTTTCGCCGGCTTCGATCCCGCGCGCGTCGCGCGCTTCGACGCGCGGCGCGTCGGGCGCCTGGTCGGCAATCCCGCGATCGTGCGCCACCGCGGCAAGATCGAGAGCACGGTCGCAAACGCACGCACGCTGCTCGCGCTGCACCGCACCGGCACGACGCTCGCCGCGCTCGCCTGGTCGGTCGTCGGCGGGCGCCCGCTCGCCCCACGCTACCGCGCCGGCGCCTCGATCCCGGCCCGAACGCCGTCGTCCGACGCGCTGGCGAAGCTGTTCGCGGCGCACGGATTCCGCTTTGTCGGCTCGACCACGTGCCAGGCCTTCATGCAGGCGGCCGGCCTCACGAACGACCACCTCGCGGGCTGTCACCGGCACGACGCGGTCGCGGCGCTCGGCCGCGCCTTCGAGCTTCGGGTCAGGCCGCGAGCGCCCGCGTCGTCTTCGAGCGGAAGTCGCGTCGCCAGAGCACCACGAGGATCAGCACCGTGAGCGCCACGAAGGCCGCCGTGTGCAGGAACCAGCCCAGTGCCGCGAAGCCGAAGTAGTAGCTTCGGATGCCGCGATTGAACTCGTCGCCGGCGAGCGTGTTGATGCGCGCGCATTTTTGCGCGTAGGCCTCGAGCACGTCGGGCCGACGCGAGCGGTCCGGCGTGGCCCCGATCAGGATCAGCATCAGGCTGTACTGCCGGTGCGCCCAGGTGAACTTGAAGTAGGCGAACACGAAGATCGTGATCAGCAGGAAGATCTTCGCCTCGACCAGGAGCTTGGACTGCTTGCCGGCGAACGGGAGCTCGGCGGCGAACGACACCAGCGAATCGAGCGCGCCGGCGGTCGCGATCAGCGCCGCGACGATGTAGATGGTCGTATTGGCGTAGAACGACACGCTGTTCATCAGGTGGCCCATCAGCGCGGTGTCGAGCAGGCGCTGGTCGCGCACCACCATCTGTCGCGCCCATTCGAGCCGGTGCTGGTGCATCAGCGTGCGCAGCCCGCGCGCGCTCTGCATCTCGCGGTCGACGAAGAAGCTGTAGCCGAACCAGGTCGCGACGAACAGCGCCAGCGCGAGCGCGTCGAACGGCGTGACGACGAGCAGCAGGCGCTGGAGGGTTTCCACGGGGCGGCGCGAGCGAGGTGCCGCGAGTGTAGGGCCGCGCTGCGCGCGGCGCCACGCTGCGGCGCGTCAAGGCCGCGGGCGCGGCATCCCGCTCCGGTAGAATCGACCGCGCGCGCCCCGGTAGCTCAGTGGATAGAGCAGTCCCCTCCTAAGGGACAGGTCGCACGTTCGATTCGTGTTCGGGGCGCCATCCGTCGAACGGCGGCGATGGGCGATGGGCGATAGGCGATAGGAAAAGCGGCGTCGCAACGCTATCGCCTATCGCCTATCGCCGCCTTCCAGCGGCGATGCACCCACCACCACTGCTCCGGGTGGCGGACCACGAGCCGTTCCAGCGCCGCGTTGTAGGCGCGCGTGTTCGCGACCAGCTCCTCGTTCGGATCGTCGCGCACGATCGGCGCGAGCGGCTCTTCGAAGCGCAGCACGTGGGTGCCGTCGTCTTCGCGCCACGACGCCGCCGGCACGACGGGTGCGCCGGTTGCCTGGGCGATGATCGCGAGGCTGCGGAAGGTTCCCGCCGGGTGGCCGAAGAACTCGACGACGACGCCGTCGCGCCCGCGCGCGTGCTGGTCGAACGGGAACACGACCAGGTCGCCGGCCTCGAGCCGCGTGCACAGCGCATTGAGCGAGCCGCGCTTGGGCAGCACGCCGAAGCCGGCCCGCTCGAAGCGGCGCGTCACCAGCGCCTCGAGCCAGCGCGGCTTGATCGCGCGCCGGACGAAGTGGAACTTGCCGTGCGCCTCGGGAAACTTCGCGACGCCGGCGATCGTGGCCACCTCCCAGTTGCCGAAGTGGCCGGTCAGGATCAGCACGCCCTTGCCGCGCGCGTGCACCGCGCGCAGCAACTCGAGGTTCTCGACGCGTACCAGCGCGGCCTTGCGTGCGCTCGTGAGCCAGCGAAAGCGCAGGAATTCGGCCAGCAGGCGCGCGAGGTGCGCATAGTGCATCTGACCGAGGCGCACGATCTCGGCCTCGTCCACGCGCTCGCCGTACACGCGGCGCAGGTTCTCGAGGACGACCGCGCGCCGGAACGGCACCCAGCGCCACAGGAAGCGACCGACCGCGGGCGCGTCGGACCGGGCGCGCTGCGCGACCGCGACCGCGCTGGCGCTCACGGCATCGTGCGACATCGACAGAGCGATCCGCGCGATGCGGTAGCGTCCCATCACGATCTCGGCCGCGGCCGAGGGCACCACCTGCGGCGCCCCGTAAGCGTCGCGCTCGACCGCGAAGTCGGCCGCGGCGATCGTCTCGAGCGCCGCCTCGCGCGGGAAGAGCTTGAGGCAGGCCTCCTTCGCGGCGAAGCGCGCGGCCAGCGACGCGACGCGTCCGGCGCCGCCGCCGGCCTCCGCCATCTCGGTGGGCGAGAAGAGGCGCGCGAGCGACGCCGCCTCGCCGGCGGCGAGCAGGCGCTCGACGCGCGCGATCTGGACGGTGTCGATCCCGCAGCGCTCGCCGGACGGCGCAACCGCGGTGCTGGCCACGCTGGCGATCAGGCGGTGGCGACGAGGAGCGCGGCGTCGGTGCCGCCGAAGCCGCGCGACAGCACGAGCGCGACGCCGCTCGAAGCAGCGCGCGTTGCGCGCGCGACCGGAAGCGCCGCGAAGGCCGGGTCGACGTGGTCGAGCACCGGAATCCCGGGGACCACGCCGCGCCGCAGCGCCTCGAGCGCGAGCACCGTCTCGATCGCGCCCGCGGCGGCGATCAGGTGGCCGATCGACCACTTGAACGCGGTCACCGGCGGGCACGCGGCGCCGAACACGCGGAGGATGGCCGCCGCCTCGGAGAGATCGGACGCTGGCGTCCCGTTGCCGTGCGCGACGATCATGCCGACGTCGCGCGCGTCGAGGTTCGCGTCGGCGAGCGCGGCGCGGATCGCCCGCTCGGGCCCGTTGCCATCCTCGCGGATGGCCAGAAGGCCTTCGCTTTCGGTGGCGTGACCGGAGCCGAGCACGCGGCCGAGCGCGGGGGCGTCGCGCTTCCGCGCCGCCGCCTCGCTCTCGAGCATCAGCGCCCCGGCGCCCTCGCCCATCAGGCTGCCGTCGCGCGCCGCGTCGAACGGCAACAGCTTGTCGCGCGCGAGCAATCCGGCCCCGTGGTAGTAGTAGACGTTCTGCGGCTCGATCGGCGTGTCGTGGCCGACCGCGACCGCCCGGTCCGCCTCGCCATTGACGATGCCGGCCGCGCCTTCGACGATCGCGAGCATCCCGCCCACGCTGTGGTTCGTGATGCAGGCGTTCGGCCCCTTGATGCCGAAGCGGATGCCCACGTGGCACACCACGTTGTTGGGCAGCGACTTCAGGAGCCACATCGGGTTGACGCCGCTGCCGAGCTCGCGGCCGAACGCGGACAGCGCGCCTTCCGTCTCCGCGATCAGCGGAAAGTAGTCGTACTGGTTCTGGTAATTGCCGCCGCCGGAGCCCGCGTACAAGCCGGTGCGCTCGGAGAACTCGGCGGCCGCGGCCTCGTCGAGCGTCTCGCGGTGCGCGACGTAGCCTGATTCGCGCACCGCCTCGCCCGCGGCGTAGAGCCCGAAGACATCGGTGCGGCGGATGAGCTTCAGGAGCTTGCGGTCGCCGGTCAACGCGCCCGCGTTGTAGTCGGCGATCTCCGCGGCGATCGGGCGCGGCCAGTGGGCGACCTCCCACGACGCGATCGGCGCGAGCGCGCTCCGGCCCGCGAGCACGGCGTCGACGATCGCCGCCGGCGACTTGCCGGCACCGCAAATGGCGCCCGCTCCTGTGACGACGACGCGCGGCTTCGCCGTCACGGTCGGCCGCCGTCGAAGTCGGGGTGGCGGAATGCGAGGCAGCTGTTGCTGCCGCCGAAGCCGAGCGAATTCGACAGCGCGACACGCACCGCCTGCGGACGCGCGCCACCGGTCACGAGGTTGAGCGCGCAATCGGGGTCGGCGTGCTCGTAGTTCGCGTTGACCGGCAGCACGCCGTGGTGGATCGACAACGCGCATACCGCGGCCTCGACCGCGCCGGCCGCCGCGATCAGGTGGCCCATCGCGCTCTTGGTCGAGCTCACGAGGACGCGCGCGATGTCGGCCCCGAAGACCGCGTGCAGCGCCGCGCTCTCGCTGCGGTCGTTCATCGGCGTCGAGGTGCCGTGCGCATTGACGTAGTCGACGTCGGCGGCGGTCGCCTCCGCGTCGGCGAGCGCCCAGCGCATCGCCTGGATCGGCCCGTCGCCGGAGGGATGCGAGTCGGTGATGCGGTACGACGACAGCGAGTTGCCGTCGCCGGCGAGCTCGGCGTAGATGCGCGCTCCGCGGGCGACCGCGAGGTCCCACGCCTCGAGGACGACGAAGCCCGCGCCCTCGCCAAGCACGAAGCCGTTGCGCGTCGCGTCGAACGGACGGCTCGCGCGCTCGGGCGTGTCGTTGTCGGCGGACACGGCGCCCAGCAGGCAGAATCCGGCGAGCCCCACGGGGTTGACCATCGAGTCGAAGCCGCCGGCCAGCGCGCGGTCGATCGTGCCGCGCCGGATCAGCTTCATCGCCGTGCCGATCGCCTGTCCCCCCGACGCGCACGCGGTGTGCACGCTGGTCGAGTAGCCGCGGATGCCATGGCGTCGCCCCAGCAGCGACAGGCCGGCCGCGCTCTGCGCGCGGCAGAACACCATCGGATCGCGGCCGGTGTCGCTCGCGAGGAGCCGCGCGGGATCGACGTCATCGCCCGCGCCGGCGGTGAGCGCCAGCGACGCGAGCTCCGGCCACGCCATCCCCATCATGCCGGTGCCGACCGACAGGCCCCAGCGCTCGCTCGTCTGGGGCGTCGGCCGCACGCCCGCATCGGCCAGCGCCTGGTCCGCCGCCGCGATGGCGAAGGCGTGCGCGCGATTGCCGAACTTGATGAGGCGCCGGTCGTCGATCACGGCGCGCGGATCGAAGCCCTTCACCTCGGCGGCGATGCGCGTCGAGAATCCCGACGCGTCGAAGATCGTGATCGGCGCGCCCATGCTGCGCCCCGACTGGAGCGTCTCCCAGGTCGAGGCGACGTCGTTGCCGGCGGGCGTGACCATCCCGAGGCCGGTAATGGCGACGCGCGGCTTCATCGCCGCTCCAGCCGCACGCGCGCCGTCGCGACCGGCTTGCCGTGCAACTTCGCGACGACGCGTCCGGCGCGCGCGCCGTCGTCGCCGTCTTCGATCTCGGCGGATACCGCGAGCGTCTCGCCCGGCGGCATGAACGCGCGCACCTTCACGTCCTGCATCCCGGCGACCCGGGCGCCGTCGCCCGCCGCGCTCGCCGCGAGCGTGCCGAGCGCATCCATCAGGAGCGTCGCGGGGAACACCGGCTTGCGCGGAAAGTGGTCGGCGAAATACGGCGCATGGGCGGGGATCGCGAGCGTGCCGCGCGCGCGCGCGCCCACTTCCAGCGACTCGATCGACAGTGCCGGCGCCGCGACGCCGCCGAAGCGATCGGCGGCCGCGCCCGGACCCGTGAGCGTCGCGAAGTCGACCCGCAAGGCGACAGGATCGTCGAAGTCGCTCGCCGGCAGCATCGGGCCGAGCGCGTGCTCGAGGACCATCACCGCGCGTCCGTCCACCAAGGCGCGGCCACGGTAGGCCACGTCGCTGTCGGTCGCGCTCTCGAGGTCGACCTCGAGGTCGAGCGTGTCCCCGGGGCCGAAGGGGGCGCCGAACCGCGTCTCGCCGGCCAGGCCGGCCACCGGGCGGACGCGGAAGTCGAGCGTGTGCATGGCGACCCAGGCCGCGAGCTGGCCGACCGCCTCGGCGGCGAGGCTCGGCGGGAATCCGCTCGCCCCGGCCGGGATCGCATAGCGCCCGCGCAGCGTCGCAGCGGGATCGTGTGCGAGGATGCGGTCGACGAACGAGAAGGCGCGGAAGCGGCCCGGCATCATGCGCGTCGCGCGCGCGAGGGCACGCCCGTTCAGGCCGGCGCCGGCGCCGACCGCTGCGCGCGGATCACCAGCTTGCAGAAGGTCTCGGCCGTGAACAGGCGCGGGATCTCGGCGACCTTGAGCGGCGTCCGGAAGCGGTCGGCCGGCACCTCGGACAGGAACGCCCGGAGCTGCGCCACGCCCCGGTCGGTGACCAGGCCCTTCTGCTCGAACTCGGCCTCGGAAAGCGCGCCGCGCGAGTCCTCGACGATCTTGCCGCGCGGGATCTTGATCTTGAACGCGCGCTCGAGGCGGAACACGAGGTCGAGGAAGTCGATCGACTCGGCGCCCAGGTCGTTGATGAGCGAGCTGTCGCGCTTCACGTCGTCCTCGTCGCACCCGAGCGCGTCGGCGACCGTGGCCGCGACCTTGGGGAAGACCGCGTCGATGTCATGCTGCGTGATGTCCGCCATCCTTCACTCCATCTTGAATCCGCCGTCGACGTGCAGCACCGTGCCGGTCACGTAGGCCGCGAGATCGCTCGCCAGGAACCACACCGCGTTGGCGACGTCCGCCGCGGTGCCGTAGCGCCGCAACACGATGCGCTTCAGCGCCTCGTCGCCCGCGAGATCGCGCACGTCCTTCGACATCTCGGTGTCGATGACGCCGGGCGCGACCGCGTTGACACGGATGTGGCGCGGCCCGAGCTCGACGGCGAGCGCCCGCGTGAACGCCTCGATCGCTCCCTTGCTCGCTGCGTAATTCGTCTGCCCGCGTCCGCCACGCGTGGCGGCGACCGAGCTCAGGTTCACGATGCGGCCCGACCGGCGTGCGGTCATGTGCGGCGCCACCGCGCGCGTGACGTTGAACATCCCGGTCACGTTGGTGTCCAGCACGGTCGCCACGTCGTCCGGCTCGAGCGCAACCAACAGGTTATCACGGATCACCCCGGCATTGTTCACCAGGAGGTCGATGCGCTCGCGCCGCTCGATGACGCGCTCGACGGCGTCGACGCAGGCGGCCGGATCGCGGATGTCGACCCGGTCGGCGGCGACTGCATGCCCCGCCGCGCGCGCCGCGCCGACGACCGCGTCGGCCGCGGCGGTGTTGCCGGCATACAGGAACGTGACGTCCATGCCGTCGGCGGCGAGCCGCTCGACGATCGCGCGGCCGATGCCGCGGCTGCCGCCCGTCACGAGCGCGGTCCTGCCGTCGAGACCGGAGGCCACCGCGCTCATCCGGACACCGCGAAGCCGCCGTCCACGAACAGCGTCGTCCCGTTGATCTTCTCGGCCTCGGGCAGGCACAGGAGGTAGATCGCGTTCGCCACGTCGGCAGGCGCGAGCGTCGGCCCCGCAGGCGTGCGTGCTGCGTACTCGGCGAGCAGCGCCTCGCGGTTGGGGAAGTAGCCGAGCGCATCGGTGTCGACGACGCCGGCGTTGACGGTGTTGACGCGGATGCCAAGCGGTCCGAGCTCCTGCGCGAGCGATCGGACGAGTGCCTCGAGCGCCGCCTTCGACGCGCCCACGAAGCCGTAGTTCGGGATCGCGCGGTAGGCGCCGAGGCTCGAGAGCGCGATCATGCGGCCGCCGTCCTTCATGCGCGGCGCGGCATGCTGCGCGAGGAGCGCGAGCGCGAACGCATTGATCTCCATGCACCAGCGCCAGTGCTTGAGCTTCATCTCCATCGCCGGCTTGAGGACGCCGGAGGCGGCGTTCGACACCACGATGTCGAGGCGCGGGAACGCCGCGTCGAACGCCGCGAACACCTCGTCCATGCTGTCGGGGTCGCCGACGCTTCCCTGCATCGTCGCGGCGCGGCGGCCCAACGCGCGCACCTCGGCGGCGAGCGCCTCCGCCTCGTCGTGGCTGTTGTAGTAGTTGATCGCGACGTCGGCGCCGGCGTGCGCGAGCTTGAGCGCGGTCGCGCGGCCGATGCCACGCGCGCCGCCCGTGACGAGGGCGACCTTGCCGGCGAGGGGGCCTTGCATCGGGGGCGTGGAGGAGGAAGGAAGGCGGCGTCGCGCCGGGCGGGGGCCTCCCCGCCGGCGACGGCCGCCATTCTACCCGCCCGCCAGCGCTGCCCGCCGCGCGCGCACCAGCCGCTGGGCTTCCAGCGCCCAGTGCTTCTTGATGCTGTACCAGACGTCGGCCGCCCACAGCACGGCGCCGCCGGCGAACTCGGGCGGATCGGCGCTCGTGTCGCGGCCGGGCACGTAGTCGTCGACCCACGCGTGCACCCGTGCATCGTTCGCGAGCTCGTGCGTGACCGGCACGAACACGTGGTTGTAGGTCGCCGGCAGCTTGACGTTGCGCACCTTGGCGGTGCCGTTCGGCTCGTAGGGCACGTCGAGCGGGTTGCCCGGGAACGACAGCGCGAAAAGATCGAGCTCGATGAAATAGCCGGTGAACTCCTCGACCGTGTCGGGGATCTTGCGCAGGTTGGCGAAGTCGTCCCACTGGTTGGGCAGCACCAGCGCCCAGCCCCCGGCGCCCAGCGCCGACGCGTACGACGCCGACACGCCGATCACCGGACGCTCGCGGCCGGTGAGCGGGTCGACGATGGTCTCGCGCGGCTCGGGCTGGTCGGTGACCGGATTCCACACCGACAGGTGCTCGTTGTACCTACCGGCGAGCTCCTTCAGGATCTTCACCGCGTAGAGTCCCCCCTGGCTGTGGCCGATGAGCATCGGCCGCACGGCGTCCTGCTCGTATTGCCACGCGACGATGCCGGCGAGCCGCGCCGTGGTGGAGTACGGGCTGTACGACCAGTCGCCGTTGCCCGGGTCGCGGATCTTCGCCTCCGGGTAGCCCATCGCGACCAGGAACGTCCCGAACGACGTCATCGCGAGGTGGACCGGGTAGACGCCGCCGTGGACCAGCATGATCCGCGGCGCCGGGCCCTTCGCGAGCACGTCGGCGACGTCGCGCGCCGATACGCGATACGGGTCGAGCGCGAGGATGCGGTCCTCGAGCGCGCGGTCGAGGCTGCGCGCCTTCAGCACGGTGAAGTCGCCGCGCACCGGCGCGACGACGTCCATCGGCGCCGGCTGCATCGCGCAGCTCGCCAGCAGGAACGTCAGGAGGACGATGGCGAGGCGCCGGGCGGAGGAGGCGCGGGCGTTCATGGCAAGGCTTCTAGGCTGGCGACGTAGCGGTCGATCGCCGCGATCACGTCGGCAGCGGGCAACGCTGCAGGACGAAAGGATACACCGAGCTCGAGCGAGCTTCCGCTGAACGTCGCCGCGACGACGATCGGCGCCAGCGGCCCGGTCGACACGCCGCGACGGTAGGCGCCAGGCAGCGCCGGCGCCGCCGGGGCGAGCGCATTCCACAGTCCGGGCACGACCAGCGTGGTGAGCCCCGCCCACACCGGGTAGTGCTTGGCGTACAGCGTGTCGCGGCGATCGTCGCGTACGACGCGCCACGCGAGCCCGGAGAGCGCGAGCGCCACCAGCGCGCGCATGTAACGTCGCCTCGTGCGGAGGTCGCGGCTCTCGGCATGTACCGCGCGAACTACGTCGTCGAGGCTCGCGCGCTCCGGACGCGGGTACGAGGCGCGGAACGACGACAGGAACTGGCCGAAGGTTCGCGCGGCGGGTGCGGCGCAATCGGCGCGGATGTTGACGATGGACGCGACCGCCACCTCGTCGCGGCGCGCGCCCTTGGCGGGCGGCGGCTTCAACCCCGCGAGTGCGCGGATGAGCGCGGCCATCAGCACGTCGTTGCGCGTCGCGCCGAGGCGTTCGGCCGTGCGTGCCACCGCATCGGCCACGGGCGCGCCGAGGCTCCGCATCTCGAACACGTTGGCCCCGTCGCGGATCTCGAGGCCGGGCGGCCGCCGCGACCGACGCGCTCGCAGCGCCATCCGCGGCACCTCCGCGAACGCGCGCGCCGCCTGCAGCGGATGGCGCGCGACGAGCCGCCGGAAGCGCGACGGGTGGCGCTCGAGGCGCGGCAGCGGCGTCGCGTCCCCGTAGCGCGCGCAAATCCCTCCCAGCAGCGTCACCGCCGAATCTCCTCCCGCGACCAGATGGTCGTAGCCGAGAAGAAGCCAGAATCCGTCGCCGTCCGGAATAGCCACGAAGGAGAACGGCGTGTAGGCGCCTTCCGACACGTAACGGCGCGCGAGCGTCCGCTCGATCGCCGCGCGGAGCGCCGCGTCGATGTTGGCGGGGGGCGGCTCGACTTCCAGCGCGACAGCCGGCGGGCCGCCACGCCAGGCGAAGCGCCCGCGCCGGGCGTCGAGCACATAGCCGGTGAGCCCGGTCTCCGCGAGGGCGGAGACGAGGGTGGCGTGCAGTTTCGCCGCATCGAGCGGCCGAGCGACGCGGGCTGCATGCGTCGCGTTGTACGGATGGCGCGAGCGCCAGCGCAGCATCGTCGTCTGGAACAGGTTGAGCGCGCCGGCCACGCTAGCCTCCCCCGCGCGCGGCGCGCTGCGCTTCGCCGCACCACGCACGCTTGATCGCGTGCCACAACTCGGCGGCCAGCACCAGGTTCTCGGTGTCGACCGCGTCCGGAAGCGGCTCGGCGGCCCCGGGCCGGTAGCGCTCGATCCATGCGCGCGTGGCCGGGTGGGCGGCGAGATGCTCGGTGCGCGGTGCGCCGATGTGGCTGGTCTGCGCGGGAAGCACCACGTTGCGCACCGACGCGCGCCCGATCGCGTGGTACGGATCCTCGTCACCCGCGAGCGTGCCCGCGATCGGGTCCCAGGGGATCGCGAACCCGACGAACGCCTCGGCGCTGTCCGGCACGTCGCGCAGCACGCGGGCGAGCTCGAACTGGCCGCGCAACACGCGCGGCAGCCGGCCGGTCGCGATCGCCGCGGCGAGCGGGAGCCTGAGGTCGACGACACGGCGCGCCTCGCGCGTGAGCGGGTCGAGATAGCGCGTGCGCGGCTCGGGGGCGAGCGTGCGCGGATCGACCAGCGGCAGCTCGTCGCCGCGCGCGCCGGCGAGCGCGCGCAGCGTGTCGATCACCACGCCGCCGCCCTTGCTGTGCCCGACCAGGATCGGCCGCACGCCGTCGTGCTCGTGCCACCAGGCGAGCGCGCCGGCGAGCGTGGCGCCGTCGAGGTCGCTGTCGGTGGTCATCGCGCCGCCGCGCGGGTCGGTGAGCGAGCGGGCCGGGTAGCCCATCGCCGCGAGGAACGCGCCGAGCGGCGCCATCGTCACGATGCCGAGCGAGCCCTGCAGGAGCACGACATGCGGCGCATGCTGGGGCGGCAACGCCGTCGCGGCGAACGAATCGCTGCGCATGCAATCGAGTGCCGCGAGGTCGGCGGCGTGCGCGCCCGGCGCGAGCGCCAGCGCAAGCGCGAGGACAGTCGCCGCGATCGGCGGCGCGGCTGCGTCAGGCGCGCGACGCGAACAGTCGGGGCAGGAATCGGCCGGTGCCGGCCAGATACGCCGCATAGGCGGTCCCGTGCATCGCAAGCAGGTGGCGCTCCTCGTTGCGCGCCTTCAGGTTCACCAGCGTGGCGTTGGTCAGCGCGACGGCGATCATCGGCCAGGTCGGCAGGACCACCGCACTGGCGGCGACGAGGAGGATCGAGAGCGCGTAGATCGGGTGGCGGATCGAGCGATAGAGGCCCGTGGTCACGAGCTCGGTGCGCTCGCCGGGCGTCACGGCCATGCGCCAGCTCTTCCCCATGCGCTTCCAGCACTCGATCGTCGCGACGAGCGCGAACAGGGCCGTGACGCCGCCGACGCCGCGCACGTTCGCGTAGACGCCTTCGCGCGCCCAGGCCGGCACCGCGAACGGCGCGTCGCCCCCGTGCAGCGCGATCATCGGCAGCGCCATCCACAGCACGACCATCGGCACCCACGCGAGCCACAGGCGCCGCTCGAGCTCTTGCTCCGGCACCACGCCCGCAAGGCGGCGCGTGCGCCGGCGGACGCGCCACGACATCGCGCCGACGATGGACCAGTAGATCCAGACGGACGCGACGACGGCGGCGAGCGGAAGGTCGTGCATGCGCGGCGTGAGGCGCCCGTCGCGGAGGCGAGCGTCGATCATTGTACCGGGCGGCCTTGGCGGCGGCGGAGGCTGACCTATAATCGCCGCTGGCCCGAAGGTTCGTCGCGAGCGCCGGCTCGCACGGCGCGCGCACCGTTGACACCGATCCGCTACCGCATCGTCGCGCGCCGCCCCACGGCGCATCGCTTCGAGATCGACTGCACCGTCGACGATCCGGCCGCGGACGGGCAGCGCTTCTCGCTGCCGACCTGGATCCCCGGCAGCTACCTGATCCGGGAGTTCGCGCGCCACGTGGTCGCCGCGCGTGCGTCCTCGGCGGGGCGACCGGTGCGCCTCGCCAAGGTCGCCAAGGACACGTGGCAGGCCGCGCCCTGCAACGCCCCCCTCACGGTGACCCTCGACGTGTACGCGCACGACGTCTCGGTGCGTGGCTCCTACCTCGACGCGACGCGCGGCTACTTCAACGGCGCCAGCGTATTCCTGCTGCCTGAAGGCCGCGCCGCCGCACCGTGCGAAGTCGACATCGTCGCCCCGTCGCACGCCGGGGGCGAGCGTTGGCGCGTTGCCACCACGCTCCCGCGCGACGGCGCCGCGCCGTGGGGCTTCGGCCGCCATCGCGCGGCCAACCACGACGAGCTCATCGACCACCCGGTCGAGATGAGCGACTTCCGGCACTGCGCGTTCGAGGCCGGCGGCGCAGTGCACGACGTGGTGGTGAGCGGTCGCGCGCCGTTCGACGCCGAGCGCCTGGCGCGCGACCTCGCGCGCGTGTGCCAGTGGCACTGCGACCTGTTCGGCGGCGCGGCGAGCTCGCGCGCGCCGTTCGACCGCTACCTGTTCCAGGTGCTCGCGGTCGGCGAAGGCTACGGCGGCCTCGAGCATCGGTCGAGCACGTCGCTCATCGCGGCGCGCCGCGACCTGCCCGCGCCGGGCATGGGCCCGCCGACCGACGACTACCGGAGCTTCCTCGGTCTCGCGAGCCACGAGTACTTCCACAGCTGGAACGTGAAGCGCATCAAGCCCGCGGCCTTCGTGCCCTACGACCTCGCGCGCGAGGCGTACACGCGCCAGCTCTGGGCGTTCGAGGGGATCACCTCGTACTACGACGACCTCGCGCTGCTGCGCAGCGGCGTGGTCGACGCCGAGAGCTGGCTCGAGCTCGTCGGCCGCACCGCGACCACGGTCCTTCGCACGCCGGGACGCACGCTGCAGAGCGTCGCCGACGCGAGCTTCGACGCCTGGATCAAGCACTACCGGCCCGACGAGAATACGCCCAACGCCAGCGTCAGCTACTACGCGAAGGGCGCGCTGGTCGCTCTCGCGCTCGACCTCACGCTCCGCAACCATGGAAGCTCGCTCGACGTGCTCATGCGCGAGCTGTGGCGCCGCCACGGCCAGACGGGCATCGGCGTCCCCGAGGACGGGCTGCAGCGGATCGCCGAAGCGCTCGCGGGACGCGATCTCGCGGCGTTCTTCGACGCCTTCGTCGAGGGCACCGAGGAGCTGCCGCTCGCCGACCTGCTCGCGACGCATGGGATCGCGTTTTCGCTGCGCCGCGCGCAAGGCGTCAAGGACCGCGGCGGCAAGCGCGGTGACGGCGAGCCGCCGCGCGTCGCGATCGGCGCGACGCTCGGCCCGGACCTGCGGCTGCAGCACGTCCGTCCAGGCGGCCCGGCCGAAAATGCCGGGCTCGCCGCGGGCGACACGCTCGTGGCGCTCGACGGCCTCAAGGCGTCCGCGGAACGGCTCGATGCGTATGCGCGCGACGCGCAACCGGGCGACCGCGTCGCCGTGCACGCGTTTCGTCGCGACGAGCTCATCGAAGCCTCTCTCGCGCTCGCCGCGGCGCCCGACGACACCGCGTTCCTGGCGCTCGACGCGGCGGCAGCCCCCGAGGCGCTGGCGCGACGCGAGCGATGGCTCGCGTGAACGCGTTGTCCAAGCGTGCGCGCGGACCGGGACGCGCCTGGCGGTGCGGCGTCCTCGCGGCGTTCGCCTGCCTCGCCGCCGCCGCCGCGCCGCTCCCGCCTCCGCCGGAGACTGCAGCGGAGCCGACGCTCGAATCGTTCCACGGCCGCTTCGTCGCCGATCCGTACCGCTGGCTCGAGGACACCGACGCGCCCGCGACGCGAGACTGGTTCGCCGAGCAGAACGCGTACGCGCGTAAGCTGCTCGACGCGATGCCCGGACGCGCGTCGCTGCGCGCCGAGATCGCCGCGCTCATGTCCGCGGGCGAGGACGTTCGCAACGTGCAACGGGCCGGCGATCGCGTGTTCGCGCTGAGGCGCGAGGCGGGCGCCCCGCGTCACCGGCTGGTGATGCGCGTCGGCACCGAGGGTGCCGAGCGCGTCGTCCTCGATCCGTCGCGCTTCGCGAGCGCCCCGGGCTCCGCGGTGATCGACTACTACGCACCGGCGCCGAGCGGCCGGCTGGTGGCGGTCGCGGTGTCGCTCGACGGCAGCGAGGCGTCGACCGTCCACGTCGTCGACGTCGACCGCGGCGACGTCGTCGGACCGCCGATCCCGCGCGCCGACTTCGGCGCGCTCGCCTGGCGCTTCGACTCGGCGGTGCTCTACTACCGCCAGTCGCGCGCGCTCGGGCCCGATGCCGATCCGGCCGCGACGTACCGCGACGCGTCGGTGCGAATGCGCGAATTCCGCGACGGTGCCGCCGGGGCGGACGTGGCGGTCTTCGGGCGCACCGTCGGGCCGGGCCTGCCGATCGCCCCCGACGACGTCCCCGAGGTGTTCGTCTCGCCGGTCTCGTCGTGGGCGCTGGGCATCGTGCGCCATGGCGTCGCGCGCGAGGTCACGGTGTACGCCGCGCCGCTCACCGTGCTGCGCGGGCCCGACACGCCCTGGCGCAAGGTCGTCGACCGCGCACAGGGCGTCGAGGATGTCGACCTGCGCGGCGAATGGCTGTACCTGCGCACCAGCGAGGACGCGCCGCGCTACCGCTTGCTGCGCTGGTCGCTCCGCTCGGCGCAGCGCTACCGCAGCGGCGACGCGGAGGTCGTGCTCGCGCAGGGCGAGCGGCGAATCTCGGCGTTCCGCGTGGCCAAGGACGCGCTCTACGTGCACGAGAACGACGCCGGTGCGGCGCGCCTCACGCGGCTCGAGTTCAACGTCAGGCTGCTGGCGAGCCCCCCGCCCCGGCGCGGCAAGGGAACGGCGCCCCCGGCGTTGCCCAAGGCTTCGGGCGTCGCGCGCATGGCCGATATCGCGCTGCCGTTCACCGGCGCGATCGCCGACCTGGTCGTCGATCCGCTGCACGCCGGCGCGCTGGTGCGCCTCGAGGGCTGGGCCGAGCCTGCGGGCTATTTCACCGTTGCGCCGGTGAGCGGGACCGTGACGCGAACGGGGCTCGTCGCGCGCTCGCCCGTTGCGCCGGCCGACGTCGTCGTGACGCGCACGCAGGCGACGAGCCACGATGGCGTGAGCGTGCCGCTGACCATCGTCGCGCCCCGTGCGCTCGCACGCGCGGCTCGTGCCCCCGTGCTGATCGCGGCGTACGGGGCCTATGGCATCGCGTACGAGCCGGTGTTCCGCCCATGGCTCAGGGCATGGCTCGAGCGCGGCGGCGTCTACGCCGTCGCCCACGTGCGCGGCGGCGGCGAGCACGGCCGCGACTGGCACCGGGCCGGCCAGAAGGCGCACAAGCCCAACAGCTGGCTCGACCTCGTCGCCTGCGCCGAGCGGCTCGTCGCGGCCGAGGTGGCCGCGCCCGATCGCGTGTTCCTGCAGGGGGGCAGCGCGGGCGCCGTCGCGGTCGTCGGCGCGATGGAAGCGCGCCCGGACCTGTTTCGCGCCGTCGTGAGCGAGGTCGGCTTCCACGACGCGATCCGTGGCGAGGTCATTGCCACCGGGCCGGCCAACGTCGAGGAGTTCGGCAGCGTCGCGACGCCGGAAGGCTTCGCCGCGCTCGCCGGGATGAGCGCCTACGCGAACGCCGTCGAAGGCACCGCCTACCCCGCGGTGCTGCTCACCGCCGGCTTCAACGATCCGCGCGTTCCGCCGTGGGACCCGGGCAAGATGGCCGCGCGCCTGCAGGCGATCGGCGCAGGCCCCGGCGGCAGCGCACAGCCGGTGTTGCTGCGCACCGAGATGGCCGGCGGACACGGGCACGACGCGACGCTCGGGGCGCGCATCGACACGCTGACCGACATGCTCGCGTTCCTGCTATGGCAGGCGAACGCGCCCGGCTTCACGCCGCGCGACTAGCGCCCCGGCGCCGCCCCGCTAGAGCGTCACTGCCGGGTTGAGCGTGTAGCGCCCGGTGATCGACGCCTGCGCGAGCACGTGGCCCGCCATCGCGCGCTCCGCGTCGATCGCGCCGAAGCGTCCGTCGACCGCCAACCGGTCCACCCCGAGCGCGTAGACCGTGAATACGTAGCGGTGCGCGATCGCGTCGTTCCACGGCGGGCACGGGCCGTCGTAGCCGTAGTAGTCGCCCGCCATGTCGCGGTCGCTGGCGAACCACCCGGTGTAGTCGTTGATGCCGTGGCGACTCCCGTTCGGCGCCACCGGCCCGCTCTTGCCGCGCGTCGTGATGCCGTTCGAGTGCGCGCCGCGGGCGATGGCGAGCGTCGCCGGCGCGATGTCGACGAGCACCCAATGCGCGAACGGGACGCGCGGCAACGACGCCGGCACCGTGCGGCCCTCGCGGTTGACGTCGTCGCCGCGCGACGGCACGTCGGGGTCGATGCAGGTGAGCGCGAAGGAGCGCGCCCCCGCCGGCGCCCCGCTCCAGGCGAGGTCCGGATTGCGATTGTCGGACAGCGCGACGTGGCGCTTCGCGTCGAGCTTGCCGAACGCGAACTCGGCGGGAATCGCCCCGCCGTCGGCGAACGCGGTGGTCGTGAGCTTCATCGCATCCTCCTTGCGCGCGTCAGGCGCGCCAGTGCGGCGGCCAGGTCGCGTCCAGGTAGGGCAGCGCCTCGACGCGCTTCTTCCACGCGGCGAGCGCGGGCGGCACGAGCGACGCGGCGTCGAACGACGGCTCGCGCTGGTGGCACCGGTCCATGAACGCGACGGCGGGATACAGCGCGAAATCCGCGGCCGATAGCGGCCCGACCAGGAAGTCGCCCGCGAGGTAGCGCGCGACGAACGCGAACTCCTCGGCCACGGCGCGCCGCGCTTCGTCGACCTTGCCGGCATCCCGCTCCTCGGGCTTCACGCCGAGCAGTCGCTCGAGCACCTGGTCGACGGCCTCGGTCGTGTAGCTGTCGACCTCGCTCACGATCCGGCGCACCGTCGCACGCGTGCGCGCATCGCCGGGGAACAGCGCGAGGCCGCGGCCCGCATGGGCCTCGTCCAGGTACTCGACGATCGCGTTGCTCTCGTAGAGCACGAAGTCGCCGTCGACGAGGGTCGGCACGCGATGGCGCGGGTTGAGCGCCACGAACTCGGGCTTGCGCGTGTCGCGCGCCGCGAACGACAGTACCTTGCGCTCGTAGGGGAGCCCCTTCGCCTCGAGCGCGAGCTGCACGCGCCACGCGTAGGGGGATCCGGAACCGTAGTACAGCGTGATCGACACCTAGTCTCCCTTCGTCCTGGATCCCGAAGCGGGCTGCCGCGAACCCGCGCTGCGCAGCGCCTCGAGCGACGCCTTCTGCAGCTCGAGCGTCTTGATGCTCATCTGCATCATCGAGAGGCTCATCGCGAGCCAGTTCTCGATCACGCGGAGCTCGCCGATCTTGCGCTCGACCTCGGCCGGATCGAGCGCGGCGAACATCATCGCCGGGTTGGGGAACGCCATCGCGGCCGGCACCGCCGGCGCGGCGGCGGTCGCGGCGGGTGCGCCCGGCAGGCCGAAGCCGGGCATCGGCACGCCTAGCGGGTTCCACATCTTCTGCATGAACTCGAGCGCCTGCTGCGGCGTCGGGAATGCCGCGGGGGGCGGGGTGTCGTCGGGGGCTTTGGCCATGGAGGTCGCGTCGCAGCGTCGAGGGGGGGATTCCGCTAATATGCTGGGCCATGGCGGACCCCGGCGCAACCTTGCTCGCGCGGCTAGCGTCAGTCGTCGGCAAAGCCAACGTCGTCACCGCCGCCGCCGACCTCGCCCCGCACCTCGTCGACTGGCGCGGCCGCTACCGCGGCAACGCGCTCGCGGTCGTGCGCCCCGCGACGACGCAAGAGACCGCCGACGTCGTCGGTGCGTGCGCGCAGGCGCGCGTCGCGGTGGTTCCCCAGGGCGGCAACACCGGACTCGTGGGCGGCGGCACCCCGCACGAGCGCGGCGACGAGATCGTCCTTTCGCTCGCCCGGCTCAACCGCATCCGCACGGTGGATCCCGACAACGCGACGCTGACGGTCGAGGCCGGCGTGACGCTCGCCGCCGTGCAGTCCGCCGCGCGCGAGGCGGGCCTCGCATTCCCGCTCTCGCTCGCCTCCGAAGGCTCGTGCACCATCGGCGGCAACCTCGCCACGAACGCGGGCGGCACCGCGGTGCTGCGCTACGGCAACGCGCGCGACCTGGTGCTGGGCGTCGAGGTCGTGCTCGCCGACGGCAGCGTGCTCGACCTCGCGCGCTCGCTGCGCAAGGACAACACCGGCTACGACCTGAAGCAGCTGTTCATCGGCGCCGAGGGCACGCTCGGCATCGTCACGGCTGCCGTGCTCAAGCTGTTCGCGGCGCCGCGCACGCAGGTCACCGCGTTCGCCGCGGTCGCGAGCGTCGGCGACGCGATCGCGTTGCTGCGCCACGCCAAGCGGGCGCTCGGCGACCGGCTCGTCGGCTTCGAGCTGATGAGCGAGCCCGCGCTCTCGCTGTCGCGCAAGCACCATCCGGCGACGCCCGACGTCCTACCCGGCCATCCGTGGTACGCGCTGGTGCAAGCCGACGACAGCGCCGCGGACGAGCGGCTGGCCGATCGCGTCGAGGCGATGCTCGCGAGCGCGGCCGAGCAAGGCCTGGTTCGCGACGCCACCGTCGCGCGTTCCGGGGCGCAGGCCGCCGCGCTGTGGGCAGCACGCGAGAACATCTCCGAGGCGCAGCGCCGCGAAGGACCCAACCTCAAGCACGACATCTCGCTGCCGGTGTCGTCGATCCCCGCGTTCCTCGACGAGGCGGAGCGCGCGCTCGGGAGCGCACTACCGGGCGTGCGCTTCATCGTGTTCGGGCATCTGGGCGACGGCAACCTGCACTACAACCTCTCGGCGCCGGCCGGCACCGCCGCGGACACGTTCGTCGCACCGGCGACGCTCGAGCGCGCGCAGCGGATCGTCCACGACCTGGTCCGCACGCGCGGCGGGTCGATCTCCGCCGAGCACGGCATCGGACAGCTCAAGCGGCGCGAGCTTGCGCGCACCAAGGCGCCGCTCGAGCTCGCGCTGATGCGCAGGATCAAGGCCGCGCTCGATCCCGCCGGCATCCTCAACCCGGGCAAGGTCCTCTAGCGGCCATGGGCAAGCTCATCTTCTGGGTCGTCGTCATCTTCGCGGTGCTGTTCGCGCTGCGCCTCTACAACGCCGCGCAGGCGAAGAAGCGCCGGGACGCCAACGCGGCCGCCGGCGTCGCCGGGCCCATGGTCCGCTGCGAGAAATGCGGCGTATACCTGCCGCGCTCCGAGGCGGTCAAGATCGGCGACGCGT
This sequence comes from Casimicrobiaceae bacterium, assembly GCA_035539315.1. Classification (GTDB taxonomy): domain Bacteria; phylum Pseudomonadota; class Gammaproteobacteria; order Burkholderiales; family Casimicrobiaceae; genus VBCG01. Next base: position 24,604 of record DATLIR010000167.1, read on the forward strand.
TCCGCTGCAACGAACCGAACTGCCTGCCCCCATGAGCTCGGTGCCCGATCCCGCGCCCGCGGTCCCGCCGTTCGAGCCGCCGCCGCTCCCGGCGTCGCTGACCGACTCGGGCAGGCGCATCCTGTGGATCATCGGGCTCTACCGCTCGGTGTGCGGCGCTGCGCTGTTCGGCATCGCGCTCCTGGTCGACCTCAAGGGCGTGGGAGCGATCACGCCCAATGCGTTCATCACCGGCACGGCGCTCTACTTCCTGTTCGGCCTCGCCGCGTTCGCGTGGGTGCAGGTCGAGCGCCTGCCGCTGTCGCTGCCGCACCTGGCGCTCGCCCTGCTCGCCGGCGACATCTTCTTCCTGTCGCTGGTCATCATCGCCGGCGGCAACACGGTCGCGCCGATTCCGATCCTGCTCTTCCCGCAGCTCGCGGCGAGCGGCTGGCTGCTGCGCACGCAGACCGCATTCTTCCACGCGGCGCTCGCGTCGGTCGTGCTGCTCGGGCTCGACGTGTGGCGCGCGATCGAGGGCAGCATCGGCGGCGCGCAGATCGTGCAGACCGGCATCGTCGGCTTCGGCTACTTCGCCACCGTCGGCATCGCGGTCGCGCTGGGCCGCTACACGAAGGCGTCCGAGGACCTGGCCGCGCAGCGGGGCATCGACGTCGCGAACCTCGAGCAGGTCAACCGGCTGATCATCCAGGACATGCAGGACGGCGTGCTGGTGGTCGACCTGAACGGTGTCGTGCGCGGCCACAACGCGCAGGTGACGCGGCTCCTGGGCGGCTTCGGCCGGATGCGCGGCGGCATGCGGCTCGCCGAGTTCAGCTCGACGCTGCACGACTACTGGCGGCGCTGGCAGGACGATTTCACCATCGCGCTGCCGCCGTTCAAGGTCGAGGTCACCCAGCGCCTGCTCCGCGTGCGCCTGGTGCGCATCGGCTCGGGGCTCAATGGTGGGACGCTCATCTACCTCGAGGACCTGGGGCGCGCGCAAACCGAGGCGCAGCAGATGAAGCTCGCCGCGATGGGCCGCCTGACCGCGTCGATCGCGCACGAGGTGCGCAACCCGCTGTCCGCGATCAACCAGGCGGCGCAGCTCCTCGAGGAGGACCGCGCGGTCGCGCCGGAAGGCCTGCGGCTGCTCGCGATGATCCGCAACAACAGCAAGCGCATCGACCGCATCGTCGGCGAAGTGCTGCAGCTCAACCGCCGCGACCGCCAGCAGCCGGAGACGATCGCGCTGGGCGACTTCCTGCGCTCGCTGGTCGAGGAGATCGAGCAGGCGGAGAACATCCCGGCCGGCAGCATCCAGATGACGGTGCCCGACGACCTGGTCGTCATCTTCGACCGCGGCCACTTCAACCAGATCCTGTGGAACCTGGTGCGCAACGCGTGGCAGCATTGCCAGAAGCGCGGGGCGAGCGTGCGCATCGCCGCGCGCGCCGGCTACATGGGCGACGCGGTGCTCTTCGAGCTGGCCGACGACGGCCCCGGCATCCCGGCCGAGCTCCGCGGCCAGATCTTCGAGCCGTTCTTCACGACCCGTCCCGGTGGCACCGGTCTGGGCCTCTACATCGCGCGCGAGCTCGCCGACGCCAACGGGGCGACGCTCGAGCTGTTGCCGAAATCGCCCGGCGCGCAGTTCCGCATGACGCTCAAGCGCGCGTCGGTGGCCGCAGCCGCGCCGCGACTCGAGCCGCCCGCCGAATAAGCATCCAGGGAGGAAACCGTGTCCCGCAAAGTACGCGCCCAGCCGAAGGTCCTCGTCATCGACGACGAGCCCGACCTCCTCGAATTGCTCGAGCTCACGCTGTCGCGCATGGGGCTCGACACCGAGCGCGCCTCGACCGTCGCCGAGGCGATCGCGCTGCTCGACCGCGAGAGCTTCGATCTCTGCCTCACCGACATGCGCCTCCCCGACGGCGAGGGCCTGCGCGTGGTCGAGCACATCAACCAGCACGGCCTCGACGTGCCGGTCGCCGTGATCACCGCATTCGGCAGCGCCGAGAATGCCGTCGCGGCGCTGAAGGCGGGGGCGTTCGACTACCTCGCGAAGCCGGTGGCGCTCGAGCAGCTGCGCGCGCTGGTCAAGCAGGCGCTCAAGGTGCCCGACAAGCCGTCGGGCAGCACGCCCGTCACGAGCCAGCTCCTCGGCGAATCGGCGGCCATCGAACACGTGCGCGAGCTGATCGAGCGACTCGCGAAGAGCCAGGCGCCGGTGTTCATCAACGGCGAGTCGGGCAGCGGCAAGGAGCTCGCGGCGCGGATGATCCACAGCGGCGGGCCGCGCGCCTCGCAGCCGTTCATCGCGGTCAACTGCGGCGCCATTCCCGAGAACCTGATGGAGAGCGAGTTCTTCGGCTACCGCAAGGGGGCGTTCACCGGTGCCGAGGCGGACCGCGACGGCTTCTTCCAGGCGGCCAACGGCGGCACGCTGTTCCTCGACGAGGTCGCCGACCTCCCGCTCGCGATGCAGGTGAAGCTCCTGCGCGCGATCCAGGAGAAGAAGGTGCGCAAGGTCGGCTCGACGGCCGAGGAGCCGGTCGACGTGCGCATCATCAGCGCCACGCACAAGCGGCTGTCGGCGCTGGTCGAGTCCGGGGCGTTCCGCCAGGACCTGTTCTACCGGCTGCACGTGATCGAGCTGGCGATGCCGCCCCTGCGCGAGATGCAGGAGGACATCGTCGGCATCGCCAACGCGATCCTGACGCGCCTGGCCCGCGGCGTGCCGGCGCGGCTCGAGTCCGACGCGCAGGCCGCGCTGCAGCGCTACCCGTTCCCCGGCAACGTGCGCGAGCTCGAGAACATCCTCGAGCGCGGGCTCTCGCTCGCCGCCGACCCGCAGCGCATCAACGCGGCCGACCTGCACCTCACGCCCTACGAGTCCGAGGAAGACGCGGCGATGCCGCCGGGCGAGAAATGGCCGTTGCAGGATTACCTCGACCGGGTCGAGCGCCAGGCCATCAACGAGGCGCTCGAGAAGACACGCTTCAACCGCACCGCCGCGGCGAAGCTCCTCGGCATCACGTTTCGCGCGATGCGCTACCGGATGGAGCGGCTGGGGATCAAGTGAGCCGGCGCGCGCGCCGACGACGCGCGGCTCGAGGCGTCACGACCGGCCTGGCGGCTTCGGCTTGCGCGACTGCGTAGTGATCTCGCCCATCATCGTGCTGGGGTCGTCGAGCGCGCGCATCTCCGAGCGCTTGCTGCGCATGTCCTTGGGGCGCGACTTCATCAGGCGCTGGTCGCGCGTGTGCGTGTACGCCTGCAGGCTCTGCTTGCGCCGCGCGATGACGCGTCGCACCGCGACGAAGCCCACGACGAGCGCGAACAGCGCCGGCAGTCCCAGGACCAGTTCCATCGTGCGATTGTCGCATTGCGCCCGCGCGACGCAAGCCGCGCATGCCAGGCCCGCGACGAACGGTGGCGGCGCATGAGCCGGCGCGCACCGCGCGGGCGCCGCGTCGGCCCGGGCGACTGGCTCGAAGGCGCGCGTCGCGTGCGCTCGCCCAACGCCGACGCCCGCCCGGCGGACACCGCGGTCACGCTCGTCGTCGTGCACGGCATCTCGCTGCCGCCGGGACGCTTCGGCGGCGATGCGATCGAACGGCTGTTCACCAACCGGCTCGATCGCGATGCACACCCCTGTTTCCACACCCTCGCGGGATTGCGCGTGTCGGCGCACTTCCTGATCCGGCGCGACGGCGCGCTGGTGCAATTCGTCGCTTGCAGCGAGCGCGCCTGGCATGCCGGCGTCTCGCGCTGGAACGGGCGCGAGCGCTGCAACGACTTCTCGATCGGTGTCGAGCTCGAGGGCACCGACGAGCGGCCCTATACGGCGAAGCAGTACCGGCGCCTGGCGGCACTGGTCCGGCGCCTCGCCGCGCGCTGGCCGATCGCGGACGTCGCCGGCCACAGCGACGTCGCTCCGGGCCGCAAGACCGACCCGGGTCCGTCGTTCGACTGGGCGCGCCTGCGCCGCCTGCTGGGTCGCCTGCCGTGGCGATCGGCCTGACCCCCCCGCCTCCCGCGCGCCGGTCCCGCCTGAGCCGGTCGCCGTACCCTCCGCCTCCCCGGGGTGCCCGGGGGCGCCGGGCTATCATGGACGATTCGCCCGGACCCCGGCGAACGTCGCCCGGGCCTCCCGCCAGGCCATGCAGCTCATTGCCGACTATTTCCCGCTGATCCTGTTCTTCGTCGCGTACAAGTGGCAGGGCATCTACGCCGCCACCGCCGTCGCGATCGCGGCCTCGGTTGCGCAGATCGCGTACTTCGCCTGGCGCCGCAAGGTGTCGGCGGTGCACTGGCTCTCGTTCGCGATCATCGTCGTGTTCGGCGGCGCGACGCTCGCGCTGCAGGACGAAACCTTCATCAAGTGGAAGCCGAGCGTGCTCTACGCGCTGTTCGGCGTGGTGCTCGCGACCGGCAAGCTCGCCTTCGGCCGCGACCTGATCGCCGGGCTCCTGCGCGATGTCACGCTGCCCGCTCCGGTGTGGTCGACGGTCACCTGGTCGTGGGTCGCGTTCTTCGCCGGGATGGCCGTCGCGAACTGGTATGTCGCGTTCCACTTCCCGACCGACACCTGGGTGAACTTCAAGGTGTGGGGCGGCATCGGCCTGGTGCTGGTGTTCGCCGTCGCGCAGGGACTGTGGCTCGCGCGGCACATGCAGGATCCGCGGGAGGAGGCGCCCGGCCCGTGACCAGCGTCGCCGACCTCCTCGCGGCGCGCCTCGCCGCGCTCGAGCCGGTGCACCTGGGCCTCGAGGACGACAGCGCCGGCCATGCCGGCCACCCGGGCGCCGCCCGGGGGGGCGGGCACTTTTCCCTGACCATCGTGTCAGAGCGCTTCTCCGGGGCCCCGCGCCTCGCCCGTCACCGGGCGGTGCTGGACCGGGTCGGCGACCTGATTCCGCACCCGGTGCACGCGCTGGCCATCCGCGCGTACACCCCCGACGAATACTTCTCCTCACCCGAAAGGACCGCTCGATGACCCGTACCACGATCGCGCTCGCCGTCATGGCTGCGCTCGCCCTCCCCGCCGCCTGGGCGCAGGCCCCGGCCGCGCCCAAGGCCGCGCCGGCCCCCGCGACCAAGGCCGCCGAAGGCAAGGCGCTCTACCCGCAGGCGCAGTTCGACCTGATGCTGAAGGAGCGCACGTCGCAGGGGCAGCCTGACTCGCCCGAACTGCGCGCGTCGCTACGCGAGGAGCTCAACACGCGCGAGCTGCTCGCGCGCGAGGCCCGCAAGAAGGGTCTGGAGAAGCAGACCGACATCAAGACGCAGATGGACCTCTCGTCGCAGACCGTGCTGGTGCGCGCCTACGTCGCCGACTGGCTCAAGGCCAACCCGGTGCCCGAGGCCGACCTCAAGCGCGAGTACGACGCGATCAAGCAGCAGATCGGCGACAAGGAATACAAGGTCGCGCACATCCTGGTCGAGAAGGAGGACGAGGCGAAGGAGGTGGTCGCCGAGCTGCAGAAGGGCGCCAAGTTCCCCGACGTCGCGAAGGCCCGCTCGAAGGACCCGGGCTCGAAGGACCGCGGCGGCGACCTCGACTGGAACGCGCCGGCCAATTTCGTCAAGCCGTTCTCCGACGCGATGGTGAAGGCGGAGAAAGGCAAGTTCACGCCGCAGCCGGTGCAGACCCAGTTCGGCTGGCACGTGCTCCTCGTCGAGGACGTCCGCGACGCGAAGGTGCCCGGCTACGACGAGGTGAAACCCCAGCTGTCGCAGCGCATGCAGGCGCAGCACCTCGACCGCTACTTCCGCGACCTTCGCGCGAAGAACGGACTCTGATCGGGAAGCGCATATCGCCGCACCGACGAAGGGCAGGCCGCCGCGGCCTGCCCTTCGTCGTTACGGGGGTGCGCACGCGCGCTTCGATGGTATCGTTCGCGCTTGGCGCCGGAAGAGCGCCGATCCGCGGGGGTCGGGCGGTCCACGGCCGCCAACGCAGGGAGGACGCATGTCGCTGATCCGCAATCCGAAGGAGTTCGGCTCGGGCTGCCTGTTCGCGGGCTTCGGGCTCGCCGCGATCGTCATCGGCGCAAGCTACCCCGTCGGCACGGCGGCGCGCATGGGCCCCGGCTATTTCCCGCGTGGTCTCGGCATGATCCTGGTCGCGCTGGGCGCGATCCTCATCATCAAGAGCTTGCGCAGCAAAGGCGCGCGCATCGCCATCAAGGACGTGCGGCCTTTGCTGATCGTGCTGGGCAGCGTCGTGTTGTTCGGCCTGACCGTCGTTCCGCTCGGTCTCGTCTTGTCCACGATCCTCTTGATCGTCGCGGCGAGCACGGCGAGCCACGAGTTCCGCTGGAAGGAGGCGACGATCGCCTCGGTGCTGCTCGCCGGGTTCGTTGTGCTCGCGTTCGGCTACGGCCTCAAGCTGCAGCTGCCGATCCTTCCGCCGTTCCTGGGCAACGGGGGCTGATCGATGGATCTCCTCTCCAACCTGGGCATCGGGTTCGCGGTCGCGTTCACGTTCCAGAACCTGTTCTACTGCTTCATCGGCGTGCTGCTCGGCACGCTGATCGGCGTGCTGCCCGGCATCGGGCCGGTGCCGACGATCGCGATGCTGCTGCCGATCACCTACGCGCTGCCGCCGGTGTCGGCGCTGATCATGCTCGCCGGCATCTACTACGGCGCGCAGTACGGCGGGTCGACGACGGCGATCCTCGTGAACCTGCCGGGCGAGTCGTCCTCGGTCGTGACCTGCATCGACGGCTACCAGATGGCCCGCCGCGGCAAGGCGGGCAAGGCGCTGTCGGTCGCAGCACTCGGATCGTTCATCGCCGGCACGTTCGCGACCATCGTCGTGGCCGCCTTCGCTCCGCCGCTCGCCGAGTTCGCGCTCAAGTTCGGGCCCGCCGAATACTTCTCGCTGATGGTGCTGGGGCTCCTCGCCGCGGTCGTGCTCGCGAGCGGCTCGCTGCTGAAGGCCATCGCGATGATCGTGCTGGGCCTTCTGCTCGGCATCATCGGCACGGACGTCAACTCGGGCCTCCAGCGCTACACGTTCGGCGTGCCGGAGCTCTCGGACGGCATCGGCTTCGTCGTCGTAGCGATGGGGCTGTTCGGATTCGCCGAGATCATCATCAACCTCGAGCACCGCGAGCACCGCGAGGTGTTCACCGACAACGTCACCGGGCTGTGGCTCAAGTGGTCCGAATTCAAGGAAGCGCTGCCGGCGATCCTGCGCGGGATGGGCATCGGCTCGGTGCTCGGCATCCTCCCCGGTGGCGGCGCGATGCTCTCGGCGTTCGCGGCCTACACGCTCGAGAAGAAGATCGCGAAGGACCCGTCGCGCTTCGGCAAGGGCGCGATCCAGGGCGTCGCCGGCCCGGAGAGCGCCAACAACGCTGGCGCGCAGACGTCGTTCATCCCGCTCCTCACGCTCGGCATCCCGCCCAACGCGGTGATGGCGCTGATGGTCGGCGCGATGACGATCCACAGCATCCAGCCGGGCCCGCAGGTGATGACCAGCAACCCGCAGCTGTTCTGGGGGTTGATCGCGTCGATGTGGATCGGCAACGTCATGCTGGTGGTCCTCAACCTGCCGATGATCGGCATCTGGGTGAAGCTCCTCAAGGTCCCCTACCGGCTGCTCTACCCGGCAATCCTGCTGTTCTGCTGCATCGGCGTCTACAGCCTGCAGAACAACGTGTTCGATGTGCTGATGACGGCGGTTTTCGGCATGATCGGCTGGGTGTTCGTGAAGCTCGAGTGCGAGCCCGCGCCGCTGTTGCTGGGCTTCATCCTCGGGCCGCTGATGGAGGAGAACCTGCGGCGCGCCCTGCTCCTGTCGCGCGGCGACCCGACCGTGTTCTTCACGCGTCCGCTGTCGCTCGGCATGCTGATCGCCGCCGGACTGTTGCTCCTTATCATCGTCCTGCCCGCCGTGCGCAAGACGCGCGAGGAGGCGTTCCACGAGGAGGCGGTGTGACCGTCGGGCTGGGCCACGCCCGCTGACCCCAAGGGTCGGCGGTCGCACCTGCACGTGGGAGCCGCCGAATCGTTCTCGTCGCGCCGCGCGGCGCACCGGCATCTAGGCATGATTCCCCTCGACTGGTCGCTCCCCTACGCGTCGCGCCGCCAGCCGATTCTCGCGCGGAGCGTCGTCGCGACCAGCCAACCGCTCGCGACGCAGGCCGGAATCGCGATGCTCGCGCGCGGCGGCAATGCCGTCGACGCCGCGCTCGCGACGGCGATCACGCTCACCGTCGTCGAGCCGGTGTCGAACGGTATCGGCTCCGACCTCTTCGCGATCGTCTGGACCGGTAGCGAGCTCGTCGGGCTCAACGCCTCCGGCCGCGCGCCCGCCGCCGCGAGCCTGTCGCGTCATGCTGGCGCGAACCAGATGCCACAGCGCGGCTGGGACGCCGTGACCATTCCGGGCGCGGTGTCCGGATGGGTCGCGCTCTCGCGACGCTTTGGACGCCTGCCGTTCGCCGACCTGTTCGAGCCCGCGATCCGCTATGCGCGCGACGGCTGGATCGTCTCGCCGGTGATCGCGGCGCAGTGGCGGCGCGCGGCCGGCGTGATCCCACACGAGTTCGGCTGGGCCGAACATTTCCTGCCGCGCGGCCGCACGCCCGACGCCGGCCAGGTGTTCGCCTGCAAGCCGATGGCGGCCACGCTCGCGGCCATCGCGGAGAGCGGCGGCGAATCGTTCTACCGGGGGGACCTCGCCGCCGCGATGGCGCGCGACGCGAAGGCACACGGCGCAGCGCACACCGCCGCCGATTTCGCGCAGCATGCCTGCGACTGGGTGACGCCTTTGGGCCTCGATTACCGCGGCACGACGGTGCACGAGCTCCCGCCCAACGGCCAGGGCGTCGCGGCGCTGCAGGCGCTCGGGATCCTGCGCGAGTTCGACCCCGCGGGCGAATCGCCCGACGCGCTGCCCGCGCAGCACCGCGCGATCGAGGCGATGAAGCTCGCGTTCGCCGACGCATATGCCCATGTGGCAGACCTCGCGCACATGCGCGTGTCACCGCAGGCCCTGCTCGATCGCGGCTATCTCGCGTCGCGCGCGCGGCTCATCGATGCGCGGCGCGCCCAGGAGTTCGGCCCGGGCGACCCGCCGGCCGGCGGCACCATCTACGTCGCGACCGGCGATGCCCACGGCACGATGGTCTCGCTCATCCAGTCGAACTACATGGGGTTCGGCTCGGGCGTCGTGGTGCCGGGTACCGGCATCAGCCTGCAGAACCGCGGCGCCGGGTTCTCGCTCGACCCGGAGCATCCCAACGTGCTCGCCGGCGGCAAGCGTCCGTTCCAGACCATCATCCCGGGCTTCCTCACGCGCGACGGTGCCCCGCTCGCCGCGTTCGGCGTGATGGGCGGGCCGATCCAGCCGCAGGGCCACGTGCAGACGCTCGTGCGCATGCTCGACCACGGCATGAACCCGCAAGCCGCGCTCGACGCGCCGCGGTGGCGCTGGAACCGCGACGGCACGCTGGACTGCGAGCCGTCGATGGATGCGGCGGTGCGCGCCGGCCTCGCCGCGCTCGGCCATCGCGTCGTGCAGACGTCCGACAGCTACTTCGACTTCGGTGCCGGCCAGTTCGTCGTGCGGCTCGCCGACGGCTATCTCGCCGCCTCCGATCCGCGGCGCGACGGGCAGGCCGCGGGCTTCTAGCGGATCAGTCGGTCTGCGCGCGCCAGGAACTCGCGCGGCAGCGCGATGCCGTACACTTCGGCGGCGCGCAGGTTGATCACGAGCTCGTAGCGCGTCGGCTGCTCGACAGGCACGTCGGCCGGCTTCGCGCCTTCCAGCACGCGCGCGACGAGCGCGGCGGCGCGGCGGTAGAGCTCGTGCAGGCTCACGCCGTACGCCATCAGCCCGGCGCCGCTGCCGGCCGACTCGGCGAACACGTCGGCCGTGAACATCACCGGCCGCCGCGTGGCCATCATGAGCAGCGTGAATGCGGTGAGGCCGACGATCTCGTCGGCGTCCTCGACGACGAGCACCGCGTCGGAAGCGCCGCGCATGATCGCCGCGGCCTGGTCGCGGTAGTCGTCAGGGTGGTTGATCGCGTAGGTCACCAGGACAAGACCGAGCCGGGCCGCCGCCGAGGCCGCGTCGGTGCGCGCCATGCTGACGTTCGAGCCGACGAACGCGACGGTCCGCATGCGCGGAAAAGCGTCCTTCATCAGTTGCAGCCGCTTGCCGGTAAGGTCCTCGCTGCGCGTGACGAGCCCGGTCGCGTTGCCGCCCGGTCGCGCGATGCTCGCGACCAAGCCCTCGAGCACCGGGTCGCCCGAGATCACGAACACGACCGGCGTCCTGGGCGCCGCGACTCTCGCCGCCTTCGCGGCCTCGGTCGTCGTCGCGACGATCAGGTCGAGCTTCTCGATCGCGAGAGCGGCGGCAAGCGAGCGGAGCCGCTCGGGCTGCGCGTTCCCCGAGCGCCGCGAGATGAGCAGGTTGCGTCCGGTCCGGTAGCCCTTCGCCTGCATCGCCTCGACGAAGTCGCGGTACAGCATCTCGCCGTCGCTTTCCTTGACGCGCTCGAGGTAGCCGATGCGCGCATTCGCACGCGGCGCGGCGAGCGCCGGCATGCCCGCAAGCGCGATCGCGGCGCCGGCGAAAGCGAGGCGACGTCGCGCGACGCGAACCGTTGCCGCGCCTGAGCTCGTGCGGTCGATGCGGTGGCCACAGGCCGTGTCCGCTGGCATGGCATCTCCTGACACAGGCGCAGCGATTGGGTGCGCGGGACGCTACGCCGTGGAACCTGGGGCGTCAACCGCAGCCCCCGGTGGCGGACGTTAGAATCGCGGGACCGCAACTCCGGGCCTTCCGTCGCCACGATGGATCGGCGCACCTTCCTGTCAGGCATGGCGATCGGCGCGCTGGCCGCGCCGGCGCTTGCGCGTGCGCCGGCGAGCGGACGAGTCGCGCGCATCGGCATCCTGGCGATGCGTAATCCCGGCGTCGCGAATCCCTTCACCGACGCGCTCATGGAGGGATTGCGCGAGCGCGGCTACGTCGCGGGCAGTACGCTCGCGCTCGACTACCCGGACGCCGAGGGTCGCGAGGAGCGCCTGCCCGAGCTCGCCGCCGGGCTTGTGCGCAACAAGGTAGATGTGATCCTGGTGATCGGCCCGGCGCCGCTGGAACCCGCGCGCAAGGCCACGAGGACGATCCCGATCGTGATGGTCGCGAGCAGCAGCGATCCGGTCGCCGAAGGCATCGCGCAGAGCCTCGGCCGCCCCGGCGGGAACGTCACTGGGCTCACCTATGCGGAGCCCGACCGCTTCAAGAAGCAGCTCGAGGTGCTGAAGTCGGTCGCGCTGCGCACCCGTCGCGTCGCCGTGCTCTGGGACTTCGACCTCGACATCTACCGACGCCAATGGGAGGTGCCGTTGACGGCGGCGGCCCGCATCCTGGGCCTGGAGGTCCTGCCGCCGGCTCGCGTGCGCGATGCCGCCGAGCTGCCCGGGGCGTTCGCGTCGATGAAGCAACGCCAGGCCGACGCGATCCTCGTGGCTTCGGGCTCGTTCCTGCTTCCGTCGCGAGCCCAGGTGGCGGAGCTCGCGCTCAGGCACCGGCTGCCGGCGATCGCCGCGTTCCGGGAG
>DATLIR010000168.1:0-3485 GCA_035539315.1 Casimicrobiaceae bacterium
TCGCGCGGAGCGCCTGCGTGAACGCGACGATCTCGCGGGCGAGCGCCTCGGGCGCGTGCGGGCACTTGCGCCGCACGATCTCGAGCTCGCGCAGCGCGTCGGGGAAGTCGACCCAGTGGTACAGGCAGCGCCGCTTGATCGCATCGTGGATCTCGCGCGTGCGGTTCGACGTGATGACGACCGCGGGCGGATGGACCGCGCGGATCGGTCCCAGCTCCGGGATCGTGACCTGGTACTCGGCGAGCACCTCGAGCAGGTACGCCTCGAACGGCTCGTCCGCGCGGTCGAGCTCGTCGATCAGGAGGACCGGCGCGACGCCGTCGTGCGGCGACAGCGCCTCGAGGATCGGCCGGCGCAGCAGGAAGCGCGTCGTGAAGATGTCGTGCGCGAGGTCGTCGCGCACGACGTGCCCGCCCGCTTCGGCGAGCCGGATCTCGATCATCTGGCGCGGGTAGTTCCACTCGTACACCGCCGACGCGGTGTCGAGGCCTTCGTAGCATTGCAGGCGCACGAGGCGGCGCCCCTGGGCGGCGGCCAGCACCTTGGCCACCTCGGTCTTGCCCACACCCGCTTCCCCCTCGAGGAATAGCGGCCGGCCGAGCTTGAGCGACAGGAACACGGCCGTGGCGAGGCGGCGGTCGGCGACGTAGTCCTGCGAGGCGAGCAGTTCCAGCGTCGCGTCGACCGTCGCGGGCGGTGGGAGCGGAGCGAGGGGGGCGTTCATGGCATCAACGAGCGGCGTGCCGCGCCCCGCAAGGATACCAATGTTGCGATCCCGCCGCCTGCCGCGGCGTTCGTCCGCGCGCAGCGGCGTTCATCCACGCCGCCCGTCGTTCATCCGATCGCCGCGAGCACTGCGCCATCGCCGGCGTAACGCTTCTGACGGCATCGCACCCGCGGTCGAATCGCGTGGCCGGGCCGTTACATGGGACGGCGTCGCATTTCCTGACGACGACCCCGTCCTCGTCATGACAACAGCCTCGAAAGGATTCCCCGTGTTCGCCTTCACTCCCCAAGCGCGCGTCGCCCTGCGCGCCACCGCATTCGCCGCGGGCCTCGCGCTCGCGGCGCCGGCCGTCGCCACCGCCGACCCGTTCGACCTCACCGCCCTCGTCAGCGACTTGGCGGGCGCCGCGGCCACGCTCGACGCGGACCTCATCAATCCCTGGGGCATCGCGTTCAACCCCAACGGCACGGCGTGGGTCGCCAACAACCGTTCCGGCAAGGCGACGCTGTACGACGGCAACGGCGTCAAGCAGGGCCTGGTGGTCACGATTCCCGCGAATGGCGCCGGGCAAGGAACGCCGACCGGCGTCGTGTTCAACGGCACGCCCGACTTCAAGTTCGCGACGACGCCCGGCGCGACGCCGGTCGCGGCCTCGTTCCTGTTCGTGAGCATGGACGGTCTGGTGTCCGCATGGGCTCCGGGCATCACGACCGCGGTCCCGGTGGCAATGCAGCCGGGCTCGATCTACACGGGCGTGGCGCTGTCCGGCAACGGCACGGTCAATCGACTCTACGCCGCCGATTTCTTCGGCGGGAAGATCGACGTCTACTCGAACGCGTTCGCGCCGACCAGCGTGCCCGGCGGTTTCGTCGACGCGTCGATTCCGGAAGGGTACGGCCCGTTCAACGTCACCGCGATCCAGGGCAACCTGTATGTCGCCTCCGCAAAGATCGGCGACCGCGGCGTGGACCGTGGTGCAGGACGCGGGTTCGTCCGCGTGTTCGACACGGATGGGTTCCTGGTCGACCGCGGGCTGTCGCGCGGTCACCTGAACGCGCCGTGGGGCATCGCGCTCGCGCCGGCCGGCTTCGGCAGGTTCAGCAACCGTCTTCTGGTCGGCAACTTCGGTGACGGCGTGATCAACGCGTACGACGCCGCGAGCGGCGGCTTCGTCGGAAGCCTGCGCACGGGCGCGGGCAAACCCGAGCGCATCGACGGGGTGTGGGCCATTGCTTTCGGCAACGGGGTGCGCGGACAGCACACCGATGCACTGTTCTTCGCCGCGGGCGTCGCCGACGAGACCCATGGCGTGTACGGCCGCATCGACGCCGACGAGGATTGATGCTGGACCGAACGACGGACGGTGGCCGCCGCCGCCCGTCGCTCTCCGTGGCCCGGCGAGGTTCGCCGGGCCACGCGCGCTTTCGCGGCACGCGCCAACGCGTGTCGGCGCAAGTCCCGCGCGGGGAATAGCGGCGTGCAGCCGCGTGTTCTACCACCAACGGCACCCGCGCGCGCACGGCGCGCCGTCCCGGCGTTGCCGCTCGGCGACGAGCCGCGCTCGTTGCGTACTTGCGCGCTCGTTCTTGATCACTTTCCGACGCGGAAAGGAATTTCCATGTTCGCGTTCACGTCGCATGCGCATTCCGTCGCACGCGCGACCCTCGTGGCGGCCGGTATCGTGCTGTCGGCCCCCGCCTCCGCGGATCCCGCCCTCTACGAGATCGTGCCGCTGGTCTCCGATGTCGTCGGCGTTGCCCCGACGCCCGATCCCGATCTCGCCAATCCCTGGGGCGTCGCGTTCAACCCCACCGGCGTCGTGTGGGTCGCCGACAACCATACCGGCAGGTCGACGCTCTACGATGGCCACGGCACCAAGCAGGCGCTCGTGGTGACCATTCCCGCCGCGGATGCCGCGGGCACCGGCTCGCCCACCGGCATCACGTTCAACGGCACCGGCGATTTCAAGATCGCCGTCGCGCCCGGTGCCACGCCCATCGTCGCGCCGTTCATCTTCGTGAGCGAGGACGGCGTCGTCTCGGCCTGGGCGCCGTCGCTCACGACGGCGCAGGTCGTCGCAACCAACGTCGCCGCCAACTACAAGGGCGTGGCGATCGCCGGCGACGGGGTCGCCAACCGGCTCTACGCCGCGGATTTCGTCGGCAACAAGATCGACGTGTACACGAACGCCTTCGCCCCGACCGCGGTCGACGGCGGCTTCGTCGACGCGTCGATCCCGCCCGGCTACGGCCCTTTCAACATCATGGCGTTCCAGGGCAACCTCTACGTCGCCTACGCGAAGGTCGGCGACGAGGGTGACGAGGTCGTGGGACGCGGCCTGGGATTCGTGCGCGTATTCGACGCGGAGGGCTTCCTGCTCAAGCGGCTGATCTCGCGCGGCCCGCTCAACGCCCCGTGGGGCATGGCGCTCGCGCCCGCGGGCTTCGGGCGGTTCAGCAACCGCCTCCTCGTGGGGAATTTCGGCGACGGCCTGATCAACGCGTTCGACGTCGCCGACGGCCATCACGTCGGTCGCCTGCGCACCGGCAAGGGCAAGCCCGAGGGCATCGAAGGGTTGTGGGGCATCGCGTTCGGCAATGGCTTGCGCGACCAGCCCACGGACGTGCTGTTCTTCGCGGCCGGCATCGAGGACGAGGAGCACGGCCTCTACGGCCGCATCGAGTCCACCGAGGACGAGTGACGAACGGCGGACCGGCGACCGGCGGGGGACGCTTCTTCCCCGCCGGTCGCGTTCAGG
>DATLIR010000169.1:0-10042 GCA_035539315.1 Casimicrobiaceae bacterium
GGTTGGGCTATTCTGCCATGGAATAGCCGCCACCCATGCAGCTCGAGCCGCTCAGGCTGTTCCTGCAGGTCGCCGCCACCGGAAGCTTCTCGCGGGCGGCGGCGCTCGCGTCGTCGACGCAGTCGGCGGTGAGCAAGCGCATCGGGGCGCTCGAGCGGGAGCTCGCCGCGCGGCTGTTCGACCGCACCGGGCGCGGCGCCCGCCTGACCCCAGCCGGTCGGCGGCTCCTCCCGCGCGCCGAGGCGCTCACCGCCGAAGTCGACCGGCTCGCCGAGCTCGTCGCCGACGACGCTCTCGCGTTGCGGGGCGTGGTCCGGATGGCGCTGCAGCCCTCGGTGAGCTGGCCGCTCGTCGGCGACCTGGTCGCGTTGGTGCGGCGGCGCCATCCGGGCGTCCGCCTGCAGATCGCCGAGGGCCCGACACGCCAGGTCGAGGAGAGCCTGGCCGACGGGCGCATCGACCTCGGCGTCGTGTCGCTGCCGCCGCCGCCCGAGCTCGGCGAGTACCACACGCTGTTCGAGGTGCCGCTGGGGCTCGTCGCCCGGGCCGGCGATCCCGAGGTGCGGCGCCGGACGATCCCCTTCGCGCGCTTCGCGAGGCTGCCGCTCGCGATCGCGACGATGCCCAACGGCGGGCGCGTGCTCGTCGAGGAGGAGGCACGGCGCGCCGGGCTCACGCTGAACGTCGCGGTCGAGGTGAACTCGATCCATGTGATGAAGAAGCTCGTTGCGCGCGGCGGACTGTACTCGCTGGCCTCGCCGAATGCGATCGCGGCCGAGGTGGCCGCGAAGGAGCTCGCGGGCGCGCGCATCGTCGAGCCCGAGATCTGGCAGACGTTCTTCCTGGTGGTCAGCGCGCGCCGCCACGCCAGCACGGCGGTGCAGGCGGTCGCGCAAATCGTCCGCGAACTCGCCGCGAAGGCGGGAGGCGGCGGACGCACGCATCGACGCAGGACGATGACGACGGAGGAGACCTCATGAAGATGCTCCATCGAAGTGGGCTCGTGGTGCTCGCGCTCTGCGCGCTCGCGATCAGCGCCGGGGCGTTCGCGCAGGCGTACCCCAGCCGCCCGATCCGGCTCGTCATCGCCGACTCGCCCGGCGGCGCTCCCGACCAGCTCGGGCGCCTCCTCGCGCAGAAGCTCTCGGAGTCGCTCGGCCAGCAGGTGATCGTCGACAACCGCGCGGGCGCGGGCGGCGCTCTCGGCGCCGAATCGGTCGCGAAGTCGCCGCCGGACGGCTACACGCTGCTCATGACGACCACCGCGATCTACGCGATCCTGCCGAACCTGCGCAAGGACCTGCCGTACGACGCGGTGCGCGACTTCGTGCCCGTAGCGCGCGTCGCGACGGCGTCCAACGTGCTGGTCGTCAACACCGCGGTGCCGGCGAGCAGCGTGGCCGAGCTCGTGCGCTATGCGAAGGAGCGTCCGGGCGCGCTCAACTACGCGTCGGCGGGCATCGGCACGCCCGCGCATCTCGCCGGCGAGATGCTGAACCTCCTCGCCGACATCAAGGTGACGCACGTCCCGTACAAAGGCGCGGCGCCGGCGCTGCTCGACGTCATCGCGGGCAACGCGCAGTACATCATCACCTCGCCGCTCGCAGCCGGCGCGCACATGAGCGCCGGTCGCGTGCGCGCGCTCGCGTCCACGGGCAGCGAGCGCAACCCCTCGCTGCCGGAGCTGCCCACGGTCGCCGATGCGGTGCCCGGCTACGAGATCACGCAGTCGTGGGGCATCGTCGCGCCGGCCGGCACGCCGGGCGATGTCGTGAAGCGCCTGGGCGACGAGGTGGTGAAGGCGATGACGAACGCCGAGGTGAGGGACAAGGTGCTGAAGACCGGCGCCGTGCCGGCGGGCGATGCGCCCGCCGCGTTCGAGGGGTTCATGGCGAACGAGCGGCGGCGCCTGGGCGACGTCATCGCGCGCTCGCGCATCGAGCTCAAGGAGTGAGCCCGGGGTCGGGGTGCGCACCCCGACGTCGGGGCCGGGTGACCTGCGTTCGTCGCCGGCGTGCCTCTCAGAGGGAACGAATTCCCTCGATGCCCCTGCGCAGCGCTCCTTGCAACAGCTGCGAATCGAGGCCGTACGCCAGCACGCGAAACCCCTTGGCGTGGTAGCGCCGCGCCCAGTCCTCGTCGAGCGCGAGGAACCCGGCCGGCTTGCCGTGACGGCGCGCGGCGGCGACGATGCGATCGACCGCCGCCAGGTACTCCGGGTGGTCGAACTGACCCGGGATGCCCATGAAGTTGGTGAGATCGAAGTGACCGAGCCACAGCATGTCGACGCCGGGGAGCGCGGCGATCGCCTCCGCGGCGGCGACGCCCCCGGGCGTTTCGATCAGCGCGATCAGCACGGACTTCGCGCGTGCGGCCGCGATCTTGTCCACCGGCGCACCCGGCAGGTAGTCGTCGTGCGCCATGCCGAACGCCGAGCCGCGCCGGCCGACCGGCGGATACTGCATCGAGCGCACCGCGCGCGCCGCGTCGTCGACCGAGTCGACCATCGGGACCATCACCCCGTGCGCGCCTGCGTCGAGCACGCGCGCGATGAAGTGATACTCGTTGACCGGCACGCGCACCAGCGGGGCGAGCGGCAGGCCGCGGCAGTGGGCGAACTGCGCCTTCATCGTCCCGACGTCGGCGCCGCTGTGCTCCATGTCGTAGAGGATGAAGTCGGCGCCGGCCGCGCGGACGATCTGCGCGATGCCGGGCGTGAAGAACTCGAACACCATCGTGCCGCAGAGGAGATCGTGGCGCTTGAGTCGCTCCTTGAACGTGGCGGTCATGCCGCTCCCTTGCGTTCGCCCGCGTCCCGCGTCACGCCGCGAGCAGCGCGTCGACCAGCTCGACGAAGCCGGCGCCCGCCTCGGCGCGCGTGATCCACGCCGGCGGCGTGGCGATCCGGTCGAGGAACGCCCGCACGTTGGCGACGCCCACCGCGTGCGGGAAGTAGGCGAACATCGGTGCGTCGTTGGGCGAATCGCCGGCGAAGACGAAACGCTCGCGCTCGACGTCGAGGTCGATCGCGAGCGCCTCGGCGAGGAAGGCACGCGTCATGCCGAGCTTGTCGTAGGGGCCGATCCAGCCGTTCACATGGATCGACGACACCTTCGCCGTCAGACCTTCGGCTTCCATGATCGCGACGATGCGGTCGACCGCGGCGCGCGGCAGCGGCGCCACGTCCTCGCAGAAGTCGATCGCGATGTCGGCCTCGCGGTAGGGCTGATCGGAGGCGAGCGCGGCGCCCGGCACCTCGTGCAGCACGCGCTGCGCGACCGCGTCGAGGCGCGCGCGGTTCGCTCGGCGCTGCGTCGCATCGACCGCCCACGCGCGCACCAGCTTGCCGCGCGTGCCATCGTGCCGCATCCACAGCGCACCGTTCTCGCCGACGACGCCGTCGACCGGCCACATGCGCGCGATGTGGTCGCACCACCCGGCGGGACGGCCGGTGATCGGCACGACCAGCTTCCCGGCGCGGCGCAGGCGTTCCAGCGCGGCATACGCCGCCGGCGTCAGCTTGCCGTGGGTCGTCAGCGTGTCGTCGATGTCGGTGAAGACGCCGCGGATCGCGCGCCGCGCCTCGCGCGGCATCTCGGCGAGCGGTCGCGGACGCGCGGCAGCCGCCGTCATGCCGACGCCCGCGCGGTGCGCCTTGCCATGTACGTGAAGACGCGCGCGCGCTCGGCTGGCGTCATCGGGAGCCCGCACTTGGTGCGGCGCCACAGCACGTCGTCGGGCTCGCACGCCCATTCGCGCTCGACCAGGTAATCGACCTCGCGCGCATAGAGGCCGGCGCCGAACGGCTCGCCGAGGTCGGCGAGACGCTTGGCGTCGCCGAGCACGCGCGGCACCTGGCTGCCATGGCGGCGCGCGAGCGGGCGCAGCACCTCGGCGGGGATCGCCGGATAGCGTGCGAGGAGCGATGCGAGGCATGCGCTGCGATTTCCGCCCGGCATCTCGCCGCCGGGAAGGGCCTCGCCCGCCGTCCAGGCGGCCTTCATCGCCGGGAAGTACGGCGCCAGCTCGGCCAGCGCGGATTCGGCGAGCCTGCGGTAGGTGGTGATCTTGCCGCCGTAGATCGACAGCACCGGCGCACGGTCCGCTCCGGGCGGGCCGTCGAGCGCATCGACCTTGAGCACGTAGTCGCGCGTCACCGCGGAGGGGTCCGACGAGCCGTCGTCGTAGAGCGGCCGCACGCCGCTGTAGGTCCACACGACGTCGGCGCGATCGAGCGCCCGGGCGAGGTAGGCGTTCGCGAGCTCGAGCAGGTAGTCGATCTCGTCGTCGGAGATGCGCGGCGCGTCGTAGTCGTCGACCGGCACGTCGGTGGTGCCGATGAGCGAATAGCGCTCGAGGTACGGGATCACGAAGACGATGCGCTGGTCCGAGTTCTGCAGGATGTACGCGTGCTCCTCCGGATGCACGCGCGGCACGACGATGTGGCTGCCCTTGACGTGGCGCACGCGCGCGCCCGACGGCTTCGCATCGGTGGCGGCGAGCACGTCGGCGACCCATGGCCCGCCCGCGTTGACGATCGCGCGCGCGGCCACTTCCTCCTGCCCGCGCGGCCCCGCGAGCGTCGCGCGCCACCGGCCCGCGTCGCGCCGCGCGCCCACGAAGCGCGTGCCGACGCGGATGTCGGCGCCGTGGTCGCGCGCCGACATCGCGTTCGCGACGACCAGCCGCGCATCGTCCACCCGTGCGTCCGCGTACATGAAGCCCTTGCGGAAACGCCGCTGCAGGCCGGCGCCCCAGGCACTGTCGTCGAGACGAACGGACGTCGAGCGCGGCAGCGACATCCGGCCGCCGAGCCGGTCGTAGAGGAAGAGTCCCGCGCGGATCATCCACGCGGGGCGCAGATGCGGCTCGTGCGGCAGCACGAACGACAGAGGCTCCACCAGGTGCGGCGCGATGCGGAGCAGCACCTCGCGCTCGGCGAGCGCCTCGGCAACCAGCCGGAATTCGTAGTGCTCGAGGTAGCGGAGCCCGCCGTGGATGAGCTTGGTGCTCCACGACGAGGTGGCGCTGGCGAGGTCGCGCTGCTCGGCCAGCAGCACGGTGAGCCCGCGGCCGGCGGCATCGCGCGCGATGCCCGCGCCGTTGATGCCGCCGCCGACGACGAGGAGGTCGAAGGATGCGGCGCTCGCGGGCACGGCGCGATTCTACCGGATGCGCTACGATTGCCTTCCCCGGCGGCCCGTCCGCGACGCGAGAGCCGATGAACCTGGTCCCCGAAGCCGCCGCGCTGGAGCCCGAGCTCCGCGGCTGGCGTCACCACCTGCACGCCCATCCCGAGACGGCGTTCGAGGAGAAGGCCACGTCGGCGTTCGTCGCGGCGAAGCTCCGCGACATGGGCCTCGAGGTGCACACCGGACTCGCGGGCACCGGCGTGGTCGGCGTGCTGCGCCATGGCGCGTCGGGCGAGGCCGTGGGGCTGCGCGCCGACCTCGACGCGCTGCACATCCACGAGCAGAGCGGGGCGCCGCATGCCTCGACGCACGACGGGCGCATGCACGCCTGCGGCCACGACGGCCACACGACGATGCTCCTCGGTGCGGCGAAGGCGCTCGCGCAGCGCAAGCGCATCGACGGCACCGTCTACTTCATCTTCCAGCCGGCCGAGGAGAACGAGGGCGGCGGGCGCGTGATGGTCGAGCAGGGGCTGTTCGACCGCTACCCGATGCGCGCCGTCTACGGCATGCACAACTGGCCGACGCTGCCGGTGGGCTCGTTCGCGATGCGCGAAGGGCCGCAGATGGGCGCGTTCGACATCTTCGAGATCGTGGCGACCGGCACGGGCGCGCACGCCGCGATGCCGAACCTCGGCAAGGATCCGATGCTGTTCGCCTCGCACGCGATCGGCGCGCTGCAGTCGATCGTCTCGCGCAACCTCCATCCGCTCGCCGCCGGCGTGGTCAGCGTCACGCAGGTGCACGCGGGGGACACGTGGAACGTGATCCCCAACGAGGTCGTGCTGCGCGGCACGGTGCGCTCGTTCGAGCGCGAGGTGCAGGACACGATCGAGCGCCGGATGCGGACCATCGTCGACGGCATCGCCGCGACGTTCGAGATGACCGCGACGCTGCGCTACGAGCGCCGCTACCCGGCGACCGTCAACTCGGCCGCCGAGACTGGCCACGCGATCGCGGCGGCAAGCGCCGTGGTGGGCCGCGAGCGCGTCGACACCGATCCGGTGCCCAACATGGCGAGCGAGGACTTCGCGTTCATGCTGCAGGCGAAGCCCGGCTGCTATGTGTGGCTCGGCACCGGCAAGGGGCCGGACACGCCGCTGCTGCACAATCCGCGCTACGACTTCAACGACGACGCGCTGGCCATCGGCGCCAGCTACTGGGTGACGCTCGCCGAGCAGCAGCTGCCCGCCGCGCGCTGACCGTGCCCACGACAGGAGCGACCATGTCCGCACCGCCCGGAGACCGAGACCTGCCCCGCATCGTCATCGGGGTGCTGTTCATCCTGCTCGTCGGCGTCTCGAGCCTCTACATCCTGAAGCCGTTCCTGCCGGCGCTCATCTGGGCGGCGATGATCGTCGTGGCGACCTGGCCGCTCATGAAGGGGGCGCAGGCCCGCTGCGGCGGCAGCCGCACCGGCGCGGTGCTCGTGATGATGCTGCTGCTGCTGGTGATCGTCATCGCGCCGCTGGTCATGCTGGTGTCGACGCTGGTCGAGCAGGCCCAGCGACTGACCGACCTGAAGGACGTCACGATCACGCTGCCCAATCCGCCCGACTGGGTCGCGAGCATCCCGTTCGTCGGCCCCAAGGTGTCGGCGGAATGGCTCGCGATCGTCGCCGGAGGTCCCGAATCGATCGCCGCGCGGCTGTCGCCGTACATGACCGGGGTCGCGACCTGGGTGCTGTCGCAGCTCGGCGGCCTGGGCGGCATGGTCGTGCACCTGCTGCTCACCTTCCTCTTGTGCGGCATCCTGTACGGCACCGGCGACGTCGCCGCGCAGGGCGTGCGCCGCTTCTTCCGCCGCCTGCACGGCGAGCGCGGCGACGAGGTGGTGCTGCTCGCCGGCGCGTCGATCCGCTCCGTGGCGCTCGGCATCATCGTCACCGCGGTCGTGCAGACGATGCTCGGCGGCCTGGGCCTGCTGGTCGCCGGTGTGCCCTACGTCGCGGTGCTCACGGCGCTGATCCTCGTCTGCTGCATCGCGCAGATCGGCCCGGCGCTCGTGCTGATCGGCGCCGTCGTGTGGCTGTGGTACACCGGTGAAACGGGCTGGGCGATCGGACTCGGGGTGTGGACCGTCCTCGTCGCCTCGCTCGACAACGTGCTGAGGCCGTGGCTGATCAAGCGCGGCGCCGACCTGCCGCTGCTGCTGATCATGGTCGGCGTGATCGGCGGGCTCTTCGCGTTCGGCATCGTCGGGCTGTTCGTCGGCCCGGTGGTTCTCGCGGTCGCGTACACGCTGCTGGTCGCGTGGGTGGCCGAGGGCGATCCGCCGGCAAAGGGCCGTCAGGGGCCCTAGCCCGAGTCGTCGAGGATCGCGCGCGCGCGAAGCATCACCGGCTTGTCGACCATCTTGCCGTCGACCGCGACGGCCGCGCCGCCCGCACGCTCCGCCGCCTCCAGCACGCGCCGCGCCCAGTCGCGCTCCGCGTCGCTCGGCGCGAACGCACGCTCGACGATCGCCACCTGGCGCGGATGGATGCAGAGCTTCGCCCCGAAGCCGAGCTTGCGCGCGCGCTCCGCATCGGCGCGCAGCGCCTCGGCGGCGTCGATCGCCGTGGACACGCCGTCGACCGGGGCACGGAGCCCCGCCAGCTTCGACACGAGCACCATCTGCGACCGGAACATCAGGAGCTCGTCGCCCTCGCCGTCGATGCCGAGGTCGACCTGGAAGTCGATCGAGCCGAACACCAGCCGCTCGACGCCCGGCGCCGAGGCGAGCGTGCGCATCGCGTCGTAGCCGGCGGCGCTCTCGATCAGCGGGTAGAGCCGCTTGCCGGCCGCGACCGCGGACACATGCGCGAGATCCGCGCGCCGCTCGGCCTTCGGCACGACGACGCCCGCGATCGACGGATGCGCGCACAACACGAGGTCGTCGGCGAACCAGCGGGTTTCCGCCGCGTTGATGCGCACGATCATCGGCGCGGGGGCGCCCGGCAGCCAGGCGCCGAGCGTTCGCCGCGCCGCGTGCTTCGCCTCGGGCGCGACCGCGTCCTCGAGGTCGACGATGACCGCTCCGGCTCCGGCCGCGAGCGCTTTCGCGTACCGCTCGGGCCGGTCGGCGGGGACGAACAGGTAGGAGCGGCCGGCCATGCGTCAGGGCAGGAAG
This sequence comes from Casimicrobiaceae bacterium, assembly GCA_035539315.1. Taxonomy (GTDB): domain Bacteria; phylum Pseudomonadota; class Gammaproteobacteria; order Burkholderiales; family Casimicrobiaceae; genus VBCG01. The sequence goes on from DATLIR010000169.1 coordinate 8,305, forward strand.
CGCGATACGCGCGGCGTAAAGGCGAGCGCGCGGATCGCCGTGATGACCGCGCGCATCTCGTCGTCGCTCGCCCCGTCGTGGTAGCGCGCGAGGCGCAGCGCCTTGTCCTCGACCTCGGCGGACGAGAGCGTGTTGCCCGGATCGCCCTTGGGCTCGTCGACGCGGCCGAACAATCGCCGTCCGTCCTTCGTCTCGACCGACACCTTGCCGATCCAGCGCGCGGGATAGGCGCGGTCGACCTCGTCATCGAGCGCCATCGCGACGCGACGGCGGAAGTCGGCGATGCGCGCATCGTGCCAATGCGCGTCGAACTCGGCCAGCCCGGCATGGCCTTCGACCGCGATCATCCCGAGCACCGTGCCCATCGAGAACTTCGACTGGTGGACGCTCTGCGGGTCGACGACCGGCCCGAGCACGTCGATCGCGCCTTGATGCACGTGCGCCGTGACCCGCTCGATGTCGCGCGCGGCCAGCGCATGCTCGCGCATCACGCGCTGCAGCGCATCCGCGGCCGGATGCGTATGGCGGCACGAGGCGTGGTACTTGAACGAGGTCTCGGCGAGCGCCCAGCGCGACCCCAGCCCGTCGACCAGCCGCGACGGATCGGCGTCGCTCGACATGCCCGCGGCGAGCCCCTGGGCGCCTTCGAGGATGCGCTTCGCGCCGGTCATCCCGTCGCGCGCGAGATAGGCGGCGGTGAGGCCGGCTGCCGCGGCATGCGCGGTGTGCAGCTGCTTCGAGTCGGCGCCGTCGCGGAGGAATTCCCACAGCCCTGCCGATTGCGTCCCCGCCGAGCCGAACGCGTGCTGCATCTGCGACGCGGTCAGGTGCAGCACCCGCCCGACCGCCGCCGCGGCGGCGAGCGTGCCTGCCGTGCCGGTCGTGTGGAACACGCGGTAGTGCGAGCGGCCGAGGAACTCGCCGACGCGGATGCCGACCTCGTAACCCGCGACGCTGGCGGCCAGCAGCTGCTTGCCGCTGGCGCCGGCGTAACCGCCGGCTACCTGGCGCAGCAGGGGTCACCGGCGCGAAGCGCATCCTGGAAGGCGCGCAGGGCATGGCCGCGGGCATGTCCAGCGACGCCGACCCGGCCAAGCTCACCGACCGGCTCGGCCAGCGCTGGGCACTGGCCGAGACCTCGTTCAAGTTCCACGCGTCGTGCCGCCACACGCATCCGGCTGCCGACGCGCTGCAGCAGGTGTTCCAGCGCGAGAAGCTGGACCCCGCGCAGGTCGACAGCGTGACCGCGCACGTGCACCAGGGCGCGATCGACGTGCTGGGCGCGGTGGACGTGCCGGAGACCGTGCACCAGGCCAAGTTCTCGATGGGCACGGTGCTGGGCCTCATCGCCGCGCACGGCCGCGCCGGTGTGGGCGAGTTCGAAGCGAGCCTGGGGGACGCTGCGGTCAGCAGCTTCCGTCCCAAGGTGGCGATGGCGCTGGACCCCGAAGTGGACGCCGCCTACCCCGCGCGCTGGATCGGCAAGGTCACCGTGCGCACGCGCGACGGCCGCGAACTGCACGGCCGCGTCGACGAACCCAAGGGCGACCCGGGCAACACGCTGGATCGCACGGAGATCGAGGACAAGGCGATCCGGCTGGCCGAGTTCGCCGGCGCCGCGACGCGCGAGGAGATGCGCGGCCTGATCGAGACCTGCTGGGCGCTGGAGCGCCTGCCGCGCGTCGGCCGCCTGCTGCCCGGGGGCGCGCGATGACCCGCCCGCTGGACGGCATCACCT
>DATLIR010000170.1:0-20071 GCA_035539315.1 Casimicrobiaceae bacterium
CGCTGCGGCTGGCCGACCTCCTGGTCGCCACCGGCCCGGTGGGCACCAGTCACGCGTACTTCGTGAGCGGAGGCTCCGAGGCGATGGAGGCGGCGCTGAAGATGGCGCGCCAGTATTTCGTCGAGACGGGCCAGCCGCAGCGCAGCCACTTCATCGCGCGGCGCCAGAGCTACCACGGCAACACGCTGGGCGCGCTCGCGATCGGCGGCAACGCGTGGCGGCGCGAGCCCTTCGCGCCGCTGCTCATCGAGGCCAGCCACGTCTCGCCGTGCTACCCGTACCGCGAGCAGCGCGACGGCGAAAGCGACGCGCAGTACGTCCGGCGTCTGGCCGGCGAGCTCGAGCACGCCATCGTTGCGCGCGGCGACGCTCGGGTGATCGCGTTCGTGGCCGAGACGGTGGGCGGCGCCACCGCCGGCGTGCTCGCGCCGGTGCCGGGCTACTTCAAGGCAGTGCGCGAGGTCTGCGACCGCCACGGCGTGCTGCTCATCCTCGACGAGGTGATGTGCGGCATGGGGCGCACCGGCACGCTGCACGCGTGCGAGCAGGAGGGCATCGTCCCGGACCTCATCACGATCGCGAAGGGGCTGGGCGGCGGCTACCAGCCGATCGGCGCGGTGCTCGCGCAGCGGAAGATCGTCGACGCGATGTCGCGGGGCAGCGGCTTCTTCCAGCACGGTCACACCTACCTCGGGCACCCGGTCGCCTGCGCGGCCGCGCTCGCCGTGCAGCGCGTGATCGCGCGCGACGGCCTGCTCGAGCGCGTGCGCGCGCTCGGGCGCTCGCTCGAGGGCCGGCTCGCCGAGCGCTTCGGCGGCCACCCCCACGTCGGTGACCTGCGCGGGCGCGGCCTGTTCCGCGGGGTCGAGCTGGTGCGCGACCGCGCGACCCGGGCGCCGTTCGACCCGGCCCGGCAGCTCCACGCCCGCGTCAAGCGCGAGGGGATGGCGCGCGGCCTCATGACCTACCCGATGGGAGGTACCATCGACGGCGTGCACGGCGACCACATCGTGCTCGCCCCCCCGTTCATCGCCGAGGAGCAGCACCTCGACGAGATCGTCGACCGCCTGGCGCAGGCGATCGACGCCGCCATCGCTTCACGTTGACGCAGCTCCCACGTCCTGAGGAGAATTCGATGAAACGCATCTTTGTCGCCCTGCCGGCCGCCCTCGCGCTGGCGCTTTGCGCCTACGGCGCGCCCGCGGTCGCGCAGCAGAAGTTCGTCACGATCGGCACCGGCGGCGTCACGGGCGTCTACTACGCCGCAGGCGGCGCGCTGTGCCGCCTGGTCAACAAGGACCGCGCGAAGCATGGCATCCGTTGCTCGGTCGAGTCGACCGGCGGGTCGGTGTTCAACGTCAACACGATTCGCGCCGGCGAGCTCGACTTCGGGTTCACGCAGTCGGACGTCCAGTACAACGCGGCCAAGGGGCTGGCGCAGTACAAGGACGGCGCGTATGGCGACCTCCGCGCGGTGTTCTCGGTGCACCCGGAGCCGTTCACGGTGCTCGCGCGCAAGGAAGCGAACATTCGCACCTTCGCCGACTTCAAGGGCAAGCGCTTCAACGTCGGCAACCCGGGCTCGGGCACGCGCGCGTCGATGGAGGAGCTGCTCGCCGCGATGGGCTGGACGATGGGCGACTTCGCGCTCGCTTCCGAGCTCAAGGCGGACGAGCACGGCCCGGCGCTGTGCGACGGCAAGATCGACGGCTTCTTCTACGGCGTCGGCCATCCGTCGGCGAACATCCAGGACCCGACGACGTCGTGCGGCGCGAAGCTCGTGTCGCTGACCGGCCCGGCGGTCGACAAGCTCGTCGCCGAGAAGCCGTACTACGCGAAGGCGACGATCCCCGGCAACCTGTATCCGAACAACCCGAACGCGACGCAGACCTACGGCGTGCTCGCAACCGTGGTGACGTCGAGCAAGGTGCCTGCCGACACCGTCTACCAGATCGTGAAGGCGGTGTTCGACAACTTCGCCGAGTTCAAGAACCTGCACCCGGCGCTCGCTATCCTGAACCCCGAGAACATGGTGAAGGACGGCCTGTCGGCGCCGCTGCACGAGGGGGCCGTGCGCTACTACAAGGAAAAGGGCTGGATCAAGTAGCGGTACCTCCGGTGTCGGACGCGCGCCTAGCGCGTGTCTGACCCCCGGGGTCGGGAGCGTCGATGGCCACCGAGATCGAGAAGGCCCCGGCCGCGCTGCAGGAACTGGTCGCGCAGGCGGACACCGGCGCGCGCAAGCCGACCGGGGCGACGGGGACGCTGGTCTTCTCGGTCGCGCTCGCCTGGGCGCTGTTCCAGCTCTGGTACGCGTCGCCGCTGCCGTTCACGCTGCGCTTCGGCATCCTGAACGACACCGAGGCGCGCTCGCTGCACCTCGCGTTCGCGCTGTTCCTCGCGTTCCTGGCCTGGCCCGCGTTCAAGGGTTCGCCGCGCGACCGCGTGCCGCTGCTCGACTGGACGTTCGCGCTCGTCGGCGCGTTCGCCGCCGCGTACCTGCTGCTGTTCTACCGCGAGCTCGCCGAGCGCCCGGGCACGCCGTCGGCGACCGACATCGTCGTCGCGTCCGCCGGCCTCGTGCTGCTGCTCGAGGCGACGCGCCGCTCGGTCGGCTGGCCGATGGCGGTGCTCGCCGCGCTCTTCGTCGCGTACGCGATGGGCGGCCCCTACCTCCCGGAGGTGCTTCAGCACAAGGGCGCGTCGCTCAACCGGCTGCTCTCGCACATGTGGCTCACCACCGAGGGGGTGTTCGGCATCGCGCTCGGCGTGTCGACCGGGACGATCTTCGTCTACGTGCTGTTCGGCACGCTGCTCGACCGCGCCGGCGGCGGCAACTACATGATGCAGGTGAGCTTCGCCGCGCTCGGCCACCTGCGCGGCGGCCCGGCGAAGGTCTCGGTCGTCTCGTCCGCACTGAACGGGATGATCTCCGGATCGTCGGTGTCGAACGTCGTGTCGGGCGGCATCTTCACGATCCCGCTGATGAAGAAGGCCGGCTACGGCGGCGTCAAGGCCGGGGCGATCGAGACGATGTCGTCGGTCGACGGCCAGATCATGCCGCCGGTGATGGGCGCGGCGGCGTTCCTGATGGTCGAGTATGTGGGGATCCCGTACTCGGAGATCGTGCGCAACGCGATCCTGCCGGCGACGCTGTCGTACATCGGCCTCTTCTACATCGTGCACCTCGAGGCGCTGAAGCTCGGCATGCAGCCGATCATCAAGCGCGAGCCGCGGCCGCTGCGCGATCGCGCGCTGCGCTTCGGGTTCGGCATCTCCGGCACGATCGTCGTCGTGGGCGTGCTCTACTACCTGCTCGCCGCCATCAAGCAAGGCTTCGGGGACGCCGCGCCATGGATCGCCGGCGTCCTCGTGATCGCGCTCTACCTCGGGGCGACGTGGATGGCGGCCACCAGCCCGGACCTCCCCACCGACATCGACATCGACGAGCCGCGCGCGCTCGAGCCCTGGCCGGCCGTCAAGGCGGGCCTGCATTTCCTGCTGCCGATCGGCATGCTGATCTGGTGCCTGATGGTCGAGGAGATGTCGCCCTCGCTGTCCGCGTTCTGGGCGATCGCGCTCCTGATCGGGCTCATGCTCACGCAGCGGCCGCTGATCGCCGCGATCCGGCGTGCCGGCGCGCCCGGCACCTGGCGCGCGGGATGGGACGACGTGGTCGGCGGCATGACCGACGGCTCGCGCAACATGATCGGGATCGGCGTCGCGACGGCGACCGCCGGCGTAGTCGTCGGCGCGATCACGCTGACCGGGCTCGGGCTGCGTATGACCGAGTTCGTCGAGTTCGTGTCGCAGGGCAACGTGATCGTGATGCTGCTGTTCATCGCGTTCGTGTGCCTGCTGCTCGGCCTGGGCGTGCCGACGACCGCGAACTACGTGCTGGTCGCGACGCTGATGGCGCCGGTCGTCGTCGAGCTGGGCGCTCGGTCCGGGCTGGTCATCCCGCTGATCGCCGTGCACCTGTTCGTCTTCTACTACGGCATCATCGGCGACATCACGCCGCCGGTGGGGCTCGCGACCTTCGCGGCGGCGGCGATCTCCGGCGAGGACCCGATCGCGACCGGCATCCAGGGCGCGATCTACGCGATGCGCACGGTGATATTGCCGTTCATCTGGATCTTCAATCCGCTGCTGCTGCTGATCGACATCGAGAGCGTCGCCGAGCTCGTGGTCGTCGTGCTCGCCTCGATGACCGCGATGTTGATCTTCGCGGCGTGCACGATGTGGTGGTTCCGCGTGCGCTGCCGCGCGTGGGAGGTCGCCGTGATGGCGCTCGCCTGCTTCCTGCTGTTCCGCCCGGACTTCTTCATGGACCAGCTCGCGCCCGAGTTCACGGCGCTGCCGGCCGCGCGCCTGTACGACGTCGCGCGCGAACTGCCCCTGGGCGGGCGCATCGTGATGGTGATCCGGGGCCAGACGATCGAGGGCGACGACGTGGACAAGACGGTCGCGCTGCGGCTCGGACCCGCGGGCGACGACGGGCGCAAGCGGCTCGCCGATGCCGGCGTCACGTTCGTGGCGCTCGGCGACACGCTCAGGACCTCCGGCGTGAAGTTCGGCTCCCGCGCGCGGAAGGCCGGCATCGACCAGGGCTACGAGGTGGCGCGCATCGAGGTGCCGTCGGGCCGCCCCTCGCCGTACTGGTTCTACCCGCCGGCGTTCGCGCTGATCGCGCTGGTCTGGTGGTCGCAGGGACGGCGCATGCAGCCGGCTCCCGACATCGCCGTCGCGACGCGTGGCTGACGCGCCGCTCGCCCGGCCGGATGCGCCCGTGCGGATCGCGCTTATCCACGCGCTCGCGCATTCGGTCGCGCCGATCAACCGGGAGCTCGAGCGCGCCTGGCCCGCGGCGCTGCGGATGAACCTGCTCGACGACAGCCTGTCCGCCGACCTCGCGCGCGCCGGACGCCTCGATGCGCGCATGACCGAGCGCTTCCTGGCGCTCGCCGGCTACGCGTTCGGCGCCGGCGCCGCGGGCATCCTGTTCACCTGCTCCGCCTTCGGGCCGTGCATCGACGCGGTCGTCGCGCGCTGGCCCGCCCACCCGGTGCTGAAGCCCAACGAGGCGATGATCGACGACGCCGTCGCGAAGGCGCGCGCGGGTGGCGGACGGATCGCACTGGTGGCGACGTTCGCGCAGACCCTCGCATCGATGCCGGACGAGTTCCCGCGCGACGTCGCGCTCGTTCCGGTGATGGTCGACGACGCGCTGGCGGCGCTCGACCGTGGCGACGGCCTGCGCCACCAGCCGATCGTGCTCGGCGCCGTCGCCGGCGCAAAGATGGCCGCGGGGGATGTCGTCGCGCTCGCGCAGTTCAGTCTCGCGCGCGCCGCCGAGGCCGTCGAGCGCGTGACGCGGGCGCCGGTGGTCACGACGCCGGGGAGCGCGGTGCGGCGTCTTCGCGAGCGCCTGCGGTCGGCGTAAGTGCTTCGATCCGCCGCGCCAGCTTGGCTACGTCGTCCCCTGGCGATTCAGAATGCGTCCGCCGACGCGAGCAGCGTGCGCACCGCGTCGCGCTCGATGTGCGCGAGCCGCGCCTTGAGGACGCGCCACTCGGCGATCTGGTCGCTGAGCGAATCGTCGTACAGGTAGCCCATGCGCCAGGTGTCGAACCACGGACGCTCGGTCGGCTCGTCGATGAACGCGACGACGCCGTGGTGGCGCGGATCGGCTTGCAGCCTGCGCCACAGCGTCTCGACCGCGTCGGGACGGCCTTCGATCACCTGCGCGAAATCGGTGCCGGTGTAGACGAGCACGCCGGTGATGCCGGCGGCGAGATTGTTGGTCCGCGAGGCGTGGATGATGCGGCTGACTTCCGTGGGCGCGAGGTCCGCCGCGGGATAGCTCACATACGCAAGGCGACGCAGCATCGAGCGCCTTTCACGAGGATCGACGGGAAGGACCGGCTCGGTGGCGAATGCCACGCATTCACTGGGGTGGCGCGCACTCTACCCAAGGCGGCGCGCGACGCCTTGCACGCGCGTTCAACGCGCCGGACGAGCGGTCCGTGCCCGGTGCCGACGAGGAACGATCAGTCGCTCGACAGCGCGCTCGCGTCCACCGTCCGGCGCTGGACGCGTCGTGCCGCCGGGGTCAGCGGCGCGATCGGCAGCGCTTCGAGGCCGGCTGCGAGGAATGCGATCAACTCCTCGACGTCGTCCTCGCGCAGCCCGGGCGGCGGCGCGCCGCAAGTGCCGCTCCCCTTGTTGCACCGTCGCAGCAGGATCGCGTCGAGCAGCTCCCGTGCGTAGCGGAAGCCGCGCTCGATCGCCTCGGCGGTCACCCCCGGGAGTGCCTGGGCGAGCGCGTTGCGGAACATCCGCTCGACGGCGCCGAACTGCATCGACCACCACGCGTCCCCGTCGTTGGCCTGGGAGAGCCACGCGATCGCGCACAGGTAGTTGCGCCATTCGCCTTCGTCGATCGCCTTCGGCGTGCCGAACGGCGCCCAGTAGGCGCGCAGGATGCGGTCGGCGCTGATCGGATGCGCCGCCTGGGCCCCGGCGAGCGCGGCCTTCCACTCGCCGACGAGCTGCTCGGCGCGCCGGGCCACCACCGCCTCGAGCAGCATCTCCTTGCTGCCGAAGTGATAGTTGACCAGCGCGACGTGCACGCCGGCCCGGCGCGCGATCGCACGGTGCGACGGCGACGCGTAGCCGAGGTCCGCCACGAGCGCTTCCGCCGCATCGAGGAGCCGGTGGCGCGTCGCGGCCGATTTGTCGCGTGGGGTCGCAAGAGCGTCCATGGCCTCGATGATCCCAGCCGGCTCGCGACACAGGTGTAGGACGCCGTAGGAGTGCGCCGTCGGACCCGCACGAGTCGCGGCGACGGCAAGCGTCCCCCTTCAGCCGCGCAGCGGTCCGTCGCCGAAGCGGAGGACCGGCCCGGCGGCCGCCCGGGCATCGGCCTCGTCGTGCGTCACCAGCAGGATCGGCAGCGCGCGCTCGAGCGCGTGGTCGAACACGAAGCGCCGCACCTCGTCGCGGCGCGGCGCGTCCAGCTTGTTGAAAGGCTCGTCGAGCAACAGCGCGCGCGGTTCGGAGAGGAGCGTGCGCATCAGCGCGACGCGCGCGCGCTGCCCGCCGGAAAGCGTCGACGGCGAGCGGTCGGCGAAGCCGGGCAGGTCGGCTTCGACGAGCGCCGCCTCGATGCGCGCGCGGCGCTGGTCGCGATCGCGCACGCGCTCGTGCAGCGCGAACGCGAGGTTGCCGCCGACCGTCAGGTGCGGGAACAGGAGGTCGTCCTGGAACAGGATGCCGATGCGGCGCTGCTCCGGGGGCCAAGCGGTCACATCCACGCCCCCCACCTCGACGCGGCCGTGCGCCTGGAACGGCGGATCGATCGAGCCCGCGATGAACGCGAGCAGCGTCGACTTGCCGCAACCCGACGGGCCCATCAGCGTGACGCAGCGACCGGCGTCGACGACGAGGTCGAGGCCGTCGACCAGCACGCGGCCGGGGAGCGCAATGCGCACGCCCGCGAGCGCGAGGGTCGCCGCCGCGGCGGTCACGACGCCGCCCTGCGCGCGCCGTGGAAGCGTCCGGGCAGGAGCACCGCGGCCAGGTACGCGAGCATCGGCACCAGCGCCTGCACGACGGCCCACGCGCCGATGACGCGGCGATCGGCGCCCGCGGCGAGGGTCACCGCCTCGGTGGTGAGCGTGGGCACGCGGCCGTTGCCGGCGAACAGCGTCGGCAGATACAGGCCGACGCTGACCGCGAACGCCACGGCGCACGCGATCGCGACGGGACGCACGAGGATGGGCAGCTTGACCGCGAAGAGCACGCGCGCGGGCGACGCGCCGAGGCTCGCCGCGGCGCGCGCGAAGCGCGGGTCGAGCGCCCGCCACGGATCGGCGAGCGACAGGAACAGGTAGGGCAGCACGTAGACCAGATGCGCCCACACGACGGCGACGACCGTGCCGTCGAAGCGGCTGCTGACGAGCAGCACCTGCGCTCCGAACAGGAACGCGACCTGCGGCACCAGGAGCGGTAGGTAGAGGAGCGACAGCGCGGGCGGCGGTCCGGCGCGCCGCCGCCGCGGTTCGACCTCGAGGCAGGCGATCGCGAGCGCGAGCGCCGCGAACGTCGCGATCGCGCCCACGACCAGCGTGTTGGCGGCGGGCGTCGCGAGATCGCCGAGCCGCAGCGCCCAGCCTTCCCATGCGAACGACGCCGGCCACGCGGCGGGAAAGCGCCACTGCACCGCGACCGACCACACCGCCATCCCGGCGAGCGCGGCGCCGGCGAGCGCGCCCAGGACCGCGACGCCCGCGGCGGCGCCCGCCGATGCAGCGGTCAACACGGTCGCGCGGCGCCCGCGCGCGACCGCGCGCCGGCCGGCGAATGCGATCACGCGCTCGACGAGCAGCCATGCGCCGATCGAGGCGGCGACCAGCAGCAGTTGCAGCGTCGCGGCCGCCGACGCCGGGAACCACAGGCGCACGTCCGCGTCGGTGAACCAGCGCACCGCCAGCACCGCGAGCGTCGGCGGATTGCCGGGGCCGAGGATCAGCGCCACGTCGACCACCGACAACGAATACGCGAGCACGGCGAGGAACGGGAGGCGCAGCTGCGGCCATGCCTGCGGCAGCACGATGCGCAGCCACGCTTCGGCCGGCCGGTAGCCGAGCGTGCGCGCGAGCGCGAGGTGCTCGCCGAAGCGCACCTGCGCGAGCGCCGCGGTCGTCATCAGCACGAGGTAGGGCACCTCCTTGACGACCATCCCGAGCACCAGGGCGGCGCCCGACGGGTCGCCGACCGTCGCGACGTCGGGCGGCACGTCGAATCCGGTGAGCCACGGCGAGAGCGCGCGCACGATCCAGCCGGAGGGCGCGATCACGAACGCGAGCCCGATCGCGAACGCCGAGTGCGGCGTCGCGAGGATCGGCGCGAGCCACGCGGCGGCCCGCGGTCCCCAGCGGCGGCCGGCGGCCCAGGCGCAGAATCCGAAGGCGAGCGACGCGGATACGAGCGCCGCCGCGAAGCCGGTCGCGAGCGTGAGCTTCACGCTGCTCGCGAAGCCCGGCCACGCGACCAGCTCGCGCCACGGATCGAGCGACCACGCGTGGCCGCCGATCGCGGGCAGGTAGCCGAAGGCGGGCGCGAGGGTTCCGGCGAGGCCGGCAGCGATCGGCAACGCAAACGTCGCGACGGTCAGCGCGGGCGCCGCGGCGAGCCAGCCTGCGCCGGTGCGCGGCGCGCCGACCGCGCTGCTCACGCGTCACCCCGCATGGTTATCGGGCATGCCGGATACGCGCGACGCGCGGGCCCTCACCTGGTGTAGCGGCGTTCCCATTCCGCCGTGATGCGCGTCATCCACGACGGGTGCGGCTCCAGCAGCGTGACGCCGAGCTCGGCGTTGGTCGGCAGCGCGGGATGCCGCGGCAGCTCGTCGAAGCGGCGCCGGTCCTCCGCCGAAAGCTTCGCCAGGTCGAGCACCGTGAAGTTGCCCATCTGCCGCACGTCCTGCGCGCGCGCCTGCGTCGCCGGCTCGAGCAGGAAGTTGGCGACCACCATCGCGCCCTCCTTCGCGGCGGCGTTGTACGGAATCGCGACGAAGCTCGTGTTGCCGATCGTGCCCTTTGCGAACGTGAACGTCCGCACGCTGTCGGGGAGCAGTCCCGCCTGGGCGGACACCGCGGCCTCGGACGGGTTGAACGAGATCATCATGTCGATCTCGCCGTCGTTCATGAGCTGGCGCTGCGCGGGCCCGTTCTCGGGGAATTGCGCTCCGCTGCGCCACAGCGCGGGCTTGAGCGCGTCGTACCAGGCCCATAGCGGCGCCGTTGTCGCCGCGAACATCGCGTCGGTGGCCGGGCGCTGCAGGACCGCGGGATCCGGCACGAGCTCGTAGAGCGCCTGCTTCATGAACGTGGCGCCGAGGAAATTGCGGACGTTGGGATGCGTGAAGCGGCCGGGGTGAGCCTTCGCCCAGGCGAGCAGCGCGGCCACCGAGGCCGGCGTGTCCTTCACGCGCTTGCCGTCCACGACGAACACGATCTGCGCGAGGCGCCACGGCGACTCGTAGCCCTCGTTCGGGACCGTGAAGTCGACCAGGTTCGAGCGCTTGCCCACCGTGTCGACGTAGCGCCAGTTGGGCAGGCGCTCGGCGTAGGGGCCGAACAGCAGCTTCTGCTCCATGAGCGCGAGGAAGTTCGGGCCGTTGATCCAGACCAGGTCGACGCTGCCGCCGCTGTCGCGCCCGGCCGCCTTCTCGGCGACGACGCGCGTCACCGCCTCGGCGGTGTCGCGAAGCTTCACGTGCACGACCTTCACGCCATAGCGCTTCTCCGCTTCCTCGCCGACCCACGCGATGAACGCGTTGGTCTTCTCGTCGCCGGCCCACGCGTTCCAGTGCACCGTCTGGCCGCGCGCCTTCGCGAGCACGCCGCTCCACGCCACGTCCTGCGCGGACGCCGGCACGGCCGCGAGGACCAGGGCCGCGAGCGCGGCGACAACGAGCCGGCATCGCATGGTCAACGGTCGACGCTTACCAGCGGAACCACGCGCCGCGCGGCCGGCGCGCCCGATCCGCGCGCGGCCCGGCGGCGCGCGCGCGCCGCCTCGAGGATCGGGCCGAGCACTTCCTCGTGGAAGCGGTCGCAGCCGATGCACAGGTTTCGGTAGGGATCGCCCGTCGGCGTCACCGTCGCGGAGCGTTCGATGAACGTCGTCTCGCTCCAGCCGTGCGCGATGCCCATGCGCTCGGGGTGGCCCATCGTGATCGCCTCGTAGGCCGGGATGCCCGCGAGCGAATCGAGGATCGCGATCAGGTCGTCCTCGAGGAGGCTGCCGATCGGGAACCGGGTCTTCACGCAGCACGGATAGACGCTGCCGTCCGGCTCGACCGACACCTCGGAGCCGCTGTACGCGTGGCGCAGGAAGTTGAGGCCGCCCGACCAGCGGTTGCAGAAGTTGTCCGCGAGCGTCGCCTTCGACAGGCCGTTCTCCCACGCGCGCCCGCGCGGCCACAGCTTGCCGATCCACGAGTCCGGCGTGGCACCGAAGAAGCTGTACAGCGGACCGTCTTCCTCGCGCCCGTTGCGCGTCGGCGCCGAAAGACCGGATGCGCGCAGGCCGTGCCGCTCGAACAGCGCCGTGAGGCCGTCGACGAAGCGCTTCTGCTTCTCCGGGCCCTCGAGGCCGACGTGGAAATCGTCGACGCTCGCCACCGAGATCATCCACACGCCGCGCTCGACTAGCTCGTCGACGATCGCGTCGGTCAACAGGTCGCCCGTGGTCTGCACCACGATCCGGACGCCGCCCTGCGCAGCGTACTTCGCCGACAGCCGCTCGATGATCGGATAGGTGATGCGCTCGCGCACCGCATCGAGCAGCGACTCGCCGCCCGACAGGATCACGCGACCGGTCTTCTCGGGGAAGCTCCCGTCGGGTTGCGGATCGTCGAGGTCCCGGTAGGTCATGCGCGCGGGGAAGTGCTCGACGATGCGCGGGAAGTTCTCCTCGGCCTCGCGCACGACCGCCTCCAGCGCCCCGCGAACGTAGGGCCGGAAGCGATCCTCGTAGCAATGCTTGCATTTGCGATGGCAGGCCCACGCCATCACGTAGTAGATCGATTCCATGCGGTGCCTGGGGTGCTCCGGAGCGACGACGCGGAAGGGGTTGCCGGGCGAACAGGGCGCCCGTGCCGATTATGCCGCGGGACAGCCACGGTCAGACGCGATTCGTAACGTGGCCGGCAACGACGCCGGGGCGGGAATGCGCAGACGGGTTGCGGCGAGGCTACCAGTCGTGCGCCGCGCGCCGCGCCTTACAGACCCTGGCGCGCGCGTGGGGATGAGGCATCCGGATTTCCACGGTCGCGCGGTCGGGCCTGCGTTCGCGAGAGCGCATCACTTGCCCCGCAGCCGGCGACGCAGGTCTTCGCAGGGATCGGGCCGCTCGGCGCGCTCGGTGACGACGAACGCGTCGAACGGTCCGGTCTCGTCGGCGCCCGCCCCGTCGTCGCGTTCGAGCACACCGATGCTCACGGTTTCCCGGCGCTCGTCGGCCGCGAGCCAGAAGGGCACGCCGATGTCGAGGCGCGCGTGGCCGTTGCCGGTGAGCAGCACGACGCCCCGCGCCGCGTAGGGGCGAATCGCCTCGGCGAGCGTCCGGTCGCGGGCGATCTGCGCTCTCGCCATGGCGGGCAACGCGTCCGCCGGCAGGAGGTTGCAGTGGCCGCGCGCGATCGCCGCCTCGTGCGCGGCCAGGAACGCCGGCGACAGGGCGCGCGCGTCGTTCGACGCTGCGGCGGTCGCGACCTCCATGGCCTCGCCGCGCGAGAGGTTCGCCGCCACGATCGGCAGGTCGTACTCCAGCGCCAGCGCGACATAGGGCTGGTACAGCTTCCAGTTCCAGCTCGGCGAACCCCTGGCCTGCGCCACGAGATGGGCGGCGTCACCGGGCCGCTCGCGTCTCGAGCGATCGATCGCCGCCTGCTGGCCGCGGTCGAACTGCTCGAACGCGATCGCAGGCCGGCCGCCGTGCTGCACGAGCCGGCGCAACGTCGCGGCGCGCAGCGCATGCTGCACGCCGTTGTCGTGCACCTCGCCGAGGATCACGATGCGCTTGCCCGCCATCGCGTCGGCGAGCGCGGCAGGTGTCGCGGCGAGCGGCTGCGCCGCGAGCGCGGCGTCGCTTGTGCCCATCACGAGGACGGCGACCAGCCACGGTGCGGCGCGTCCCCTCATGAACGCGGCGACCAGTCGACGGTCGCGGGCCGCCCGGGCAGCGACAGCCGTGCGCTGGCTGCGGGCGACTCGGCGATGACGCGGCCCGCGCGCACCACGGCGAGTCGTGTCGCGCGGAGGCGGATCGCCTCGACGGGATCGCGCGCCCCGAGCAGGACCATGTCCGCGCGGCAGCCGCGGCCAAGGCCGTAGCCGTCGAGACCGAGGATGGCGGCCGGCGTGGTCGTGACAGCGTCGAAGCAATGGTGCATCGCGTCCTGCCCGGTCATCTGCGCGACGTGCAGCCCCATCGACGCCACCTCGAGCATGTCGGCGCTGCCGAGCGGGTACCACGGATCCATCACACAGTCGTGGCCGAACGCGACCGGCACGCCGGCGGCGAGGAGCTCGGGCACTCGCGTCATGCCGCGGCGCTTGGGATAGGTGTCGTGGCGGCCCTGCAGCGTGATGTTGATCAGCGGGTTGGCGATCGCCGCCACGCCGGACTCGCGCATCAGCGGGATCAGCTTCGATACGTAGTAGTTGTCCATCGAGTGCATCGACGTCAGGTGCGACCCGGCGACGCGGCCCTGCAGGCCGAGTCGCTGCGCCTCGCTCGCCAGCGTCTCGATGTGGCGCGACAGCGGATCGTCGGTCTCGTCGCAGTGCATGTCGACGCGCTTGCCGAGGTCGGCCGCGATCTCGCACAGCACGCGCACGCTCTGCGCGCCGTCGGCCATCGTGCGCTCGAAGTGCGGGATGCCGCCGACGACGTCGACGCCCAGCGCCAGTGCGCGCTTGAGGTTGTGCAGCGCGCCCGGCGCGCGCAGCACGCCGTCCTGCGGGAACGCGACCAGTTGCAGGTCGAGGTACGGCCTGACCCGCTTCTTCACGTCGAGCAGCGCCTCGACCGCGAGCAGGCGGCCATCGGAGGTGTCGACATGCGAGCGGATCGCGAGCAGCCCCTTCGCCACCGCCCAGTCGCAGTAGGCGAGCGCACGCTCGACGATCGCGTCCTGCACGAGCGTGGGCTTGAGTTCCCCCCACAGCGCGATGCCCTCGAGCAGCGTCCCGCTCGCGTTGACCCGCGGCATCCCGTAGGTGAGCGTCGAGTCCATGTGGAAGTGGGCGTCGACGAAAGGCGGCGTGACGAGCAGCCCGCGCGCGTCGAGCGTCGTTGCGGCGGTCGCTGAGAGGCGCGGCCCCACCTCGACGATGCGCCCGTCGGCGCACAGGATGTCGAGCCCGGTGCGGCCGTCGGGAAGCGTGGCGTTGCGGATCAGCAGCTCATTCATTTGAGGCTCGTCGAGCGTGGCGTCGTCACGGGATCGCGCTCAGAAGGTCGCCCCGACGGAGCCGACGAAGATCTGGTCGCCCGCTCCAGGATTGAACCAGTAGCCGCCGAGCGTGAAGTTGCGCCACGTCAGCTGCACGAAAGGCCCGCGCTGGATGTCGCGCTCGCCGCCGTACGCCCGCGTGCGCTGGCCGGCGAGCCCGAGCCGCAGCCACTCCACAGGCCGGTAGCCCAGCTCGCTCCATGCATACCAATAGCTGTCGTTGCGATCCTTGTTGTCGCGGACGTACTCGCCCTCGAGGTAGAAGTCGAGCTGGCGCCAGCCGACGCTCGCCTCGACGCCGGGCACGAAGGCCTGGACCGCGCCCCAGGCGCCGCCGAGGAGGGGCGTCACCTCCCAGGTGACGGCCTCGCCGCCGGAGAAGGTCCAGCCGACGAACGCCGAGCGCGCTCCCTCGGCTTCGTAGTTGACCCTGGCTTCGAGATGCAGCGCGCCGCGGTCCGCGACCGCGATGGCCGACGTGTAGTCGTCTCCGCCGCGCACGACGGTGGGATAGGCGGTGATGCCGAACGCCCACGACGGTTTCGCGGCCGGCGACGCGCGGCGACCGGTCGCGCCCTCGTCGGCCAACGCCGCCGTCGCGGCAACGGCGGCAGCGAACGCGAGCGCCTGGGCGGCGACCTTCATCCGCCGAGCGCCATCACTGCGGCGACGACAACCGTCCCCACGCCGACCATCATGAGGCCGACCTTCCAGCTGCCGTAGCCCGCGTGGCGACCGAGGGCCAGGCCGCCGACGAACAGCATCGCGAGCGCCACGGCGCGCGAGACGCCCTTGGCCCAGGCGATGTCGTCGATCAAGAGGAACGGCAGCACGACGGGAAACGTGGACAGGATGACGATCAGGAGCACACCGAGGGCGGCGAGCAGGTCGTCCCTCTCGAGCCTCGGCCTCTCGGGGACATTCGGCAATGCGACGATCCGTCCGCGCATCGATTCGACCTCGGTATCGGTCACGAAGCCGGCGACGCCTGTCGACAATGCCCCCTCGATAAGCGCTCGCCCCGACGCCGCGTCTGCCGACGCGCGCACCGCGCGGACCAACGTCAGCGCCCGGCCGCGATCGGTGATCGTGCGCACGAGGTACATCACCGCGTCGACGAGGCCCCAGGCGATGTTGCAACCGATCGCGGCGACGAGCAGGTCGCGGACTTCCGCGCGCCCCGACTCCGCCACCGAGATCGCGCCGACGAACGTGAGCGCCATGAAGAGGCCGAACAGCATCTCGGAGACGCGTTCGACCGGATTCAGCACGGACTTGCGCGCTGCGGTCGCCACGATCGCATCGCTGTCGGCGGTCCGCGCGTCGGCCATCGTCAAGCTCCTTGCGGCGGCAACAAATACAGCGTCATGGCGAAGATCAGGTACACGGCGAGCAGGAGCACGCCGAGGAACCAGGCCGAGCGCCCGCCGTTGGTGACGAGCGTCGCGGTGAGCGCCGCGATGAGCATCATCACCACTGCGCCCGGCCACAACTGCAGGTCCATCGGCGTCGGGCCGATCACGTAGCTCAGCAGGACCAGCACCGGCGCGACGAACAACGCGATCTGCGCCGCGCTGCCGAGCGCGATGCCCACGCTCAGGTCGAGCCGGTTCTTCCGTGCGCCGGAGAACGCGGATGCCATCTCCGCGGCCCCGCCCACCAGCGCCACCACGATGAAGCCGACGAACGCGGGCGTCATGCCGAACGCGTCCGCCGCCTGCTGGACCGACTCGACGAAGACGTGGCTCACGAGCGCGACCAGCACGGTGACCCCCGCCAGCGTCCCGAGGGCGAGTCCGAGGGGCCAGGGCACTTCGCCTTCATCCCCGTGCGCGTCGCCGCCGAAGAACTCGCGGTGCGTCTTGAGCGAGAACAGCATGCCCAGGCCATAGACGACGATCAGCACGACCGCAAGGCCGATGCTGAGCGTCTGCGCGAACGCCGTCGCCGCCGTCGCATCGGCGATGGTGACCGCCGAGGGCACCAGCAGCGCGACGATGGCCAGGAACAGGAGGCTCGCCTGGAAGCGGGCGCCCGCGCGGTTGAACTCCTGCGCGTGGTATTTGAGGCCGCCGAGCAGGAACGACATGCCGAGCATGAACAGCACATTGGTGACGATCACCCCGGCGATCGAGGCCTTGACCAGCATGTACTGCCCCGCGTACAAGGCCGTGATCGCGATGACCATCTCGGTCAGGTTACCCAGCGTGGCATTGAGCAAGCCGCCCACCGCGTCGCCGGTCCTGGCGGCGACCGATTCGGTGGCGTGGGCAAGGAGCGCCGCGAGCGGCACGATGGCGAGCACGGACAGGACGAAGTGCAGCGTGTGCGCCTCGGGCCTGACCTTGCTGGCCACGAACACCACGGGCACGAAGATCAGCAACCACAGCAACGGGTTGCGGCGGATTTCGTGCAGCAGGGGTCCCATGGTCACTTGGTCCCGAAGATCCGGTCACCCGCGTCGCCCAGCCCCGGCAGGATGTAGGCGTGATCGTTGAGCTGGCGGTCGATCGCGGCCGTGTAGATCGGTACGTCCGGATGCGCCCGGTGGAACGCGGCGATGCCCTCGGGGCACGACACGAGGCACACGAAGCGGATCGAGCGCGGATGCGTCTCCTTCAGGCGCTCGACCGCCGCGACCGCCGAATGGCCGGTCGCGAGCATCGGGTCGAGCACGATCGCGTCGCGCTCGCGCATGCCCGACGGCATCTTGAAGTAGTACTCGACCGCGACGAGCGTCTTGGGATCGCGGTACAGGCCGACGTGCCCCACGCGCGCGCCGGGGACCACCGAGAGGAAGCCGTCGAGCAGCCCCATGCCCGCGCGCAGGATCGGCACGAACACGAGCTTCTTGCCGTCGATCAGCCGCGATTGCATCGTCTCGAGCGGCGTCTCGATCTCAACCTCGTGCATCGGCATGTCGCGCGTGACCTCGTAGGCCATCAGCGAGCCGATCTCGTTCAGCAGGCGACGAAACGACGTGGTGCTCGTCTCCTTCTTGCGCAGCAGCGTCAGCTTGTGCTGGATCAGCGGGTGGTCAAGCACGTGGGCGTGCGGGGCCATGGCGTTCCTCGAGGGACGGATCTAGAAGACGGTACCGTCGCTGTCGATCGACAGCGGCGGCTCGCCCGCGCGCCGCTCGCGCGCGAGCTCGCGGCCGGCAGCCCAGGTGCCGCCTTCGAGCACGCAGGCGAGCGGGAGATCGGGCCGGCCCAGCGCCGCGCGCACGTCCCGTGCGACCGCGTCGATCAGGGCGACGGTGAGGGCGCGCCATTCGACGACGAGCTCGCTGGCGACCGCGTGGCGTTGCGACGCGGCGGCCGGATCGCGCAGCCGCAGCACGCCGGTGTCCAGCAACAGCCCGCCGTTGCGGTACTCGGGCAGGCCGGTGAGCGCATCGCACTCGACGACGCGCCCGCCGGCGCGCTCGATGGGCTCGAACAGCGAGTAGGCGAGCCATTGCGACAGCTTGTGGAACGGCACGTAGCCCGCGCTCGCGCCGCGTCCGCCGGCGTGCGGATGCGGCCACACGTCGCCGAGCGCGCGGCCAGACAACGCGAGCCCCTGCGGCCAGATGCCGCCGAAGCGCTCGAGCAGCACGGCCAGGATCTCGCCGGCGGCAACGTCGCCGCGCCGTTCGAGGAGCGGCAGGAACGCGAGCGACGGCCGTTCCCCGCTCGCTGCGCCGAGGCGGCGCAGCAACGCCGCGCGGCCGTCGAGCCCGACGATCGGGTTCGTCTCGCTCGCCTGGAACCGCGCCGCGAGCGCGCCGCCGTCGATCGTCGCGAGAGCGCGCGCGTCGGCGCGCAGCGGATCGGCGTGCGCCGAGAACGCGCCCGCCATGAAGGCGCGAAAGCTCGCGACGCCGAGGCCCTCGGAGCGTGAGTAGCGCTCGCCGGTCTCGCGCTCGGCGTATGACCAGCGTGCGCCGGCGCCGGCGTCGAGCAGCACGCTCACGATCGCCAGGTCGATGCGGGCGAGCGCCGCCTCGACGGCGCTCCGCCCGAACAGCCTCCGGTCGAGCTCCGCGCCGCGATCGATGCCGCCGGCTTCGAAATGCCGCCACCGGCTGTGGTACGGGATCGCCAGCGTCGGATAGCGTCGCCGCGTGACCTCCGCGACGAACGACGCGCACGCAGCGAGTGCCGTGCGGTCGACCGCGAAATGGCGCGTGCGCCCCGCGTCGGCGGCGGCCAGCACGTTGGCGCAGCGCTCGCGGATCGTCGCAGGATCGAGCAGCGCCGCAACTTCCATCGCCGCCGGCGCACTGGCGGGATGCGCCTCTTCCGATGCGAACGCCGTCCTCGTCGCCCCGGGGGCCAGTCGCCCTTGCGACGGACCGGCAGGCGCCGTCACCGCCCCTCCGACGCGGCCGCCAGGACGACGACCGCGACCCTCACAGCCCCCGACCCTTCGTCGTCTTGAGACGGTCGGCGTCGGGGCGCTCGCCCTCGGTGAAATAGCCGGCCGCCATCTTGGCGTCCATCTCGACTCGCGCATCGGCCGGCACCAGGTCCTCGGGGATCGGGACGCGCTCGCCGACCTCGATGCCGCCCTTAACGATCGCGTCGTACTTCATGTTGCTCATCGACACGAGCCGGTGGATGCGGCGCACGCCGAACCAGTGCAGCACGTCGGGCATCAGCTCCTGGAAGCGCATGTCCTGCACGCCGGCGACGCATTCGGTGCGCAGGAAGTAGTTGCTGGCCGAGTCGCCGCCGGCCTGGCGCTTGCGCGCGTTGTAGACGAGGAACTTGGTCACTTCGCCGAGCGCGCGCCCCTCCTTGCGGCAGTAGACGACCAGGCCCACGCCGCCCGCCTGCGCGCCGCGGATGCACTCCTCGATCGCATGCGTCAGGTAGGGACGGCAGGTGCAGATGTCGGAGCCGAACACGTCGCTCCCGTTGCACTCGTCGTGCACGCGCGCGGTCAGCGTGACCGACGGGTCGGCCAGGTGCCGCGGATCGCCGAACACGTACGCGGTCTGCCCGCCGATCGGCGGCAGGAACACCTCGAGGTCCCCGCGCGTCACGAGCTCCGGGTACATGCCGCCGGTCTCCTCGAACAGCGCGCGGCGCAGATCCCCCTCGTGCACGCCGAACCGCTTCGCCACGCCGGGGAGCCACCACACCGGCTCGATCGCCGCCTTGGTCACGGCCGCCGAGCCGTTCGCGAGCAGGATGCGGCCGTCGACGGCGAGGCGCCCGTGCGCGATCGCCTCGCGCACCTCGGGCAGGTCGATGTGGGCCTTGGTCACGGCGATCGTCGGGCGGATGTCGTAGCCCGCCGCGATCTCGTCGCGGAACACCTCGGCGACGATCGCCCCGAACGGATCGATCGACACGATGCGGTCGGGGTCGCCCCACGCGGCGTACGGCCCGATGGGATCGGTCGGCGCGGTGTTGGTGAGGTCGGGCTTGTGGTCTCGCAGGAGCGCGCCCGCGGCGACCGCGAGCGCGCGGTAGACGCCGTAGCTGCCGCTGTGCGTGCCGATGACGTTGCGCTGGCTGCGGTTCGCCGTGCTGCCGACGATCGGGCCGCGCTCCTCGGGATCGGCGCGTCCCCAGCGGATCGGCAGCGCGCCGAAGGCGCCCTCGGCCGGATGCGAGGTGAGACGGATGTGCTTCGCCGGCGCCGGAACCTCGGTGCCCATGGGGTGCTCCGCTAAAAGCGGACTATACCAACCCCGGCTCTAGGCGCTCCCCGGGAAGCGCATGGCGGAAGGCAACGGTCCGGACGGCGTCGGGCGTGGCGCCGCTTTAGGTCGCGGGCAGCGTCTGCAAGATCGCCATGATCTGCTCGAGCTTCACCGGCTTCACCAGGTGCTGGTCGAATCCGGCCTCGTGCGCGCGCTGGCGATCCTTCTCCTGGCCCCAGCCGGTCAGGGCGACCAGCCGCGCTGAGGCGAGCGCGGGCAGCGCGCGCAGCTCCTCGGCGAGACGGTAGCCGTTGAGCTTGGGCATGCCGATGTCGAGGAACGCCACCGCCGGCGCGAACGCTCGCGCGACCTCGAGGCCTTGCGCACCGTCATTCGCCACCCTG
>DATLIR010000171.1:0-32081 GCA_035539315.1 Casimicrobiaceae bacterium
GAAGTAGGCCACCAGCCGGGAAATCAGGATGCCGACGATCACGCCGACCATGCCGCCGAGGCCTGAGATGATCGTCGCTTCGATCAGGAATTGTCGGATGACTTCGACTTGCCGCGCTCCGACCGCACGCCGGACCCCAATCTCGCGTGTCCGCTCGAGGACGCTCGCCAGCATGATGTTCATGATGCCGATGCCGCCGACCAGGAGCGACACCGACGCGATCGCCGCGAGCAGGATGGTCAGGACTTTCGAGCTCGCTTCCTGGGCGGCGAGCACTTCCGAGAGATTGCGCACGAAGAAATCGTCTTCCTGGTTCGCCTGCAGGCGATGGCGCTGGCGCAGGAAGTCGCGCATCAGCTGCTCGGCATGGCCGACATCCGCCCCGTCGCGCACCTTGACGGTGATCGACCCAACGTTGCGGGCGCGCACCTGCTGGCCGCCGAGCACGCGCTTGCGGGCCGTCGAGATCGGGATCAGCACGAGGTCGTCCTGGTCCTGGCCGACCATGCTCTGGCCCTTGCGGTCGAGCAGGCCGACGATCTCGTGCGGCACGTTGCGGATGCGGATCGTCTCGCCGACGGGGTCGCTCTCGCCGAACAGCGTCCGCGACACGGTCTGGCCGACCAGGGCGACCTTGGCGGCCGCATCGAGGTCGGCCTGCGAAAAGCCGCGCCCCGAGGCCACCTCCCATTGCCGGGCGATCAGGTAGTCCGGCGTCACGCCGAGGATCTGCGTCGACCAGTTGCTGTTGCCGAACACGACCTGGCCCGCCCCACGCAGCTGCGGCGCCGCGACCTCGATCTCGGGCACCTCGCGCGGCAAGAGCTGCGCGTCGTCCTCGGAGAGCGTCTGCTGCGAGCCGGATCCCATCCGCACGCCGCCCGACGTGAAGTTCCCCGGGAGCACGATGATCAGGTTCGATCCCAGGCTCTTGATCTGGTCCTCCACGCGCGCCTGCGCGCCGGCGCCGATCGCGGTCATCGCGATGACCGCGCCGACGCCGATGATGATGCCGAGCATCGTGAGCGCGCTGCGCAGCTTGTTGACGCGCAGCGCGGCGAGCGCGACCTTGAGCGTGGCGAGGAAGCTCATCGCGGTCGCTGCCAGAGACCTGCGGCCGGATCGCGGGCGCGCGCGGACTCGGACGCCGGCGCAGGGATGGGATGGGCAGCCGGCGGCGGAGCCGCAGTCGCGCCGGCGACGCGCGGCGCGTGCCGCGTGTCGGTGACGACGTGGCCGTCCCGGAACGTGATGGTCCGCGACGCGAACTCGCTGATGTCGTGCTCGTGCGTGACCAGCACGATGGTGATCCCGGCGCGGTTCAGCGCCTGCAGCAGCGCCATCACCTCGAGGCTGGTCGCGGAGTCCAGCGCGCCGGTCGGCTCGTCGGCGAGGATCAGCTTGGGATCGTTCACCAGCGCGCGCGCGATGGCGACGCGCTGCTGCTGGCCGCCGGAGAGTTGCGACGGGTGGTGGTCGGCGCGCTCGGCGAGCCCCACCTGCGCGAGCTTCTCGCGTGCCCTGGCATGCCGCTCCGCGGCCGAGACGCCGGCGTAGAGCAGGGGCAGCTCGACGTTGTCGAGCGCGGTGGTGCGCGGCAGCAGGTTGAACTGCTGGAACACGAAGCCGACCTTGCGGTTGCGGATCGACGCGAGCGCGTCGGCGTCGAGCGCCGCGGTGTCCTCGCCGTCGAGCCAGTACTCGCCCGACGTCGCGACGTCGAGGCAGCCGATCACGTTCATGAACGTCGACTTGCCCGAGCCCGACGGGCCCATCACCGCGACGAACTCGCCGCGACCGACGTCGAGCGTGACGCCGGCCAGCGCGTGGACCTCGGTCTCGCCCATCCGGTAGACCTTGACGAGGTCGCGGGTGGCGATGAGCGGGACGTCGGCCATCGCGCGCGTCAGAACGGGAGACGCGGACTGCTCGCGGCCTTGGGGGCCGGCCCCGACGCGAGCTGCGTGCCGACGATCACTTCCTCGCCCTCGGTCAGCGGTCCGCTGACGACCTCGGTCGCGTTGCCGTCGGTGAGGCCGGTGCGGATCGCGACCTCCTTGGGCTTGCCCTCGACCAGCGTGTAGACGCGCCCTGATCCCGCCGTCGTGCGGCCGGTTTCGGCGGCGACGATCTCGGCGTACCGCTTCTGCTGCTCGGCGTTGAGGATCGCGTTGATCTTCTGCCGAACCTCGCCGCGCATCCGCTCGCTGCGCTGGCGGCGGTCGGCATCGTTGAGCTCGCGGAGCTCGGCGAACCGGCTGCGCTGCTCGGCGAAGATCTCGTCGAGGCGCGCGGTCTGCGCGGCGTCGAGCTTGAGATCGTCGACCAGCCGCTGGCGGCGCGCCTGCGCATCGCCGGCATTGTTGCCGCCGCCCGCGGGCGCGCCGGACGGCGCGGCGTCGGTCGCGGCGCCGGCGCTCGCCGGCCGCCAGCGCAGGGCCGCGTTGGCGACCTTCAGCACGTTCTCGCGGCTGTCGGAGACGATGCGCACGTTGGCGGTCATGCCGGGCACGAGGCGAAGGTCGCGATTCGGCGTCGCGACGATCACCGTGTAGGTGACGACGTTCTGCACCGTTTGCGCGGCCTGGCGGATCTGGTCGACGCGCCCTTCGAACTGCCGGCCGGGGTAGGCGTCGACCGTGAACGTGACGCGCTGGTCGGCGCGGATGCGACCGATGTCGGTCTCGTCGATCGCGACGGCGACCTGCATCTTCGCGAGGTCCTCGGCGATCGTGAACAGCGTCGGCGTGTTGAGGCTCGCCGCGACGGTCTGGCCCGCATCGACCTGGCGCGAGATCACGACGCCGTTGACCGGCGCGGTGATCTCGGTCTTCTCGAGGTCGTTCCTCGCCGACGCGAGGGCGGCTTCCCGCTGCTTCACGGTCGCCGCCGCGTTGGCGACCTGCGCCTCGGCGGACTTGACCTGCGCCTCGGTCGTCCGCACCGCCTCGGCCGCGCCCTGCTCGGTGAAGCGCGCCTTGTCGAGCTCGGCGGGCGAGATGAATCCCTTTTGCACCAGCGACTCCTTGCGCTGCAGGTCGGTCTTCGCATCCTGGTAGGTGATCTGCGCGCGCAGGACCTGCGAGCGCTGCGCCACCGCGTCGCTCTGCCGCTGCAGTTGCGCCGTGCGCGCGGCCTCGACGTCGGCGGCCGCCTGGCGAACCTTCAGTTCGAACGCTTCCGGGTCGATCCGCGCGAGCAGCTGGCCACGCTTCACGGCGGTGTTGAAGTCGACCAGGATCTCCTTGATCTGCCCGGAGATCTGCGAGCCGACCTGCACGGTGGTCACCGCCTGCAGCGTGCCCGACGCCGAGACGACGGCCGCGATCGCGCCGCGCTCGACCTTCGCGAGGCGGTAGGCGGGGACGCTTCCGTTCTTCGCGTACCACGTCCACGCGCCCCAGCCCGCGGCTGCGAGGACCGCCAGGATGACGAGCGTGACGAGCCAGCGGCGCCCGGCGGGCGGGGCGGGTCGTGCGGAAGCGGGAGGCATGGAGGAGGGGGGCCGGTTGTTGTTGGTGATAGGGGGGCGCGATGCGGCTAGCCCGTGCCGCGTCCGAAGCCTTCCTTCTTCTGCTCGTCCTGCTCGCGCCGCAGCGCCCGCAGCCGCGTCTCGACCACCGAGCTCTCGTAGAAGTTCGCGTCGCCGGCCTTGATCGCCAGCTCCATCTGGTCGATGGCGAGGCGCAGGTTGCCCTGCCAGGCGTAATACTCGCCCAGGTGCTGGTGCTGCTTCAGCTGCTTGCCCTGCGCGGCGTAGGCCTTCGACGCGATGCGGTGCAGGGTCCCGTCCTGCGGGAAGCGGATGAGCTGGGCCTCGGTGAACGCCGTCGCCTGCGCGGCCCGCCCCGCGGCGATCAGCGCCTCCGGATAGTCGTACACCAGTTGCATCTTGGTCGGGTAGCGCGCGAGCGCCGATTCGAAGCGTGCGACCGCCTGCGCAGTGTCGCCGGCCTCGAGCAGCACGTGGCCGGCCATCGCCTCGACCATCGGGTGCGGCGGGGCGATGCGCTCGAGCGTCGCCAGCTCCTGCTTCGCGCGCACCATCTTGCCGTCGCGCAGAAGCGACGCGACCAGCCCGTACCGCGTGGCGACCTCGCTGTTGTACTTGCGCTCGGCGAGCGCATTCTGGAACCAGGCCACGGCCTCGTCGGGGCGACCGACGTAGCTGCGCAACAGCGCGCGCACCATCTGGAAATCCCCCGAGTCCGCGACCTGGCGGTAGGGCCGGTTCTGCGCGCGCGACTGCGCCTCGGCGATGCGCTCGTAGGTGACCGGGTGGGTGCGAAGATAGCTCGGCACGCTGCCGTCGGCGAACCGGGTCGCCTTCTGCAGCCGCTCCATCAGCGTCGCGGCGGCGCCGACGTCGAAGCCCGCGGCGTCGAGGCGGTCGATGCCGATGCGATCGGCCTCGTACTCGTTCTCGCGCGTGAAGTTGAGCTGGTTCTGGAGGTTGAGCGCCTGCGCCGACGTGATCGCCGCGCCGATCATGTCGCCGGACGACGAGGAGTTCGAGCGCGCCGCGATCAGCGCGATCGCGAGCGTGGCGAGCGAGAGCAGGAGCGAGTTCTTCTGGCTCTCGAGAAAGCGTGCCAGGTGGTTCTGCGTCACGTGCGTGATCTCGTGCGCGAGCACGCTCGCGAGCTCGGACTCGTTTTGCGTGAGCAGGATCAGCCCGGTGTTGACGCCGATGTAGCCGCCCGGCATCGCGAACGCGTTGATCGACGGGTCGGGGACCGCGAAGAACTGGAACTCGTAGCGGGCGTCGTTGCGCACCGCCACGAGGCGCTGGCCGAGCTCGTTCAGGTAGTCGTTGACCTCGGGATCGTTGAGGTAGCCGCCGGCGGCGCGCAGCTGCTTGAGCGTCGCGTCGCCGATCCTGCGCTCCTGCGCCGGCGACATGATCGCCTGGGCGGAGTCGCCGAGGTCGGGCAGGTTGGTGCCGCGTCCGGGAACGCCGGCACCCGGCGGGGGCGCCGGAGGCGCCGTGCCGAAGACGCCGGAGGACGGGGACGTTGCAGGCACGGGCGTCGCCGACACACCCTGGGTCTGGGCGAGCACCGGTGCCGCCGCGAGCGCGCCCGAGACGAGCGCGCACAGCGCCTGTCGCGCGAGTGCGCGGGAGGGCCGGTCCGGCGGGCAGGAGGCGACGGGCATCCTGCTATGATGGCCCAACCGCCGCGCGAGTTCACCCGCGGCCTTTCCGTGAGGCCCCCGGACCGATGCCGAAGCCCCCGTCGCGCCCGCGCGCGCCGTCCCAGCGCAAGAGCGGCGCACCGGCGCATCTGACCCATTTCGACCCGGCCGGCGCGGCGCACATGGTCGACGTGGCGGACAAGGATGTAACACATCGTTACGCGCGGGCGATCGGCCGCATCGCGATGCTGCCCGCGACGCTCGAGCGGGTGCGCGCCGGCGGCGCCGCGAAGGGCGACGTGCTCGGCGTGGCACGCATTGCGGCGATCCAGGGGGCCAAGCGCACGGCCGACCTCATCCCGCTCTGCCATGCGCTGCCGCTGACGCGGGTCGCCGTCGCGTTCGCTTTCGACGACGCCGCCTCCGCGGTAGAGATCGAGGTGGTCGCCGAGACGCTGGCGCGCACCGGCGTCGAGATGGAAGCGCTCTCCGGCGCGGCGATCGGTCTTCTCACGATCTACGACATGTGCAAGGCGGCGGACCGCGGGATGCGCATCGAGGGCGTGCGGCTCGCCGAGAAGCGCGGGGGGCGGTCGGGCCGGTTCGTCGCCCCCTGAACCGTCGCGGCCGGCGCAGGCCCGGTGGCTGGACCACTTGACCGCCTGACCGCTTCGACCGTAGCATCCCCTCGCGACGAGATCGACGTCCCGCCCTCCGGATCCGCCGGCGGCCGAGGAACGCGGCGGCTCGCGGCGACGCCCGGGCGTCGCGACGGAGGATCACCGCG
The DNA here is from genome assembly GCA_035539315.1 of Casimicrobiaceae bacterium. Classification (GTDB taxonomy): domain Bacteria; phylum Pseudomonadota; class Gammaproteobacteria; order Burkholderiales; family Casimicrobiaceae; genus VBCG01. The sequence goes on from DATLIR010000171.1 coordinate 5,924, forward strand.
TGCCCCTCACGATGGTGGAGCCGCAACGGCTCTACCGCCGCATCGCCGACCAGATTGCCGCGCTGATCGACCGCGGCGAGTTCCCGGCCGGAACCCGGTTGCCCGCCGAGCGCGAGCTCGCGCGCGAGCTCGGCGTGTCGCGCACCTCGGTACGCGAGGCGATCATCTCGCTCGAGATCGCGGGCAAGGTCGAGGTGCGCATCGGCAACGGCATCTTCGTGCGCGTTCCCGCGCCCGACAGCCCCCGGACGGCGCACGACGGCCTCGGCCCGTTCGAACTCCTCGCGGCGCGCAGCCTGATCGAAGGCGAGATCGCCGCCACGGCCGCCCGGCTGGTCCGGCGTGCCGACCTCGCCGCACTCCGCGCCACGCTCGACGAGATGCGCGACGCCGACGGCGACGCCGCGAGGCGCGACCTCGCCGACCGGGCCTTCCACCTGCGCATCGCCGAGGCGACGCGCAACGGCGCGCTCTCGCACGTGGTCGCCACGCTGTGGGACGAGCGGCGCGGCGAGCTGTGGACGCGCATCGAGCGCCATTTCCACACGCCCGAGCTACGCGCCCGCACGCTCGAGGACCATGCCGCGATCGTCGACGCGCTGGCGTCCGCCGATCCGGACGCGGCGCGCGCCGCCATGCACAAGCACCTCGCGCGCGTCGCGCGCGAATTCCAGCGCCGCCTGGAGCCCGGTGATCCTGCGCAGCGCGCGGGACGCGGGACGAGGCGCGGCCGGCCCGAACGCGCCCCCCGGCGCTCCCACGAAGGAGGAGTGAACTGATGCAGACCATGACTCGACTGGCCGCCGCGCTCGCGGCGGCGGCGCTCGCCCTGCCGGCGACCGCCAAGGAATTCCGCTCCGCCGACGTGCACCCGGAGGATTACCCGACGGTGATGGCGGTCAAGTACATGAGCGACATCATCAAGCAGAAGACCGGCGGCAAGCACTCGATCAAGGTCTACACGGGCAACGCGCTGGGCGGCGAGAAGGACACGATCGAGCAGACCAAGATCGGCGCGCTCGACCTGGTGCGGATCAACGTCGCGCCGATGAACAACATCTGCCCGGAGACGATCGTCCCGACGATGCCGTTCCTGTTCCGCTCGACCGCGCACATGCGCAAGGTGCTGGACGGCCCGGTCGGCGACGAGATCCTGAAGGCGTGCGAGTCGCAGGGCTTCATCGGCCTCGCGTTCTACGACTCGGGCTCACGCTCGCTCTACACGGTGAAGAAGCCGGTGCGCACGCTGGCCGACGCGAAGGGCCTCAAGATCCGCGTGCAGCAGTCCGACCTGTGGGTCGCCCTGCTGCAGGCGATGGGTGCCAACGCGACGCCGATGCCCTACGGCGAGGTCTACACGGCCCTGAAGACCGGGCTGGTGGACGGCGCGGAGAACAACTTCCCGTCGTTCGACACGGCGAAGCACTTCGAGGTCGCCAAGTTCTACTCGATGACCGAGCACTCGATGGCGCCCGAGATGCTGCTCATGTCGAAGAAGATCTGGGACGGCCTTGCACCCGACGAGCAGAAGATCTTCCGCGACGCCGCGAAGGAGTCGGTCCCCTACATGCGCAAGCTGTGGGACGAGAAGGAAGCCAAGTCGCGCGCGGTAGTCGAGGCGGGCGGCGCGCAGGTCATCACCGTCGACAAGAAGTCGTTCCAGGATGCGATGGCGCCGGTGTACGAGAAGTTCGTCACCGAGGCGAAGATGAAGGCGATGATCAAGCGCGTGCAGGACACGCAGTAACGGCAGTGGCGACCGCGCGGGCGGCAGCCCCCGGCTGCGCGCCCGCTCCCGGCGCTGAACGCGCCGCCGCGGCCGGCGCGGCGCGTCGGATTCCTGATCCCTGATGCTTGATCCCTGAGCCATGACCCGCTTCTGCGCCGCCACGGCGAAGCTCGCGCTGATGATCGCGGTCGCCGGGCTGTGCCTGATCGTCGCCGCGGTGGCGATCCAGGTGTTCGGGCGGTACGTGCTGAACGACACGCCGACCTGGGCCGAGGCGGGCGCGCTGGTCCTGGTGATCTGGGTGACGATGCTGGGCGCCGCCGTGGGCGTGCGCGACGCCGGCCACATCGGCATGGAGTCGCTCCTCGTGCTGGTCAGCGAGAACGTGCGCGGCCGGCTCGAGCTCGTGATCCACGCGCTGGTGGCGGTATTCGGGCTCTTGATGGCGTACAACGGCGCGCTGCTCGCCGAGTCGGTCTGGGGCTACCGGATCCCGACGCTGGGCATACCCGAAGGGCTCAACCACGTGCCGGTGGCGATCGCCGGCGTCCTGATCGTGCTGTTCTCGATCGAGCACATCGTCGCGGCCGTGCGCGGCGTCGAGGTCGAGCCGGCATGGCACTGACGATCCTCTCGCTGGTCTTCCTGGCGCTATTGATCCTGGGCGTCCCGGTCGCGTTCGCGATCGGGCTCGCCGCCGTGGCGACGATCCTCTACGAGGGGCTTCCGGTCGCGGTGGTGTTCCAGCGCATGGCGGCGGGGATGAACGTGTTCAGCTTCCTCGCGATCCCGTTCTTCATCTTCGCCGGCGAGCTCATGCTCTACGGTGGCATCGCCGAGCGCATCGTCGCGTTCGCCAAGAACCTGGTCGGCCACATCCGTGGCGGGCTCGGCATGTCCAACGTCGTCGCCTGCACGCTGTTCGGCGGCGTGTCGGGGTCGCCGGTCGCAGACGTCTCGGCGATGGGCGCCGTGATGATCCCGATGATGAAGCGCGAGGGCTATCACGCCGACTACGCGGTCAATGTGACGACGCACGCGGCGCTGGTCGGCGCGCTGATGCCGACGTCGCACAACATGATCATCTACTCGCTCGCCGCGGGCGGGAAGGTGTCGATCGCCGCGCTGATCCTCGCCGGGCTCCTGCCCGCGCTGATCCTGACGCTCTGCAATCTCGGCGCCGCGTACTACGTGGCACGAAAGCGCGGCTACCCGGCGGGCACCTGGCCGGGATGGCACGCGGTGTGGGTGTCGCTCGCCGCCGCGGTGCCCGGCCTGTTCGTCGTGGTCATCATCATCACCGGCATCCTGTCGGGCGTGTTCACCGCCACGGAGTCGGCGGCGATCGCGGTGATCTACTCGCTGGTACTGACCATCGTCGTGTACCGCAGCATGTCCCTCGAGAAGTTCCTGAAGGCGGCGGCCAAGGCGGTGAAGACGACCGGCATCGTGCTGCTCCTGATCGGCATCTCGGCGACGTTCGGCTACCTGATCAGCCTCTACAGCGTCGCGGAACTGACCGGCAAGGCGCTCGGCACGGTGTCGCAGAACCCGATCGTCATCTTCTTCCTCGTCAACCTGATCCTGTTCCTGCTCGGTACCTTCCTCGACATGGCGGCGACGATCCTGATCTGCACGCCGATATTCCTGCCGATCTGCGCGCAGTACGGCATGGACCCGGTCCAGTTCGGCATGCTGATGCTGATCAACTGCGCGCTGGGGCTCAACACGCCGCCGGTGGGCACGACGCAGTTCGTCGGCTGCGCGATCGGCGGCATCTCGGTGGGCGAGGTGATGAGGACGATCACGCCGTTCTACAGCGCGCTGATCCTCGCGCTGATGCTCGTGACCTACGTGCCCGGCTTCTCGCTGTGGCTGCCGCGGCTCGCGGGCTACACTGGCTGATGGCCGCCCGGCTCTCGCTCGCGACGCTGCCGCACCTGCCCGGCGAGGTCCGCCGCCCTGCCTACGACGTGGCGGCGGTAGAGACCGGCATCGTCCACCTGGGCCTCGGCGCCTTCCATCGCGCCCACCAGGCGGTGTACGCGGACGACCTCCTGGCGCGCGACGCGCGCTGGGGCGTGTGCGGCGTGTCGATGAAGACGCCGCGCGCGATCGAGCCGCTCGCCGCGCAGGACGGCCTCTACACGCTGCTGCTCAAGGACCCGTCCGGCACCACCGCGCGCGTCATCGGCTCGCTGCGCGAGACGCTGTTCGCGGCCGGCGACCCGCGGGCCCTGGTGCGCCGGATGGCCGATCCGCGGGTGCGCGTCGTGACGCTGACCGTGACCGAGAAGGGCTACTGCCACGATCCTGCGACCGGGCGCCTCGACCTCGCGCATCCGGACATCGTGCACGATCTCGCTCATCCGGAGGCGCCGCGCTCGGCGGTCGGCGCGCTGGTGGCCGCGCTCGGCGAGCGGCGCCGCGCCGCGGCCGGCGCGCTCAACATCGTCTGCTGCGACAACCTGCCGCACAACGGCCGCGTGCTCGAGGGCCTCGTCGCGACGTTTGCCGCCGCGCGCTCGCCCGAGCTCGCCGCCTGGATCGCGGCGCACGCCGCATTTCCTTGCACGATGGTGGATCGCATCGTCCCGGCCACGACCGACGCGGACGTGGCCGACGTCGGGCGGCGGCTCGCCGTCCACGATGCCGCTCCGGTGGTCGCCGAGCCGTTCATCCAGTGGGTGATCGAGGACCGCTTCGTCGCGGCGCGCCCCGCGTGGGAGGAGGCGGGTGCGGAGATCGCGCGCGACGTCGCGCCGTACGAGACAATGAAGCTGCGGCTCCTCAACGGCAGCCACTCGACGCTCGCGTACCTGGGCTTCCTGGCCGGACATGCGACGATCGCGCAGGCGGCCGGCGACGCGCTGCTCGGGCGGCTCGTCGAGCGCCAGATGGCCGAGGAGATCGTCCCGACGCTCGCGAGCCCGCCGGGCACCGATCTCGCGCGCTACTGCGCGACGCTCATCGCGCGCTTCCGCAACCCGGCGCTGCCGCACCGCACCGCGCAGGTGGCGATGGACGGGTCGCAGAAGCTGCCGCAGCGGCTGCTCGGCACGGCGCGCGACCGGCTCGCCGGCAGCGGCTCGATCCGACACCTCACGCTCGCCGTCGCCGGCTGGATGCGCTACGCGAGCGGCGTCGACGAGCGCGGCGCGCGCATCGAGGTATCCGACCCGCTGGCCTCGCGCTACGCCGCGATCGCAGCCGAGGCGGGCGGCGACGCCGCGCGGCTCGCGCGCGGTTTCTTGGGGCTCGCGGCGATCTTCGGCGACGACCTTCCGGCCACGCCGGCGTTCGTCGACGCGGTGACGCATCATCTCGAGTCGCTGCTGCGACACGGCGTCGCCGCGACGCTCGCCCGCCACCTCGAGCACTGACCCCGCGAGGATCCCGTCCATGCACGCGCTCGCCCCCCATCCCGATCGACTGTTCCCGGCCGACCCGGGCGTGCGCGCCCTGGCGCGCGCGCTCTACGCGACGGTGAAGGACCTGCCGATCGTGAGCCCCCACGGCCACACCGATCCGCGCTGGTTCGCCGACGACGCTCCGTTCGAGAACGCGAGCGCGCTGTTCATCACGCCTGACCACTACGTGTTCCGCATGCTGTACAGCCAGGGCGTGAGCCTCGAGTCGCTCGGCATCCCGCGGCGCGACGGCGGGCCGGTCGAGCGGGACGCGCGCAAGATCTGGCGCACCTTCGCCGCGCACTGGCACGTGTTCCGCGGCACGCCGACGCGGCTGTGGCTCGACCATGCGTTCCACGACATCTTCGGGATCCGCGAGCGCCTTGCGCCCGCGAACGCGGACGCGATCTTCGACCGCATCACCGCCGCGCTCGCCACGCCGGCGTTCCGGCCGCGCGCGCTGTTCGAGCGCTTCAACATCGAGGCGATCGCGACCACCGAGAGCCCGCTCGACGACCTCGCGCACCACGCGAAGATCCGCGCGAGCGGCTGGAAGGGGCGCGTGGTCACCGCCTACCGCCCGGACCCGGTCGTCGACCCCGAGTTCGACGGATTCCGCGACCACGTCGCGCGATTCGGCGAACTGACCGGCGAGCGCACATCCACCTGGGCGGGCTACCTCGCGGCCCACCGGGCGCGACGCGCCTTCTTCGCGACCCTGGGCGCGACGTCCACCGACCATGGTCACCCGACCGCGCGCACCGCCGACCTCGACGCGGCGACCTGCCAGCGCCTGCTCGATCGCGCGCTCGCCGGGAGCGCCTCGGCGGACGAGGCCGAGGCGTTCCGCGCGCAGATGCTGACCGAGATGGCGACGATGAGCCTCGACGACGGGCTGGTCATGCAGATCCATCCGGGCAGCTTCCGCAACCACAATCCGTGGCTCTTCACCGCCTACGGCCGCGACAAGGGCGCCGACATCCCGACGCCGACCGACTACGTGCGCGCGCTGAAGCCGCTGCTCGACCGGTCCGGCAACGACGCGCGGCTCACGCTGATCCTGTTCACGCTCGACGAGACCAGCTACGCGCGCGAGCTCGCGCCGCTCGCGGGCCACTATCCGGCGCTGAAGCTGGGCCCGGCCTGGTGGTTCCACGACAGCCCGGAGGGGATGCTGCGCTTCCGCGAGCAGACCACCGAGACTGCGGGCTTCTACAACACGGTCGGCTTCAACGACGACACGCGCGCGTTCCTGTCGATTCCGGCGCGGCACGACGTCGCGCGCCGCGTCGACTGCCGCTTCCTCGCCACGCTCGTAGCCGAGCACCGCATCGACGAGGACGAGGCGTACGCGCTCGCCCCCGAGCTCGCCCACGGACTCGCCAAGCGCGCCTACCGGCTGTAGCGTTTTGCGCGGCGTCGGGTCGCGCTATGCTAGGCGGGCGTGCCGGCCGGCCGGCACGCCTGGCCAAGGCAGGTGTCCCGATGATCGAAAAACGCGCCGCCGACGAGCGCGGGCTGGCCGAGCACGGCTGGCTCACATCGTTCCACAGCTTCTCGTTCGCCGACTACCACGACCCGCGCCACATGGGCTTCGGCCCCCTGCGCGTGATCAACGAGGACCGCGTCGCGCCGGGCGGCGGCTTCGGCACGCACGGACATCGCGACATGGAGATCCTGAGCTACGTGCTGGAGGGCGAGCTCGCGCACCGCGACGACATGGGCAACGGATCGACCATCCGTCCCGGTGACGTGCAGCGCATGAGCGCGGGCCGCGGCGTGCGGCACAGCGAGCGCAACCCGTCGGCCGACGAGCGCGTGCATTTCCTGCAGATCTGGATCGAGCCCGACGCGACCGGCGTCGCGCCCGGCTACGAGCAGAAGCGGGTGACCGACGCCGAGAAGCGCGGGCGCCTCGCGCTGATCGCGGGCCCGTCCGGGTCGGGTGCCGCGGTGTCGATCCACCAGGACGCGCGCCTGTACGCCACGCTCGTCGACGGCGACGAGGCGGTCGCGCACGACCTCGCACCCGGACGTCGCGCCTACGTGCACGTCGCGAGGGGCCGCGTGCGTGCCAACGGCGTCGCGCTCTCCCCGGGCGACGCGTTGAAGCTGACGGACGAAAGGGCGGTGCGTCTCGAGCGCGGCGAGCACGCCGAGGTGCTAGTGTTCGACCTGCCGTGAGCTGCCCGCGCGGCCGCGACCCTCCCTACCGACGAGGAGTACGACCATGACGGCGAATCAAGACTGGGCGGCGCTGATCGGACGCATCCTGCTGGCGGCGATCTTCATCCAGACCGGCTTCCAGAAGATCACCGACTTCGCCGGGACCGTCGCCTTCACGGCGAGCGCCGGGTTGCCGCTGCCCGAGGTCGCCGTGGCGCTCGCCATCGCGATCGAGCTGGGTGGCGGGCTCCTTCTCCTGGTCGGGTACCGGGCGCGCCTCGCCGCGCTCGCGATCGCGGTCTTCTGCCTCGTCGCGGCGTTCGTGTTTCACCGCTACTGGTCGCTGCCGGCGGACAAGCAGTTGCTCGACTACGTATTCTTCTGGAAGGACCTCGCGATCGCGGGCGGGATGCTCGTGGTGTTCGCGTTCGGCCCGGGGCGCCTCTCCCTCGACAAGGCATGACGCGCCCCCGGGCGCGGCGTGGGCGCGATCGCGCCGCACGCGGGCCGTCGAGTGCGATCGCGCGCGTCGTGCTGTTCGCGTGCGCGATGGTGAGCTCGTCGGCGACATGGGCCGCTCACCCGCTGGCGAGCGAGGACCCCGGCACGCAGGGGACCGGCGGCGTCGAGCTGGAGATCGGGTTCGCCGCGTCGCGCGGCGACGCCGGCGGTCGCGGCGCCGAACTCGCGCCGCAATTCGCGTACGGCGTGGCCCCTACGGTCGACGTGATCCTGCGTCCCACCTGGCTCGACCTGCATCCGGCAGACGAGGAGCGCCGGCGCGGAATGGGCGACACCTCGCTCGACCTCAAGTGGCGGTTCTACGACGAGGACGGCCTGCAGCTCGCCCTTCGGGGCGGTGTCGACCTGACGACCGGGAACGCGGAGCGCGGCCTCGGGGCCACGCAGATCGGCATGCACGCCGTGGTCGCCCTCGGAGTCGAATGGGGCACGGCGACCGTGCTCGCCAACCTCGGCGCCCGGCGCGCCAGCATGCCCGGCGAGCGGACTTACCTGCCTTTCGCGACCGCCGCCCTGCTGTGGCCCTCGGAAGGCACGCTGCGCACGTTCATCGAAGTCGCCGCGCAGGCGAACGGCGACCCGCAGCGTTCGACCTGGCCGGCCATCGCGCGGACCGGCCTAATGTGGAAGGTGAACGAGTCGCTCGCCCTGGACATCGGCATCGACGGGCGGCTCAATCGCGCCGCGCCGAGCGTCACGCTGCTCGCCGGTGCGACGCTGGCCTGGTAGCGCCGCGTTATCGGGGTCATTCGCACGATCGATTGGACGTGCCGCGCGCGCGCCCGCTACGATGGCGGATCGATGCGCCGGAGCGACCGGCGCAGTTCCACGGGGAGAGGGCGGTCATGGCAAAGCAACGCAAAGGTGAGAAGCACGGCACGTTTCGAACGGGCGGCGGCGCGCCGCCGCTCGACACCGGCATCGCGACGAAGGACCGCGCGACCATCGCGCTGGGCCTCTCGCGCCTGCTCGCCGACAACTACACGCTCTACCTCAAGACGCACAATTTCCATTGGAACGTGACGGGGCCGATGTTCAACACGCTGCACCTCATGTTCGAGATCCAGTACAACGAGCTGTGGCTCGCGAACGACCTGATCGCCGAGCGCATCCGCTCGCTCGGCCACCACGCGCCGGGGACCTACGCCGAGTACGTCGATCTCGCGTCGATCAAGGAAACGCCGGGGCATCCGCCGGCGGAGGAGATGATCCGCCTCCTGGTCCAGGGCAACGAGGCGGTCGTGCGGACGGCGCGCAAGGTATTCCCCGCGGTCGACGCCGCGCACGACGAGCCCACCGCCGACCTCCTGACGCAACGCATGCAGATCCACGAGAAGAACGCCTGGATGCTGCGCAGCCTGCTCGAGGACTGAATGCCGCAGTCGTGATGGCCGCGCGGCGTTTCGTGCGCAACGTCCCGGGCCAAGGGCGCAGGAGCCCCCGGTGAGCGCGGTCGCCGCGCCGCGGATGTCGGTCGTCCTGGCGACCCCCGACACGTTCGCGTCGATCCGCCATACCGTCGAGCGGCTGGCCGCGCAGACGGCACACGCCGCGCTGGAGCTCGTCATCGTCGCGCCATCGCGTGCCGCTCTCGCGGCGGACGACGCGCTGCTGGGCGCGTTCCATCGCGTCATCGTGGTCGAGCTCGGCGCCGTCGCCGGCATCGGGGCCGCGAACGCCGCCGGCGTCATGCGCGCGAGCGCTCCGGTCGTCGCGCTCGCCGAAGACCATGCATTTCCCGACCCCGGCTGGGCGACCGCGCTGATCGCGGCACACGAAGGCCCGTGGGCTGCTGTCGGTCCGGCGGTGCGCAATGCGAACCCCGCGACGGCGGTCAGCCGCGCGGATCTGTGGATCGGCTATGCGCCCTGGATCGCGCCGGGCGAGCCGGGCGAGCATGCCTACCTGCCGGGGCACAACACCAGCTACAAGCGGGCCGCGCTCGTCGCCTACGGCGAGCGACTCCCGGCGATGCTGGACGCCGAGACGCTGATGCACTGGGACCTGCGCGCCCGCGGCGAGCGGCTGTGGTACGAGCCACGCGCCCAGATCGCGCACGCCAACTTCTCGCTGTGGCGCTCGTGGCTGCCCGCGCAATTCCATTACGGGCGGCTGTTCGCCGGCGTGCGCTCGCACGACATGTCGGTCGCGCGGCGTGTCGTCTATACGCTCGGCGCGCCGCTCATTCCGCCGTTGCGCCTCGTTCGCATGTGGCGGGACGCGCGGGCCCGGTCGGCCGGTGGCGCCATCATCGCGTGCCTGCACGCGCTCGTCGCCGGGCTCGCGCTGGACGGTCTGGGCCAGATGGTCGGCTACGCGCTCGGCGCGGGCAGCGCCGGCGCGCGCGTGTCGCGCTACGAGTTCCGTCGCTTCCGGCACGTGCGGCCGGACGAGCGCGGCGCGCTCTGGCCGGCATGAGAGGCGACGCGACCCGCTCCCGACGCGACGCGGACCTGCGCCCGATTCGCCTGGGCATCGTCGGCTGCGGCCGTGCCACGACGTCCCTGCACCTGCCCGCACTCGGCAGCGTGCCGGCATTCTGCGTCGCCGCGCTCGCCGACCGCGATCCCGTGGCGCTCGCGCGCGTGGCCCACCGCGCGCCTCCCGGGCGCGCCGGGCCCGATTTTCGCGCACTCGTCGACGATCCGGCGATCGACGCGATCGCCATTTGCGTGCCGACCGGCGCGCACGCCGCGATCGCGCTCGCCGCCATCGACGCCGGCAAGCACGTGTTCGTCGAGAAGCCGCTCGCGCTGACGCTCGACGACGCGGATCGCGTCGCCGCGCGCGCCGCGGCCGCCGGCGTGTGCGCCATGGTCGGCTTCAACACGCGCTGGCACGCGCAGGTCCGCCGCGCTCGTGCTGCGATCGCCTCCGGCGCGATCGGCGCCGTCGACGCCCTCGCGAGCCGTCTCACAAGCTTCCACGCGAGCGTTCCGGACTGGCAGCGCACGCGCGCTTCCGGCGGGGGCGTGCTGCTCGAGCTCGCGATCCACCACGTCGACCTGTGGCGCTACCTGACCGGCCAGGAGGTCGACGAGGTGATGGCCTACACCCGCTCGGGCGAGCGCGAGGACGAGTCCGCGACGCTGGTGGCGCGCTTCGTCGACGGCGCGCTCGCGACCGCGGTGGTCGCCGAACGCACGAGCCGCAGCAACGACGTCGACATCTTCGGCCGCGCGGCGTCGATCTCGCTGGCGCTTTACCGGTTCGACGGCTACGCCACGGCGGATGCCGGCAGCGTCTCCGGCGAGGGTCGCGCGCGCCTGCGTGCGGCACTGGACACGGCGCGCGCGCTGCCGCGGGCGGTGCGCGACGCGCGTGGCGGCGGCGCATGGCGCACGACCTATGCCGACGAGTGGCGCCACTTCGCCGCTGCAATCCGCGACGGCGCGCCGGTCGAGGCGACGCTCGACGACGGCCGTCGCGCGCTTGCCGTGGTGCTCGCCGCGATCGAATCGGCCACGACCGGCCGCACCGTCAAGGTCGCGCGGGGCTGAAGCGTGCCGGCGCGCGACACCGCACCGTTCGAGCGCGCGCCGGCAGAGGAGGGCTCGCCTGGCGGCGACACGGCGTCTCGCGAGGATGCCGGGCTGCCCTGGATCTCGATCATCGTGCCGACCTACCAGCGGCCTCGTGAGCTCGCGGTCTGTCTCGCTGCGCTCGCCGCGCTCGACTACCCGGTCGACCGCTACGAGGTCGTCGTCGTCGACGACGGCAGCGAGCCGCCGGCCACGCCGTCGGGAGCGAACGCGCGTCGGGACCTCCGCGTCACCTGGCTCCGCCAGCCCAACCGCGGGCCCTCGGCTGCCCGCAACCTGGGGGCGCGCCACGCGTGCGGCGAGGTCCTCGCGTTCACCGACGACGATTGTGCCCCCGCGCGCGGCTGGCTGCGTGCGCTCGCCGCGTCGGTGCGCGTCGCGCCAGGTGCGTTGCACGGAGGCACGGTCGTCAACGGCCTTGCCCACAATGCCTGGGCGGTCGCGAGCCAGACGATCACCGACGTCGTCGTGCCCTCGCTGTTGGCGTCGGTCAGCCCGCTGCGCTTCGTCACGTCGAACAATCTCGCGCTTCGCGCCGAGCGGTTCGCCGCGATCGGCGGGTTCGACGAGGGCTTCCGCGCCTCCGAGGACCGCGAATTCGCGCATCGCTGGCTCGCCTCCGGAGCGCCGATCGCCGAAGTTCCCGGTGCCGTCGTGCAGCACCTGCACGACCTCGGGCTCGTGTCGTACTGGCGCCAGCACTTCGGCTACGGGCGCGGCGCGTACGCGTTCCATCGACGGCGCGCGGTGCAGGTGCGAGCGCCGTTCAACCCGAATCTCGGCCTCGTCGCCGAAACGTTCCGCCGTCCCTTCGCCACGCTGCCGATGCGATCGGCCCTTCGCATCGCCGCGCTGCTGGTGGTGTGGCAGGTCGCCAATGCGGCCGGCTACCTGTGGCAGGGGATCGTGGGCGACCGGTCGCACGCGAAGCCGCCGTCCTGAGGCAGGACAGCCGGTCGTCGCGGCGGGGAGGCGCCGCTCATTCCGGCTGCCGAGCGCGGTTGGGGCGATCGCCGGCGATCCGCCCGTCGACCAGCTCGACGATGCGGTCGCAGCGCTGCGCGAGCCGCGGATCGTGCGTCACGATCAGGAAAGCCGTGCCGCTGCGCTCGTTGAAGCGGCGCATCAGCACGAAGATGTCGTCGGCCGAATGCGTGTCGAGGTTGCCGGTCGGCTCGTCGGCGAGCACCAGCGGCGGGGCGAGCGACAGCGCGCGCGCGATCGCGACGCGCTGCTGCTGCCCGCCCGAAAGCTTGCGCGGCAGGTAGTCGAGCCGGTCGCCCAGGCCGACCTCGCGCAACAGCTCGCGTGCATGGTCGCGTCGGTCCGGCGTCACGGGGCCCCGCGCGATCAGCCCGGGCATCAGCACGTTCTCCGTCGCCGTGAACGCGGGCAGCAGGTGGTGGAACTGGAACACGAACCCGAGGTGCGTCGCGCGGAGCGCGGTGACGTCCCGCTCGGCGAGCGTCGCGGTCTCGCGTCCCCCGAAGCGGTAACTGCCTGCCGTGGCCGGTTCGAGCAGGCCGATCAGGTTGAGCAGCGTCGACTTGCCCGAGCCGGACGGGCCGACCAGCGCGGTGAACTCGCCCGGCGCGAGCTCGAGGTCGATGCCGTGCAGGACCTCGACCTCGACGTCGGTGCCGGCCCCGTAGGTCTTGCGGATCGCGGAGAGCCCGATGAGCGGCGCGGCCATGCGCGTGCTGCCTACATCCGGATCGCTTGCGCGGGATCGAGGCGCGCCGCGGCACGTGCCGGCAGCGCCGCGGCGGCGATGCCGCCCGCGATCGCGCCGACGATCGCGGCGCCGTACAGCCACGGCGGCATCGCGATCAGGTCGAAGAGCGGCGTGCCGTCGGCATTGCGCGCCAGGCGCAGGAACGCGACCAGCATCAGCGATGCGAGCGCGCTGCCGAGGAGCGAGCCGGTGGCCGCCACGATCGCGCCCTGCAGCAGGAACACGCGCTGCACCCGGCCGCGCGACGCGCCCATCGCGCGCAGGATCCCGATCTCGCGCCGCTTCTGCACCACCCAGACGACCAGCACGCTGGCGATGCCGACGGCCACGATCAGGATGACGAACGCGCGGATGGTGCGCGTCGAGATGTCCTGCGCGCTGATCGCCGCGAGCAGCTGCTCGTTGGTGCGCATCCACGACTCGACCGTGAGACCCGTCTGCGCCTCGAGCCGGCGCGCGAGCGCCTCGGCGCCGAACAGGTCGGACACCTTGAGGTCGATCTGCGAGGCGCCGCCGGGCAACGCCAGCAGCGTCTGCGCGGTGCGGAACGCGACGTATACCGAGCGCCGGTTGAGGTCGCGCACGCCGAGGTCGACGATGCCCGACACCACGAACGTGGAGGCCACCGGCTGAGCGGTCTCGGCGGTCAGGATACGGAAGCGGTCGCCGACGCCGATGCCCAGGTCCTTCGCGAGCTCCTTGCCGATCACCGCGTCGTCGGGGCCGAGGCGGAACGCGCCGCCGACCAGCTTCTCGCCGATCGCGACGATGCGATCGTAGCGCGCGGGGTCGATGCCGAAGATCGCGATCGACTTCGACGCGTCGCCGCGCAGCGCGAACGCGGGCCCGGATACCATCGGCGACACCGCGGTCACGCCGGCCATGGCGTCGAGCACCGGCTCGAGCGCCTGCCACTGGTCGATCGAGCGCAGGCGCTGCGCGCGTGCCTCGATGTGCGGCAGCGCGGTCGCGCCAGTGCCGCTCTCGCGTTGCGGCCGCGCGACCTCCTCGGCGGGACGGATGACGATGTGCGCCTGCGTGCCCAGCACGCGCTTGATCGTGTTGGCCTGCAGCCCCTGCACCAGCGCAGTGATGAACAGGACGACGGCGACGCCGGCCGCCGCGCCGCCGACGATCAGCGCCGTCTGGAGCCGCCCTTCCCGCAGGAAGCGCAGCGCGACGACCCATTCGAACGGCATGTCAGCGCTCGCGCACGCGATCGCCCGCCGCGACGGCCGGATCGACGATCACCCGCTCGCCGTCCCGCAGTCCCGCGAGGATCTCAACCTGATCGGAGGTGCGCGCGCCGGTGCGCACGCCGACGCGCGCGGCGACGCCGTCGCGGATCACCAGCACCGAGGGCTCGGGCGCGGCCGGATCGCGGAGCGCCCCGGCCGGGACGACCAGCGCACGCTCCTTGTCCGCGACGGCGATGTCGATCGACACGGTCATGTCCGAGCGCAGGAACGGCGGCGGCGAAGCGACGGCGAGCTTCGCCTCCACGGTCCCGCGCTGGATGTCGACGCCGGGCGAGAGCGTGTCGAGCACGGCGTCGAAGCGCGTGCCCGGGAACGCGTCGGCGGAGACGCGCGCCCGCTGGCCGGGCTTCAGCACCGCCAGGTTCTTCTCGTCGATCGGCGCGACCAGGCGCACCGGGCCGTCGAGGGCGAGAATGATCAGCACCCGCCCCGGCTGCGCGATGTCGCCGGGCTCGACCGTCCGGTCGAGCACGACGCCGTTCGCCGGCGCGGCGATGCGCGTCTGCGCGAGCTTCGCGGCCGCGGCTTCGCGCGTCGCGCGCGCCGTGGCGAGCTGGTCCTCGAGGAGCTGCCGCTCGACGCCGTCGTCGTTGTTCGCCGTCGCGTTCGAGCGCGCTGCGGCGAGCTGCGACTGCGCGACGGCGAGCGCGCGACGGGCCTCGTCGAGGCGGGCCTGGCCGATGAACCCTTGCGCGAACAGCGCGTTCTGGCGCGCGTACTCGCTTTCGGCCAGCTTCGCGTTCGCCTCGGCCTGGGCCTGGAGCTCGCGCGCATTGGGTACGCCCACGCTGCGCCACTGGCGGATGCGGCTCGCGGCCGTGCGCTCGGACGCCTCGGCCTGCGCCAGCGAGGCCGCGAGCTCGCTCGACTCGAGCTCGATCAGCCGCTGCCCGGCGCCGACGCGGTCGCCGTCGTCGACGTTCACCTTCACGACGCGGCCGGTGATGGTCGACCCGAGCTCGACCTTCGAGGGCGCGAGCACGCGTCCGGAGACGACGACCGACTGCGTTAGGCGCGTCGTCGTGGCGGGCGCCGCGTCCACGACGCGGCCCTGCGTCGCGCGAAACGCCACCACGGCCAGCACGATCGCGACGAGCGCGGCGGCGGCGACGACCCAGCGGGGAGGGTGCGGGAGGGACATCGGGAGCGGGCCGATTATAGGCGCGCCGCCTGCGGGTCACTCCCGTGCGCGGCTGTCGAGCGTGACCGTCACCGGACCGTCGTTCACGAGAGCGACGTGCATGTCGGCGCCGAATTCGCCGGTGGGCACGGGTCGGCCGAGCTCGCGCGCGAGCGCGGCGACGAACGCGTCGAACAGCGGCCGCGCGACCGTCGGCGGCGCCGCGTTCGACCACGACGGGCGGTTGCCCTTGCGCGTCGACGCGTAGAGGGTGAACTGCGAGACCGCGAGGATGGCGCCGCCGACCTCGGCGACGGAGCGGTTCATCACGCCCGCGTCGTCGCTGAACACGCGCAGCTGCACGATCTTGCGCGCGAGCCAGTCGCGATCCTCCGGGCCGTCGTCCGGCGCAGCGCCCGCGAGCACCAGCAGGCCCGGCCCGATTTCCGCGGTGACGCGCCCGTCCACGCTGATGCTCGCCTGCGCGACCCGCTGCAGCACCACGCGCATCCCCACGGCCCCCCGTCCTCGCGCCGAGCGCCGACGGTAGCGCATCGCCCCGGCGCCCGTCGAGCGTGCCTGGCCCCCGCGCGGCTACCGCTTGACGACGGTCCGCTCGATCTCGACCGCGCGCCCGACGTCGAACAGCACGACCGTGATCGTGTCGGGATCGCCGGGGACCGGCATCCAGGTCCAGCGTGCCTGCCGCCGACCCTTCCCGGTAGTGAGGTCGGGCGGCCCGACGCGCGCGATCACCTCGCCTTCGCTCATGCCCACGCGCAGGTGGCGCCGCTCGGCCGGGTTGCCCTCGTGGACGGGCTCGCGCCGCCGCGCACGCTCCTGGCGCAGCGGTTTCGCCGTGGCCTCACGACGCTCGATCGTGCGGGCGGGCGAGGGCGCGGGCAGCACCGACAGCGGGGCCTCCGCGATCGCGCCGTCGTCCGCGGACGCCCCGGCGCCGCAGGGGCGGTCCTGGTACACGATGCCGCCCGGGCCGGCGCATTTGTGGACGGCGCCCAAGGCGTGGGCGGCGGCGAAAGCGAGGGCCGCACCGGCCGCGTGTAGGACGCGCCGGTGCCGCGGCGAGGGACTGGAACGTTTGGCGTGCATCGTGGGTCGGATGGCTGCCCCGATCGCGACCGCGGCACGACCTTTGCACGTCGCAAGGCGCACGGTCGCGCTACGATACGGCCTCGCCGCTTCGCCCCGCCTTCAGACTTTCGACCGATGGACACCCGCACGCGCCTCGCCGCACGCGTCGCCGACATCGCGCCGTTCCACGTGATGGAGGTGCAGACGGCGGCGCGCGCGCTGGAGGCGGCGGGACGCAGCGTCGTGCACATGGAGATCGGCGAGCCGGACTTTCCGACGCCCGGGCCGGTCCTCGAGGCGGCGCGTGGCGCGCTCGCCGACGGCGGCATCTACTACACCTCGGCGCTCGGCTTGCCGGAACTGCGCGGCGCGATCGCGCGCCACTACGGCGAGCGCTACGGCGTCGACGTCTCGCCGGAGCGCGTCGTCGTCACCGCCGGCTCGTCGGCGGCCCTGCTGCTGGTCGCCGCGCTCCTCGTCAACCGCGACGAGCAGGTGCTGATGGCCGACCCCGGCTACCCGTGCAACCGCCATTTCGTGCGCACGCTCGAAGGCGAGCCGGTCGCCGTGCCGGTCGACGCCGCGACGCGCTACCAGCTCTCGGCCAGGCTCATCGAGCAGCGCTGGGGTCCGCGCACGCGCGGCGTGCTGATCGCCTCGCCCTCCAACCCGACCGGGACCACGGTCGCGCACGACGAGCTTGGGCGCATCGTCGCCGCGGTCGCCGAGCGAGCGGGGCACCTGATCGTCGACGAGATCTACCTCGGCCTGTCCTACGACCTCGCGCCGGGCGCGCGGCCGGCGTCGGCGCTCGCGCTGTCGGACGATCTCTTCGTGATCTCCAGCTTCTCGAAGTACTTCAACATGACCGGCTGGCGCTTAGGGTGGGTCGTCGCGCCGGAGCGGCACGTGCGCGACCTCGAGAAGCTCGCCCAGAACCTGTACATCTCGCCCCCGACGCTGTCGCAGCGCGCCGCGCTCGCCTGCTTCGAGCCGGCGACGCTCGCCATCCTCGAGTCGCGGCGCGACGAGTTCCGCGCGCGCCGGGACCTGCTCGTTCCCGCGTTGCGCGAGCTCGGCTTCGTCATCCCGGTCATGCCCACCGGCGGATTCTTCGTCTACGCCGACACCTCGCGGCTGGCCGACGACAGCCGGGCGTTCTGCCGCGAGCTGCTGGAAGGCGCGGGCGTCGCCATCACGCCGGGGCTCGACTTCGGCACCCACCGGGCGCACGCGCACGTGCGCTTCGCCTACACGATCGCGCGCGAGCGCATCGCCGACGGCATCGCGCGCATCGCGCGCCACCTCGGGAAACCCTGTCCATGATCTCACGACTGCTCGCTGCGTCGGCTTGCGCGCTCGCGCTCGCCGGCTGCGGCGCCGACTACTACTTCCAGAGCGCCTCGGGCCAGCTCGACCTGATCGCGCGCGCGAAGCCGCTCGGCGAGGTGATCGGCACCACGTCCGACCCGCGCCTCAAGGACCGGCTCGAGCGCGCGCGCTCGATCCGCGCCTACGCGAGCGCGACGCTGGGCCTGCCGGACAACGGCAGCTTCACGCGCTACACCGACGTCGGCCGGCCGTTCGTGCTGTGGAACGTGTTCGCCACACCCGAGCTGTCGCTGAAGCCGCAGGAGTGGTGCTTCCCGGTCGCCGGCTGCGTCAGCTACCGCGGCTACTTCCGCGAGGACGAGGCGCGCGCCGAGGCCGCGCGGCTGGTCGCGGAAGGCTACGACGTGCACGTGGGCGGCGTGCCGGCGTACTCGACGCTCGGCTGGTTCGACGACCCGATCCTGTCGTCGTTCATCCGCTATCCCGACATCGAGCTCGCGCGGCTCGTCTTCCACGAGCTCGCGCACCAGGTCGCCTACGCGAAGGACGACACGACGTTCAACGAGTCGTTCGCCGTCACCGTCGAGGAGGCGGGGCTCGCGCGCTGGATCGCCTCGCTGCCGCCGGCGGAAGCGCAGAAGCTCACGGTCGACAAAGAGCGCGGCGAGCGCCTGCGCGCGGAATTCCGGCGACTGGTGCGCGGCACGCGGGCCGCGCTGGCGACCGCCTACACGAGCCGGCTCCCCGACGACGAGAAACGCCGTGCCAAGCGGGAGGCGTTCGAGGCGATGCACGTCGCCTATGTGGAGGCGAAGGGCGGCGAGCCCGGGCTCGCCGCGTTCGACCGTTGGTTCGCCGGCGACGGGGGCAAGGGCCCCAACAACGCGAGCCTCGCGTCGATGGGGCTCTATTCGGATGCGGTCCCGGCGTTCCGGGCGTTGCTCGCCCGCGAGGACGGCAACCTGCCGCGCTTCTACGCGCGCGTGCAGGAGCTGGCGCAGATGCCGCGGCTCGAGCGGCACGCCGTCCTGGCGGCGATCGCCGCGCCGACCGCCGCGGCTGCCGCGCCACGCTGACGGCTTGCCGCTGAAACGCGCGCGGCGGGCGAGGGCCCGCCGCGCCGGCGTCGACTGGCCCGGGTCAGGGCAGCTTCACCGCCTTGATCTGCGCCTCGGCGCCGAGCCCCAGCGTCTTGACGAACGACACGTAGTGGCCGCGCGTGGTGATGTTGTCGTCGTGCACCGCGAAGCCGACGTTGTAGACGCCGCCCTCCTTGAGTGCCTTGTCGTCGCCATTGGCAAGGCCGAGCGGCCGGACGATCACGACGGTCCACGTCCCATCCTTCCACGACGCGATCGCGTTGTTGTCGGCGGCCGAGCCGCCGGCGCCCTCGCGGCTGACGACGTAGTCGGGAATCATGTCGCCCGCCTTCCAGCCCGCGTTCGGGTCGAACGGCACCGCGTTCTGGCCGGCGACGAGGAAGTGGTCGCCTTTGCGGAGCGCGTCGGCCGTGATCGACCTGTAGCCGACCTTCTTCTCGTCCCACATGAATTTCGGCGCGTGCGTTTTCGCGTCGCCATTGCCGGCGAACATGTCCTTGCCGGCATCGGCGTTGCGGAACTCGAGGACGTAGCCGTCGTCGGCCATGCCGACCGCGTGCGACCGGTGCGCGCGCCACTGGATCAGGTCGACATACCCGCCGGCCGCCTTGATCTTCGCGATCTCGTCGAGCGAAAGCCCGGTGGTCCAGTTCGCCGGGTCGCTGCGCGTCGCAGGCAGGTACTTGCGTACGTCGGATTTCTTGATCGCGGTCAGCAGCGCGTTGCCCGCGACCTGCTCCTTGGTGAACTGCTTCGCCATGTCGCGCTGTCCGTCGTGGCAGGTGAGCCAGCAGCCCTGGCGCGCGAAATCCGCGACCTTGCCGTCGTCCAGCATGATGGCCAGGCGATCCTCGTAGATGCCTGGCTCCACGCCATCCTGCACGACCTTGTCGAGCTTCGGGAAGCCGTGGACCTTCCATTCCTTGCCGTCGTAGCGCAGGTACTGGTGCTCGGTGCCGGCGTGCGCCTGCTGCGTCTTCCACTGGAAGCGCAGGTAGGCGTTCTTCGCGTCGTAGGCGGCCTGGACCGCGAGGTCCACCGAGCCGTTCTTGCCCTTGACCGGCGTGGGCTCGAGCTTGCCGCCCTTGACGATGGCGGCCCCCAGGTCCCTTTCCTCGCCCTCGTGGCATTTCTCGCACGCCTGGCCGCCGGCGGCCGCCTTGGCGCCCTTGCCGCCCTTGTGGTCGTTGCGCACCCACTCGTAGGACGACTGGCCCGGATAGAACAGCGTCACCTTGCTGGTCGGGACCTTGGCCCAGTCGATCGTGGCCGGATCGGCCGCCAGCGCGCGGCCGGCGCCCAGCGCGCCCATCACGGCGACGCCGACGATCCATGCGGTTCTCGTTCGTTTCATCATGACACCCTCCTGGATGGCACCAGCTTGCGCGTAGTGCGAAAAGGCCGGATTGACGTGCGTCAACGGCGCCTCGGCGGGTGCCGGACGTGGCGGTTCGAACCATGGTGGTCCAAGCGGGCCGGGCTATCGGTGCGGCCGCGCACGGAAAGCGGTCGATCGGGGCACCGAGCGGCCGCGCGTGGCGGCGCTTCCCCACCCCATTGATCCGTCGGCCTTTTCCGGGCTATACTATTGGGCTTCCTTGCCTCACCCGCTGCAGACGGGGAGGCCCAAGCAGCACCCGGGCGGCCCCCGGGACCGTCGCCGCATCCAGGACGCGGCGCCTCCGCGGGGCTTCAAGCGCTGCCCCCACGTCCACAAGGAGATCCTGCATGCGTCACTACGAAATCGTCTTCATCGTGCATCCCGACCAGAGCGAGCAGGTGCCCGCGATGGTCGAGCGCTACCGCACGATGGTGACCGGCCGCGCTGGTCGCGTTCACCGCGTCGAGGACTGGGGCCGGCGCCAGATGGCCTACCCGATCCAGAAGATGCACAAGGCGCACTACGTGCTCATGAACCTCGAGTGCGACCGCGAGACCCTCACCGAGCTCGAGCACGCGTTCAAGTTCAACGACGCGGTGCTTCGCCACCTGATCGTCGCGATGAAGGACGCCGTCGTGGCGCCCTCGCCGATGATGAAGGAGGAGAAGTCGCGCTCGCTGACCGACCGGCCGGCCGAGAGGACGGGCGATCGCGGCGATCGTGGCGATCGCGGCGAGCGCTCCGAGCGCGTGAGCGCACCGGAGGCTCCTGCCGCCGCCTGACGACGTGGTCGCGCGCGGCCGGATGAACCGGCTCGCGATCGACGCCACGCTCGCGACGCGCGACGCGCTGCGCCACACCCCCGCCGGCCTTCCCGCCATCGACGCGGTGCTCGTGCACCGCTCGGAGCAGCCGGAAGCCGGGGGACGGCGGCAAGTCGAGTGCGAGATCGCGGCGGTGGCGTTCGGCGCAGTCGCCGAGACGATCGCGAGACTGCCGGCCGGGAGCGCCGTGCGCTGCGAAGGCTTCGTCGCGCGACGCTGGCGCACCGGACTCACGCTCGCGCTGCACGTCGACCGCATCGAACCGATTGACGATTGAAGACCAGCCAGAGGAACCATCATGCCCCGTCCGTTCAAGGGTAAAGGCAAGGACAAGAACAAGACCAAGCGCCGCGACCGCGGCAACGCGCTGTTCAAGCGCAAGAAGTTCTGCCGCTTCACCGCCGAGAAGGTGGTGCAGATCGACTACAAGGACATCGACGTCCTGAAGGACTTCGTGCAGGAGAACGGCAAGATCATGCCGGCGCGCGTCACGGGCACCAAGGCCCGCTACCAGCGCCAGCTCGGCACGGCGATCAAGCGCGCGCAGTTCCTCGCGCTGCTCCCGTACACCGACCGCCACTAGGAGCGCCGCGATGCAGATCATCCTGCTGGAAAAGGTCGCCAACGTCGGCAACCTGGGCGACGTCGTGAAGGTCAAGGACGGCTTCGCGCGCAATTTCCTGATCCCGCACGGCAAGGCGAAGCGCGCCACGCCCGAGAACGTGAAGCTGCTCGAGGAGAAGCGCGGCGAGCTCGAGCGCGCTGCCGCGGACAAGCTCGCCGCCGCGCAGGCGTCGGCGACGCGGCTCGAAGGGCTGACCGTGCAGGTCACGCAGAAGGCCGGCGTCGATGGCCGCCTGTTCGGCTCGGTCACCAACGTCGACATCGTCGAGGCGCTGAAGGCGCACGACATCGTGGTCGAGAAGGGCGCGATCCGCATGCCCGCGGGACCGCTCAAGCAGGTCGGCGACCACCCGATCACCGTTCAGCTGCACACCGACGTGCTCGCGCACATCACCGTGGGCGTGCTGGGCGACATGGCGCAGGGCTAGCGATCCCGCCCGGCCGGCGGCGTCCCGCAACGCCGCCCGCGCCGCCGTCGTGACGACGCCCCGGTGACGGGGCGTTTTCGTTGCTCGACAACCGCCGCCGGCGCCGCACCCTCTTGGCACGCGCGGGGCGCCCGGCCTGTTCCCCGCGGAATCAGGCGTCACGCGGCTCGCGGCACGCCCCGTTCCGCCGCACCCTCGATCCGGGTAGATTGGCGGTCGGGTCCGGACGTGATCTCGTTCATCGTCTGCAGCATCGACACGGCGAAGTTCGCCGGGCTCGCGCATAGCCTCGCACGCTCGCTTGAGGGCGCGGCGCACGAAATGGTCGGCATCCACGACGCGCGATCGCTCTGCGAGGGCTGGACGCGCGGCCTCGCGCGGGCGCACGGCGAGCTGGTCGTCTTCTGCCACGACGATATCGAGATCCATGCCGACGGGCTCGCCGCGCGGCTCGCGCATCACCTCGAGCGTTACGACCTCATCGGCGTCGCCGGCACGCGGCGCTGCGCGGGAATGGACTGGGCCGAGGCCGGCATCGAGCATGCCGCAGGGGCGATCGTCCAGGCTCGCGGCGACGCCGCGACGTTCTGCTTCTACGGCGCCGACGGCGGCGGTGACGCCGTGCCCGGCATGCAGGCGATGGACGGCGTGTTCCTGGCCACGCGGCGCGCCGTCGCCGAGGCGGTTCGCTTCGACGCCGAGACGTTCGACGGCTGGCACGGCTACGACGCCGACTTCACGTTCCGCGCTCATCGCGCCGGACTGCGGCTCGCCGTCGTGCTCGACCTGCCGATCGTCCACCACTCGCGCGGGCGCCAGGACCAGGCCCGGGTGCGCTACCACCTGCGGTTCGCGCAGCGGCACGCCGATGCGCTCGCGACCGGACGCGGGCCCTGGGTCGATGCGATGGAGGAGGTCGTGGTTCCCGACGGCCTTCCCGCCGCCTACGCGCGCGCCAACCTCGCGCGCCTGCAGGCGTGGACGCGCGAGGAGGCGCGACGCCGGCGCGCACTCGCCGAGCGACCCTACGCCGCGGGCCGCAACGATCCCTGTCCATGCGGCAGCGGGCTTCGCTACAAGGAGTGCCACGGACAGCGCTGAACCGGCACGGTAGAATCGCGTTCCTGCACCGTTCTCCCGATGCCCGACCACGCCGACGTCGACGCGCTGCGCCTGCCCCCGCATTCGCTGGAGGCGGAGCAGTCGGTGCTTGGCGCGCTCCTGCTCGACAACGACGCCGCCGACAAGATCGGCGACGTCGTGGCCGCCACCGATTTCTACAGCGAGGCGCACCGGCTCATCTTCGAGCACGTGGTGCGCCTGATCAGCGCGGCGCAACCGGCGGATGCGGTGACGCTCGCCGAGTCGCTGTCGTCCGCGGGCCGCCTCGAGCAGATCGGCGGCCTCGCCTACCTGGGTGCGCTGGTGTCCGGCGTGCCGACCGCGGCGAACATCCGCCACTACGCACAGATCGTGCGCGACCGCTCGGTGCTCCGCCAGCTCGCGTCGACCGCCGCCGAGATCGCCGAGTCGGCCTACCAGCCGATGGGACGCAACGCCTCGCAGCTGCTCGACGAGGCCGAGACCAAGGTGATGCACATCGCCGAGGCGGGCGCGCGCGGGCGCAAGCAATACGCGAAGGTGGGGGACCTCCTGGTCGGCGTCGTCGAGCGGATCGAGGAGCTCTACAGCCGCGAGCATCCGACCGACGTGACCGGCCTTGCGACCGGTTTCACCGACCTCGACAAGATGACGGCGGGGCTGCAGGCCGGCGACCTCGTCATCGTCGCCGGCCGGCCGTCGATGGGCAAAACGGCACTCGCGATCAACATCGGCGAGCACGTCGCGCTCGCCGACAAGCGCCCGGTCGCGATCTTCTCGATGGAAATGGGCGCGAACCAGCTCGCGCTGCGCCTGATCGCCTCGGTCGGCCGACTGGACTCGACCAACCTGCGCACCGGCAAGCTGCAGGCGGACGACTGGACGCGGCTGTCCAACGCGCTCGGACGCCTGAACGACGCGCCGATCCTGATCGACGAGACCCCTGCGCTCACCGTCATGGAGCTGCGTTCGCGCGCGCGCCGCATCGCGCGCGCGCACGCGCCGCTCGGGCTCGTCGTCGTCGACTACCTGCAGCTGATGCAGGCCTCGTCGCAGGGCGAGAACCGCGCGACCGAGATCTCGGAGATCTCGCGCTCGCTCAAGGCGCTCGCCAAGGAGCTCGCGGTGCCGGTGATCGCGCTCTCGCAGCTCAACCGGTCGCTCGAGCAACGTCCCAACAAGCGGCCGGTGATGAGCGACCTCCGCGAGAGCGGGGCGATCGAGCAGGACGCCGACGTGATCCTGTTCATCTATCGCGACGAGGTCTACAACGAGGACACGCCGGACAAGGGCGTGGCCGAGATCATCGTCGCCAAGCAGCGCAACGGCCCGATCGGCACCGTGCGCCTGACCTTCCTCGGCGAGTTCACGCGCTTCGAGAGCTTCGCGGCGCCCGGCTCGTACTGATCGCGCCGGTCCCGGCCATGCTGTCGTTCGTCATCAACAGCATCGATGGGGCGAAGTTCGCCTCGGTGAGCCGCTGGATCGAGCGCGCCGTGGCGGGCGCGCCCCACGAGATCGTCGGCGTCCACGACGCGCGTTCGATGTGCGACGGCTACCGCCGCGGCCTGGCGAGGAGCGTCGGCGATCCGGTCGTCTTCTGCCACGACGACATCGAGCTCCTGATGCCCGACCTGCCTGCGCGGCTCGCGCGGCACCTCGAGCGCTTCGATGTCTTCGCCCCGGTCGGCACGCGCAAGCTCGTCTCGATGAACTGGATGGACGCGGGCGCCGAGCACCTGTACGGCGCCATGACCGGTCCGGTGCCCGGCGGAGACCTCGGCACCGGGCTCAGCACCGGGTTCTTCGGCGGCGCGACCCGCGACGTCGACGGCATCGTCGCGCTGGAAGGCATCTTCATCGTCGCCCGGCGCGACGCCGCGGTGGCGCTCGGCTGGGACGCGGAGACCTTCGACGGCTGGCACGGCTACGACACCGACTTCAGCTTCCGCGCGCACCTCGCCGGCTGGCGCCTGGGCGTCGCGCTCGACCTCGCGATCGTCCACTACTCGGGGGGGAGCTACGACGCCAACTACATGCGCGCCATGGCGCGCTTCGACGCCAAGCACGCCGGCAAGCTCGCGAGCTTCCGGACCGGCGTCAACCTCGTGACCCATATCCCGATGCCCGATCGCGACGCGGTTCGCGCGTTCTTCGACCACGGCGACCTCGCGTACTGGCATCGCGAGTCCCGCCTGCGCATCGACCAGGCGCGCCTCGCGCGCACTGCGCCCGGCGTGCGCCCGCCGGCCGGCCCGTTGCGCGGGGCGGACGCCGAAGGCGCGAAGGCGAGCGCGGGGCTCGTCGCGCAACCGCCCACGCGCAACGGCCCATGCCCATGCGGCAGCGGGCTGCGCTACAAGGCGTGCCACGGCGGCGTCGCGGCCGCGATGCGCCGATGACAGTAGCTCGATGAGCGCCGCGATCTCGCCTCCCGCTTCGCGCAATGCGGCCTGCCCCTGCGGCAGCGGGCGGCGTTTCAAGGATTGCCATGGCCAGGTCGCTGCGACGGTCGAGGCGCGACCGGCATCGGGTACGCTCGCGCAGCTGCAGCAGGCGCTCGCCGCGCAGCAGGCGGGGCGGTTGGCCGACGCGATCGCGCTCTACGATCGGGTGATCGATGCCGCTCCGATGCTGTTCGACGCATGGCATATGCGCGGCGTCGCACGCTTCCAGCGCTTCGACTTCGACGCGGCGGAGCGCGACATCCGGCGCGCGCTGGCGCTTCGCCCCGGCGTCGAGGCGGCGCGGCAGAACCTGTCGCTCGTCATCGACGGCCGGCTGCAAGCCGAG
>DATLIR010000172.1:0-12544 GCA_035539315.1 Casimicrobiaceae bacterium
GCCACGTCGACGCCGATGCCGGGCACCGCGACCAGCGCTTCGCCGCACACGACCAGTGGCAATGCGTCGCGCTCCCACGGCGGAAGCGCGGCTTCGCGCAGCAGCGACTTCAACGCGCGCCGCGCCTGGCCGGACGCGAGCTGCAGCCGCTCGCCCCCGTGGCGCGGCCGGATCGCGAGGCCCGCGGCGATGCGTGCGGCGGCGACGCCGCCGCCATCGACCGGTTCGAAGCGCAGCTCGCCATGCGGCAACGCGATCGCGGCCTCGCCGTGCCACGACGCGTGGTAGTCCCCCGGCGCGCGACCGTGCACGACGACGCGCCCGCGATGGCGGCCGACGACGGCGCCGGCGTGCGCGAGCGCGATCGTCGCGTCGACGCGCGCGTGCGCGAGCTGGCGCAGCATCGCGTCGAGCCGCGCCGCCGAGGGTGGCGCCAGGCCGCGCGCAACCTGCTGCGCTGGTTCCTCGATGCGCGCGGTTCGGCCAACGTCGCGAGCCTCGCGGAGGCGATCGTTCCACCGACGGCGTCGTAGCCGGCGGCCCGGGCATCCTGCGCGGCGAGTTCGTCGATGAGGTGCGCTGCGTCCGCCTGGTGCGACGCGGCGCGCGCGAGCGTGGCGGGATAGCCGGGCAGCGCGGCGGCGAATGCCGGCGCGACGAACGCGCGCACGGCATTGCGGCGGTGGCGAGCATCGGCGTTGCTGGGGTCGTCGACCCACCGCAGTTGCCTGGCCGCGGCATAGGACGCCAACGCGGCGCGCGGCAGGCCGAGCAACGGGCGGCACCAGGTGACGCCGGCGTCGTCGGTGTGCCGGGCGGGCATCGCCGCCAGCCCGGGAGGACCCGCACCGCGGCCCAGCTGCAGCAAGAGCGTCTCGGCCTGGTCGTCCTGGTGATGGGCGAGCGCGATCGTGCGCGCGCCCGCTTCGTGCGCGAGCTCGCGCAGCGCCGCATAGCGCGCGTCGCGGGCGGATGCCTCCAGACTGCCTCGTCGTGCGCGCACGACGCTCACGCGAAGCTGCGCGTAGTCGATCCCGCGTTCGGCGGCGGCAGCCGCGCAGAACGCTGGCCACGCATCCGCGGCGTCCTGCAGGCCGTGATGCACGTGGAAGGCGATGGCACGGCGACCGCGCTCGAGCAGCGCAGCGGCGGCGGCGTCCAGCAGCACCACCGAATCGCGGCCGCCGGACAGCGCGATCGCGACCGGATCGCTGCCTGCGGGGAGCGCCGCCGCCCACTGCGCGACGGCGCGCTCGACCGGCGCGACCGCGTCAGCCCGGATTGAGCTCCTTGAACTTGCCATAGGAGACGATCCGGTCCTCGCGGCGCTCGACCAGCTCGTCGAGCGGTAGGTCGGCGAGCGACTTCAGCGCCTCGGCCAGCGCCTTCTTGAGCGTGACGATCATCGCCGCGGGATCACGGTGCGCGCCGCCGACGGGCTCGTTGACGACCTTGTCGACCAGGCCGAGCTGCTTCAGGCGCGGCGCCGTGATGCCGAGGATCTCGGCGGCCTCGGGCGCCTGCTCGGCGCTCTTCCAGAGGATCGACGCGCAGCCCTCGGGCGAAATCACCGAGTAGGTCGCGTACTGGAGCATCAGCGTGATGTCGCCGACAGCGATCGCGAGCGCGCCGCCCGATCCGCCTTCGCCGATGACCGTGACGATCACCGGCGTGCGCAGGCCGGCCATCTCGTAGAGGTTGCGGCCGATCGCTTCCGACTGGCCGCGCTCCTCCGCGCCGATTCCCGGGTAGGCGCCCGGCGTGTCGACGAACGTGAAAAGCGGCAGGCCGAATTTCTCGGCGAGCTTCATCAACCGCAGCGCCTTGCGGTAGCCCTCCGGCCGCGGCATGCCGAAGTTGCGGTGGATCTTCTCCTTGGTGTCGCGGCCCTTCTGGTGGCCGATTACCACGCAGGGCTTGCCGTTGAAGCGCGCGAGGCCGCCGACGATCGCGGCGTCGTCGGAGTAGGAGCGATCGCCGTGGAGCTCGCGGAACTCGGTGAACATGCCCGCGACGTAGTCGAGCGTGTAGGGGCGCTGCGGGTGGCGCGCCACCTGCGCGATCTGCCACGACGTCAGCTTCGCGTAGATGTCCTTGGTGAGCTGCTGGCTCTTCTTGGTGAGCCGTGCGATCTCGTCGGCGATGTCGACCGCCGAGTCCTCGTGCACGAAGCGAAGCTCGTCGATCTTCGTCTGCAGCTCGGCGATCGGCTGCTCGAAGTCGAGGAAGGTCTGCTTGACGGGCATCGGGGCGGCTTGGGGGGACGGACCGCGCGATCATAGCGCACCGACCGCCGCGGGGCGCCAGCCGGACCCGGGGAGCGTGCCTGGCTCGCGCACCGACCGCCGCGGGGCGCCACCCGGCCCCGGGGAGCATGCCTCGCTCGCACACCGGCGGCGACCCGCCGCGGCGGATCAGCGCGCGAGCGCGTCCCAGACGAGCTTGGCGCCGGTCGCGAACAGCAGCGTGTAGGCGACGTGGTAGAACGGCGCCTCGGGAATGCGCCGGTGCAGCCACACGCCGAGCCAGATGCCGAGCGGCGCGAGCGGTGCGAACAGGAGCGAAGCCGCGAGGTTGCCGAGGTTGAGCTGGCCGAGGAAATAGTACGGCACGAGCTTCACGTAGTTGACGATCAGGAAGAATACGACCGAGGTCGCGACGAACACGGTCTTGTCGAGCTTCTGCGGCAGCACGTAGACCGCGAACGGCGGGCCCCCCGCGTGCGCGAGCGTGCTCGTGAAGCCGGACACCGCGCCCCAGAAGCTGCCGGCGACGGCGCCGGGGGGTGCGGACGACGCTTCGAGGCGCGCGGCGACGCGCTCGGTCACGCGGAACCAGCGGTTGAGCGCGAACAGCACGGCGATCCCGCCGACGACGAGGCGGATCGCGTCGACCGGCATCGTGCCGAACGCGAACGCGCCGAGCGCGATGCCGACGAGCGCGCCGGGCAACAGGACGCCGAGGTGCTTCCGCGACGCGAGCCCCCGGTACGCGTGCACGCCGAACAGGTCCATCGCGCACAGGATCGGCAGCATGATCGCAGCCGCCTCGGGCGGCGCGATGAAGATCGACATGAGCGGCACCGCGACGCCGCCCGAGCCGCCGCCGAAGCCGCCTTTCGCAATGCCGGTCAGCAGGATCGCGAACACGGCGACGGGATAGAAGGCGAGGGGGAAGTCCGGCCAGGCCATGGCGTGTCTCGCGAGTAGCCTACGCCGCCTCGCAGGACGCGGCGGCGCCGGTCACGCGAGCGGCGGCACGCCCGCCGGCGGGCTGACCCGACGCGCGCGTCGCAGCGCCACGGCCTCGTTGACGATCACGGCCGACAGCACGATCGCCCCGCCGGCGAGCGCGGTCGCGCCGGGATGCTCGCCCATGAGCGCCCACACCCAGATCGGTCCCAGGATGGGCTCGAGCAGCGCGAGCAGTCCGAGCTCGGTGGCCGACAGGTGGCGTGACGCGGCGGTCGCAAGCAGGCAGCCGGTGCCGAGCTGGATGCAGCCCATGATCGCGAGAACGACGAGGTCCGCGCGCGTCGCGGTGAGCGGCAGCGCCAGCGGCGCGGCGACGACGATCGAGATGACGCCGGCGATCATCACCTGCGGCAGCATGTCGACGGTCGCATGCACCTTGCGCAGCACGGTCACCTGCGCCGCGAAGAAGCACGACACGCCGAGCGCCAGCAGGTTGCCGACGACGCGCCCGGCGTCCACCGCGTCGGCGAACATGACGACGATGCCGAGGAACGCGACGGTCATCGCCACCCAGGTGCGCACCGGTACCGGCTCCTTCAGCACCAGGCGGCCGGCGATCGCGGCGAGGAACGGCGACACGCTCATCAGCACGAACGTGTTGGCCACCGTCGTGCGCGTGAGCGAGGCGATGAAGAAGAAGAACGTGCAGGCCAGGAAAGCGCCGGCGGCGAGCCCGGGCCAGCCGACCGCGCGAATCGCCGACGCCGTACGCCGGCGATGCAGCGCCGCGAGGACGCCGAGCACGAACAGCGCCATGAACACGCTGCGCCAGAACACGATCTCCCAGGCATCGGTGATCGAGAGCTGGCGCACGAGGTAGCCGCCGGACGACCAGCAGGTCGCGGCGACGACCATGAAGGCGATCGCGCGAGCGCGCGCGGCGGGGGCGTTCGTCAAGGAGCGCGGGCAGCAAAAACGCCGGCGTTCCCGGCCGGCGTAGTGAAGAAGTCTAGCACAAGCGCCGGTGGGTTCCGAGCGTGGAGGGTCGGCATCGGCAGGTGACGACGATGGGCGTCGAGGACCGCGACGATCGACGATCAACCCTCGCCTGGACTCCTGCGACTACAATTTCACGCTGATCACGGAGAAAACCATGACGACCCATCGCATCGCGGTGATGCCCGGCGACGGCATCGGCAAGGAGGTCATGCCCGAGGGGTTGCGGGCCGTCGAGGCCGCCGCGAAGAAGCACGGTGTGTCGCTCGCGTTCACGCATTTCGACTGGAGCTGCGACTACTACGCCAGGCACGGCCGGATGATGCCCGAAGACTGGTTCGAATCGTTGTCCGGCTTCGACGCGATCTACTACGGTGCCGTGGGTTGGCCGGCGACCGTGCCCGACCACGTGTCGCTGTGGGGCTCGCTGATCCCGTTCCGCCGCCGCTTCGACCAGTACGTGAACATGCGCCCGTGCCGGCTGATGCCCGGCATCGCGACGCCGCTCGCGAACCGCCATCCCGGCGACATCGACTTCGTCGTCGTGCGCGAGAACACCGAGGGCGAATACTCGTCGGTGGGCGGCCGCATGTTCGAGGGGACCGACCGCGAGATCGTGTTCCAGGAGTCGGTCTTCTCGCGCAAGGGCGTCGACCGCGTGCTGCGCTACGCGTTCGAGCTCGCGCGAACGCGGCCGGATAGGCACGTCACGTCGGCGACGAAATCGAACGGCATCTCGATCACGATGCCGTACTGGGACGAGCGCTTCAAGGCGATGGCCGCGCACTACCCGGACATCCGCGTCGACCAGTACCACATCGACATCCTGACGGCGCACTTCGTCCAGCGGCCGCAGGTGTTCGACGTGGTCGTCGGCTCCAACCTGTTCGGCGACATCCTGTCGGACCTCGGTCCGGCGGTGTGCGGCACGATCGGCATCGCGCCGTCCGCGAACCTCAATCCCGAGCGCACGCACCCGTCGTTGTTCGAGCCGGTCCACGGCTCGGCGCCGGACATCGCCGGGCAGGGCATCGCGAACCCGATCGGGCAGATCTGGTCGGGCGCGCTGATGCTCGAG
Organism: Casimicrobiaceae bacterium; assembly: GCA_035539315.1. Lineage (GTDB taxonomy): Bacteria > Pseudomonadota > Gammaproteobacteria > Burkholderiales > Casimicrobiaceae > VBCG01. The sequence goes on from DATLIR010000172.1 coordinate 5,269, forward strand.
TTCCTCGGCCACCCGGGGGCGGCCGCGTCGCTCGTCGGCGCCATCGAGCGCACGCTCGCCGACCCGAAGGCGCCGCGCACGCGCGACATCGGCGGCCATGCGTCCACGACCGACGCGGGGAAGGCGATCGCCGCGGCGATCTAGGTCGAACCGGCGCGCGGCGCGCCGTAGCGAAAGTGCAGCAGCGCCGCCCGCATCGCGTCGACCTGGGCCTGCGTGTCGAGACGGACCTGAAGGCCGCCCGGCAAGGGCTTCGCGCTCGGATCGAGCCCCGCTTGCGTCGCGAACGCGTCGGCATGGCGTCGCCAATCGCCGCCATAGCGGCCCTTCGACCGGTGCAGGAGCAGGAGGTCGAGCGATACGGCGAACCGGGCGCCCGCGCCGCTCGCTCGTCGCGTGAAGTCGAGGTCGTAGAGATGAAAGCCGTCGTAGCGGCCGGCGTCGAACCGCGTCGATTCCCAGACATGCCGGCGCACCGCCATGAAGACTCCATCGAGCACGCGGATGCCCTCGCACACGGGCGCCTGGGCGCCGGCGACCATCAGCAGCACGCCGGGGCGATCCGCCGGCGGAAGATGCAGCACGCTGCCGTGGATGTGACGCTGACCGGCCTGGTCCCAGCGCGGACCCGCGACCCGAGAGGCGCCGGCGATACCGACGCCGTCGCGACTGCCGAGGTGGGCCACGAGGCGCGGCGCGAAGTCGGGGGTGACGATCTCGATGTCGTCGTGCGAGAAGACGAGGATCTCGCCGGAGGAGCGCGCCGCCGCGCGGTTGTAGCCCTCGGCGAGCGAGCGAGCGTCGTGGATGCCGACGGTCTCCAGCGGATATCCGGCGAACCGCTCCCGGTAGCTCGCGGTGACCGCCTCGAACTTCGCGCGGTCGATCGAGCAGATCACCACCGAAATCCGCGGGCGTTCCGTGGTGCCGGGCGGCGGGAACACTCTCTCGACGAGGCCCCGCTCGCCACGTGACCAGGCGGCGAGCACCTGGAGGTACGCGCGCTGCGCGTCGGCCGATCCGGGGTGCTCGTCGATCAGCGCGCAGGCGTCGTCGGTGAGGAGCGCGCCGTCGCCCCTGCGCAGCGCGGCGTCGATGCGGGCGAGACGAGGATCGTCGTCGACACGCGGGCCCGGGTTCGTGGTCATGACGGGGATCGCATCGTGCGCGGCGCGTCCATCTTAAGGGATGCCCGACGCGGACGCGTCCGTCCCGTTTGTGGCAGGATGGCGGCCGGGCGAACCCCGAGGCGTTCGAATGCCTCGATCGGGCACACACGACACGCCCACAGCGGAGGAGAGGGATGGCCCTGCAGATCGGAGTGCCGCGGGAAGTCTTCCCGGGCGAGAAGCGCGTCGCCACCGTGCCCGAGGTCGTCGAGAAGCTCGTCAAGCAGGGCTTCCGCGTCGCGGTCGAGGCGGGCGCAGGCGAAGGCTCGCAGATCGACGACGACGCGTATCGCGCCGCCGGCGCCGAGATCGTCGCCGAGCGCGCGATGCTGTGGTCGTCCTCCGACATCGTGTTCAAGGTTCGCGCGCCCGACGACGCGGAGATCGGGCTGCTGCGCGACGGCGGCATGCTGGTGAGCTTCGTCTGGCCCGCGCAGAACCCGGAGCTCATGAGGAAGCTGGCCGCGCGCAACGCCACGGTGCTTGCGATGGACAGCGTCCCGCGCATCTCGCGCGCCCAGAAGATGGACGCGCTCTCGTCGATGGCGAACATCGGCGGCTATCGCGCGGTGATCGAGGCCGCGCACGCGTTCGGGCGCTTCTTCACCGGCTCGATCACGGCCGCGGGCAAGGTGCCGCCGGCGCGGGTCTTCGTCATCGGCGCCGGGGTGGCGGGACTCGCGGCGATAGGCGCGGCGTCCGGCCTGGGGGCGATCGTGCGCGCGAACGACACGCGCCCCGAGGTGGCCGACCAGATCAAGTCGCTCGGCGGTGAGTTCGTGCCGGTCGACTACGTCGAGGAAGGCACCGGCGTCGGGGGCTACGCCAAGGTGATGAGCGAAGGCTTCCTGAAGGCGCAGGCGGAGGTGTTCGCGAAGGAAGCGAAGAGCGCCGACATCATCATCACGACCGCGCTGATCCCCGGCAAGCCCGCGCCGCGGCTGATCAGCGAGGACATGGTCCGGTCGATGAAGCAAGGCAGCGTCGTCGTCGACATGGCGGCGGAGCAAGGCGGCAACTGCGCGCTGACGGTGCCCGGCCAGATCGTCGTGCGGCACGGCGTCACGATCATCGGCTACGCCGACCTGCCGAGCCGGCTCGCCAAGCAGGCGTCGACGCTGTACGCGACGAACCTCCTTCGGCTCGTCGACGACCTGCAGAAGACGAAGAGCCTCGACGGCGACGCCATCGCGATCGACATGAACGACGAGGTGCTGCGCGGCACGACCGTCATCAACCGCGGCGACGTGACCTGGCCGCCGCCACCGCCCAAGCTGTCGGCGGCGCCTCCCGCGGCCGCGAAGCCCGCCGCGGCGGCTCCGGTGGCGGTAAAGCCGAAGGGCCACGGCGAGCCGTCGGGACCGATGTCGCCCGGCAAGATGGTGGTGCTGTTCGGCACGGGCGCGATCCTGTTCCTGCTCGTGGGACGCTATGCCCCGCCGTCGTTCCTCGCGCATTTCACCGTGTTCGTGCTCGCCTGCTTCGTCGGCTACATGGTCGTGTGGAACGTGAAGCCCGCGCTGCACACGCCGCTGATGAGCGTCACCAACGCCGTGTCGTCGATCATCGCGATCGGCGCGCTGGTGCAGATCGCGCCGGACCTGTCCGCCATGCCGGCGGCGATGAACCGGCCCGACGCGTTCATCCGCTGGCTGTCGGTGGTGGCCGTCGCGCTGGCCACGATCAACATGTTCGGGGGCTTCGCGGTGACGCGGCGCATGCTCGGCATGTTCCGCAAGTAGGAGCGGCGACATGCTGAGCACCGGGCTTGCCACCGTCGCGTATCTCGCCGCGACGATCCTGTTCATCCTCTGCCTCGGCGGCCTGTCGAACCAGGAAACGTCGCGCCGCGGCAACCTCTACGGCATGATCGGCATGGCGATCGCCGTGCTGGCGACCGTATTCGGCCTGCAGGTGACGAGCGCCGGGTGGCCGTACATCGCCGGCGCGATGGTCGTCGGCGTGGTGATCGGGCTCTACGCGGCGCGCGTCGTCCAGATGACGCAGATGCCCGAGCTGGTCGCCCTGATGCACAGCCTGGTCGGCCTCGCCGCCGTACTCGTCGGGTACGCGAACTTCATCGATCCCGCGGTCGCCGCCCAGCTGACGCCAGCCGAGAACGCCATCCACGAGATGGAGATCTACATCGGCGTGCTGATCGGCGCCGTGACGTTCTCGGGCTCGCTGATTGCGTTCGGGAAGCTCTCCGGCAGGATCGGCGGCAAGCCGATGCTGCTGCCGGGTCGCCACTGGCTGAACCTGGCGGGCCTCGTCGTGGTGGTCTATTTCGGGTGGCGCTTCGTCGCGGTCCACGACTTGCCGTCGCAGATGACCGCGCTGGTCGTGATGACGATCGTCGCGCTGTTGTTCGGCGTCCACATGGTGATGGCGATCGGCGGCGCCGACATGCCGGTCGTGGTGTCGATGCTCAACAGTTACTCGGGCTGGGCCGCGGCGGCGACCGGCTTCATGCTGTCGAACGACCTGCTGATCGTCGTCGGCGCGCTCGTGGGCTCGTCGGGCGCGATCCTGTCGTACATCATGTGCCGGGCGATGAACCGCAACTTCATCAGCGTCATCGCCGGCGGCTTCGGCACCGACAGCAGCGCCGCCGCGAAGGCGGGCGGCGCGACCGAGCCCGCGGGCGAGGTGCACCCGATCACGGCGGCCGAGACGGCCGAGCTCCTGAAGGACGCGAAGAGCGTGATCATCGTGCCTGGCTACGGCATGGCGGTCGCGCAGGCGCAGCACACCGTCTTCGAGATCACCAAGGCGTTGCGCGAGCGGGGCGTCGAGGTGCGCTTCGGCATCCACCCGGTCGCCGGACGGATGCCCGGCCACATGAACGTACTGCTCGCCGAGGCAAAGGTTCCCTATGACATCGTGTTCGAGATGGACGAGCTGAACGACGACTTCCCGGGCACCGACGTGTCCATGGTGATCGGCGCCAACGACATCGTGAATCCGTCCGCGCAGGAGGACCCGACGAGCCCGATCGCAGGCATGCCGGTGCTCGAGGTGTGGAAGGCGAAGAACTCGATCGTGATGAAGCGCAGCATGGCGTCGGGCTACGCGGGCGTCGACAATCCGCTGTTCTACAAGGACAACAACCACATGCTGTTCGGCGACGCCAAGAAGACGCTGGACGATGTACTCGCGGCGCTGAAGTAGGGACGTGATCCACGGCGGGACCGGCCCCGCGCCGGGCGCCGACGGGGAGGTCGCGTGCCGGTCAACCTCAAGCTTGTCGCCGTGGTGATGGCCGACGTCGTCGAGGTCATGCGGCTCCTTCCGCCGTTCACGGTCTCGCGCTTCGACGCCGAGTACGCCCGGAACGCGCCGGCGTGGCACGGGTAGCAGCGCGCGTACGTCATGTCATCCCGGGCTTGCGCAAGGCGGGCGTGCCGGAACGACGGCACGGTAGCATCGCGGAATGCCGGGCCCGCTCGCCCACCTGACCGTCCTCGACCTGTCCCGCGTCCTCGCGGGGCCGTGGTGCACGCAGCTCCTCGCCGACCTCGGCGCGACGGTGGTCAAGGTCGAGCGGCCGCAGGGTGGCGACGACACGCGCACCTGGGGGCCGCCGTTCCTGAAGGACCGCGATGGAAGCGACACCGCCGAGGCCGCTTACTACCTCGCGTGCAACCGCGGCAAGCGCTCGGTCGCGATCGACTTCACGACCGCGGACGGGCAGCGCCTCGTGCGCGATCTCGCGCGCGGCGCCGACGTGCTGGTCGAGAACTACAAGGTTGGCGGGCTCGCGAAGTTCGGGCTCGACTACGCGTCGCTCGCGCGCGTCAACCCGCGGCTCGTCTATTGCTCGATCACCGGGTTCGGCCAGCGCGGCCCGTACGCCGACCGCGCGGGCTACGACTTCATCATCCAGGGCATGTCCGGCTTCATGAGCGTCACCGGCGAGTCCGACGACGTGCCCGGCGGCGGGCCGCAGAAGGCGGGCATCGCGATCACCGACCTGATGACGGGCATGTACGCGGCGGTCGCGATCCAGGCGGCGCTCGCGCATCGCGACCGGTCCGGCGAGGGCCAGTGGATCGACTGTTGCCTGATGGACTCGGCGGTCGCGATGATGGCCGTGATGGACATGAACTACCTGGTCGGCGGGAGGCCGCCGGGACGGATCGGCAACGCGCACCCGAACATCGTGCCCTACCAGACGTTCGCCTGCGCCGACGGCCATCTGATCGTCGCGGTCGGCAACGACGGCCAGTTCGCGAAGTTCTGCGAGATCGCGGGGCGACCGGGATGGTCGGCCGATGCGCGCTTCGCGAGGAACGCGGGCCGCGTGCGCCACCGCGCGACGCTGGTCCCGATGATCGCCGAGGTCGTGAGGACGCGGACGCAGCGCGACTGGCTGGACGCGCTCGAGTCGGTCGGCGTGCCCTGCGGCCCGATCAACACGCTCGACCAGGTGTTCGCGGACCCGCACGTGGTCGCGCACGGGATGCGCGCCGACCTCGACCATCCGCTGGCGGGAAGCGTCCCGCAGGTCGCGGTGCCGATCGGCATGTCGGCGACGCCGCCGGGATCGACGCTGGCGCCGCCGCTGCTCGGCCAGCACACGCGCGAGGTGTTGCGCGAATGGCTCGGGCTGGACGACGTCGAGATCGCGCGGCTCGCCACGGCCGGCGTCGTCGGCCTCGGCAACGACCGCCAAGCGTAGCGCCCCTCGCCCCGCCGCGCTTCGCGCGATGCGGGATGCGGGAAGCCCCACCCCGAACCGCGCGCGGCGGCTACTGCGTCTCGACGACGCCGGTCGTCTTCTGGCGCACCAGCGACCAGCCCATGCCGACGCCCAGCACGACGCCGATCGCGATGATCGCGATCCACAGGAGGGTGCGCTGGTCCGTCGACACGAGCCCGATCGACATGAGCCACCAGACGAATACGCCAATAACGACGGCGGCGAGGGCGACGCCGAGCATCCCCAGCGACACCCACGTCGCCCGCACCGCGAGGATCCACGCCGCGAGCAGCAGCACGCCGACCAGCGCCTTGGTGGCGTCGAACGTCGAGGTGTCGATGAGCGCCCACTGGACGTACGACACCCCGGCCGGGTTCCAGGTGACGAGCACCAGGATCACGGCGAACAGGATCCGGACGAGCATCCCTCCGAGCACGGCGCGACTCCCTGGGAGCGCTACTTCATCTTCGCCCAGATCGGCCAGACCTGGTTGTCCGCGCGGTGCGGCAGCTCGACGTTGCTGCGCGCGGCCCACGGAATCACCTGACGGTGCAGCGGCAGGTGGTAGATCTCGTTCTTCTGGATCTCGAGCGCGCGCCGGATCAGCGCGATGCGCTTGTCGGGGTTCATGTCGACCTTGACCTCGCCGACGAGAGCGTCGAACTTGGAATCGACGTAGCGGCCGTAGTTGTAGTCGCCGTCGCCCTTGCCGCTGTAGGTCGAGAGCACCGGCTGCAGCGTGAAGATCGCGTCGGTCGACGCCCCGCCCCAGCCCAGCATGTAGAGGCTGGTGTCGAGCTTCTCGAGCTTGGGGAAGTACTGCGCGCGCGGCAGCGTGACCAGCCGCGTGTTGACCCCGATCTTGGTCCACATCGACGCCAGCGCCTGGCAGATCTTCTCGTCGTTGACGTAGCGGTTGTTCGGGCAGTCGAGCGTGATCTCGAAGCCGTTCGGGTAGCCCGCTTCCGCGAGCAGCGACTTGGCTTTCGCCTTGTCGTACGGCATGCGTTTCTCGAGGTCGGGCGTCGACATCTTCGGCGCGGGCAGCAGCGCGCCGGAGGGCTTCGACAGGTTGCGCATGGTCGTCTTGTGGATCCCGTCGATGTCGATCGCCTGGTAGAGCGCCTGGCGCACGCGCTTGTCCTTGAGCGGATTCTTGCCCTTGACACTCGAGTACAGGAGCTCGTCGCGGCCCTGGTCCATGCCGATGAACACGATGCGGTTCTCCACACCTTCGATCACCTTGATGTTGGGCGTCGTCGCGAGCCGCGGCACGTCCTGCGGTGGCGGATCGTTGATGACGTCGATCTCGCCCGAGATCAGCGCGGCGAGCCGCGTGGCGTCGGAGCCGATCGGCGTGAATACGACTTCGTCGACGTTACCTTCGAACAGGCCTGTCTTGACG
>DATLIR010000173.1:0-7236 GCA_035539315.1 Casimicrobiaceae bacterium
AGTACGCGCTCATCAGGTCCAGGTAGCGGCGGCCCTCGACGTCGGTCAGCCACGAGCCTTCGCCCTGGCTGATCACCACCGGCAGCGGGTCGTAGTTGCGCGAGCCGTAGGCGCGCTCGCGGCGGATGTAGTCGGCGGCGGTCCTGCCGGCCGACGCGGCGGGCGCCGCGAAGGCGGGCTGGCCGGGCTTTTGCCCGGGCCGGATCAGCGTGGTCATGCGAACGCTCCTCGTGAGAGACGCCCACCGCCGCGACCGATCGGGATCGGGTCGCGCTCCTGTTGCGCCAGTCGGGACGGTGGGCCGATGCGCCGCGGGTCACCTTCCGCCGGGTGGGCGGTCGGCATCACGCGGCGTTTCGCGGGCGGGTCAGGCTTACCTGGCCCCGCCGATGCACGGCGCGGATTCTACCGGGGGCCCGGAGGTTGGCCTAGCTGCACCGCACCATCGACATCCTCCGCCGCGTTCGGGCCCCGAGGCGGCTCCCGGGGCGGCGGGTCCCCCGCGGGGTGCAGGGCGTCGAGATTGCCGGCGGCCTTGGGATGCGCCGGGTCGATGACCAGGGCGCGCCGGTAGGCTTCGCGCGCACGATCGCGATCACCCGCGAGCTCGTAGGCAAGCCCGAGATTGTTCCAGGCGCGTGCGTTGCCGGGCGCCGCACGCACCGTCGCCTCCCACAGGCGCGTTTCGCTCGCATAGTCGGTGACGCGGACGAACGTGGCGGCGGCAAGCACGACCGACAGCAGCGCGAGGGCGATGCTGGCGGTGGCGCGCGCGGTCCACGACGCGAGTCCCACGCCGACGATGAGCGCCGGTCCGACGATCGCGAGGTAGAGCTGGCGGTCGTTCGCGAGCTCGTAGCGCGCGAGCGGCCCGTGCGTCGGCAGGAGCGCGAGCAGGAACCAGAGGATGCCGAAGCCGAGCCAGGGTCGGCGGCGTAGCGATGCGCATCCGAGGATTCCGAGCGCGACCAAGGTCGCGGCCTGCGCCAGCCAGGCCGCGTCGATGGCATCGCGTGCGACGAGGCCAGGATCGAAGTTCACGCGCAGCGTCACCAGGGGTCGGGTGACTAGGTAGGCGATCGCGCCGACCTGCGCGACGAGGTTGTCGAGCGGACCGCGGATGGCGAGGCTCGTCGCGAGCAGCTGCCGGTAGGCCGGCACCGCGAGCACCGCGGCCGCCAACGCGGCGAAGAGCAGCCAGAATGCGGTGGTGCGCCGGATCGCATCGCGCAGGCCAGCGCCGCGCGCGACCTCGACCAGCACCAGCAGGAACGGCAACGTCCAGGCGGACTCGCGCGCGCCCATCGCCGCGGCGAACAGCAGCCACGCGCCCACCCGCCATGGGGTGCGCCCGTCGCGCGCGCGCTCCCACGCATGAAGCGCCCCGAGCGTGGCGAGCGACGAGAGCGCAGTCGAGCGCCCGGCGATGTAGACGATGGCTTCGGTCTGCGCCGGGTGCAACGCGAACACGAGCGCGGTCGCGAGCGCGGCGATCGCGGGATGCGAAATGCTCGGCGCGAGCGCACCGATCCAGCGCCGGGCCAGCGCGAGGACGAGGAGCGACGACGCAACGTGCATCGCAACGCCGGCGACGGCGAATCCGGCCGGTTTCGGCGAGACGAGCCAGTTCGCGACGTAGCTCGCCTTCGTGAGCGGGCGCATGCCCGGCATCGACGACCACCACGCGCCCCACGAATGCACGTCGCGGTCGATGACGACGACACGGAAGTCGTCGTACTGGAACGCGGTGCCCGGCGCCATGGCGTAGGCCACGAGCGCGACGGCGATCACCACGCCGGCCCGCGCCCGGTCGCGCGAGGCGCCCGCGGGCGATGCACTCACGGCGGTCGCGAGCCGCGCGGCGCCGGCCGCGCACGCGCCTCGTCGAAGGCCGACTCGATCATCGCGACCGCATCCCACCAGCGGTCCGGCGCGCCGAGCAGCACGACCATCACGCGGGTGCCGCCGCGCTCGGCCAGCGCGATCAGACAACGCCCCGCCGCGAGCGTCCACCCGGTCTTGACGCCGCGCGCGCCTTCGACGCGCCCGACCAGGACGTTGGTGTTGTCGAAGCGGAACGTGCGGCCGCTCGTGGTCGTCGCCTCGCCCGACTCGCGCGCGACGATCGCCGCCAGGCGCGGCAGCGCCAGCGCGGCATCGGCGAGCACCGCGAGATCCTGCGCCGAGGCGTGGTGGCCGGGCGCATCGAACCCGCACGCGTTGGTGAAATGCGTGTCGGCGAGGCCCAGGGCGGCCGCGCGGGCGTTCATTGCCGCGACGAAGGGCGCTTCGCGTCCCGCGACGCGTTCCGCCAGCGCCAGGCACGCGTCGTTCGCCGAGCGCAGCAGCGCGGCCGCGAGCAGCTGCTCGGCTTGCACCTTCATGCCGGCCCGCAAGCCCAGCCGCACGCCCTCGGCCGCAGCGGCGCGGCGCGAGACGACCACCACGTCGCCCGGCGCGAGCGCCTCGACCACCAGCACCGCGGTCATCAGCTTGGTGAGGCTCGCGGGCCTTAGGCGCGCGCTTGCATGGGCCGCCCAACGCGTCGCGTCGTCGATGCGCACGACATAGGCGGCCGCGACCCCGGGCCAGGGATCGTCGGCGGCTCGGGCGCTCGCCGCCGGCAGCGTCGCGAGCGCCGCCGCGACGAGCAGCGCGCCGCGGATCATCGTGCCGCTAGAATGGCAGGAGCTTGCGGACCGCGTCGACGCCGGACTTCACCGGATCCTGTTTCGCCGGCTCGCTCGCCGCGCTTTGCGCGGGCGCGGCGCCCGCGGTCGACGTGCCGCGCGCGAGGCGCGCGTAGCGGTTGCACATCGGCACGACGCTGCGGTCGACCGTGTAGTAGTCGCGCCCCTTGCAGTGGACCGGGCCCGCGGCGAGCGTCTCCTCGTCGCACGAGCCGTTGCCGACGAACGCCCAGTCGCGCGTCGCCGCGGCCTTGCTGCACGCGGCCTTGGTGGTCGCCGCGAAGTCCTGGCGGCAGGCGTCGAACGCGGCGCGCGCCGACTCGGCACCCGCATTCGCGACGACGTTGCGCCAACCGGCCGGCTCGCGCATGTCCCGCGCATGGCCGCCGACGCGATCGCAGAACGCCTTCTGCTGCGTCGCGCACGCTGCCCCCTGGCCGAAAAACATCGGTGCATAGAGTTTCTCGATGCCATCGGAGCAGGTACGGGCGAGCATCGCCTCCCCCTCCGCCTTCTGGGCAGCGACGACGCGCTGCGACTGGTCGGTGCACACGCCGACCTTCTGGCCCTTGAAGTTCTGGACCATGTCCATCTCTTCGCCCTTCTTCGTCGAGCGGATGCGCATCCTGCCTTCGTACGCGGTCGGCGAGGACGTAATCTCGCCTTCGCCGGTCATCGGGTTCCTGCCGGTACAGATCATCTTGTAGGCGACCTTGTTGCCGGTCGCCTTCACGTCGCTCACCCGGCAGTCGTCCTGCCTCGGAATCGCATCGTCGGGCTTGCGGTCCTTCTTGAGGCAGACCTGGCTGGTCTGCGCGGGCATCGCCATCGGCATGCCCACGATCTCCATCCTCATCGTCACGTCCCACAGCTCGTCCGGACCGGTGCCGGCGATGAACAACTGGCGCGCCGGCTGTCCGCCGGCAATGCCCGAACAGGCGAAGGCATGGACGGCGACGAGCGCGAGAATGCCGCGAGAAAAGGGACGATGGAGCGACAACGGGTTGCGCATGGACGATCCTGTGGAGCGAGACGCGACAGCGGATGCTACCGCAACGCACATTCGCGCGCGCGTGCGCTCAGCGATTGCGATCGATTCGCAGTACCGCCGCATCCGCCGCCGCGCTGCCGGGCAGCGCAGCGAGCTCGCCAAGCGTGACCGGCTTCACGGGGAAGCGCTGGCGGTAGGTGCCGGCCTCGGTCGCCGAGATCCCGCACGTCTCGGCGACCAGCGCGGTGAGCGTCGGCGCGCACAACCGACCCTGGCAGGGGCCCATGCCGCAGCGCGTGAGCGCCTTGGCCTGGTTCGGGCCGCTGGCGCCGGCACGCAGCGCTTGCACGACGCGCTCGGCGGTCACTTCCTCGCAACGGCAAGCGATCGTCGCGTCGCGCGGCACGCGAAACGCGTCCGCCGGTCGATAGAGCATGTCGATAAAGGCGCGGCCGCGCAACGCACGCGCGAGCGCGGCACGCCATGGGCGCGCCTTGCGATCGCGCTCGGCCGCATCGAAGCGTCCGAGCGCGTTCGCCGCCGCGAGCGCAGCCAACGCACCGCGCGGTGCCGCCGCGTCGGCGCCGGCGACGTTCGCCGCATCGCCGGCGACCCACACGCCCGGCAGCGACGATCCACCCCATGGGTCGACCACCGGCTCGAAGCATGCCTGCGCGTCGTTCCACGCGATGTCGCATCCGGCGGCGAGCGCGAGGGTCGCATGCGGCACCACGCCGTGGTGCAGCAACAGCGTGTCGCAGGCGAGCGAGTCGAGCGCGCCACCGACGCCGAAACGCACGCCCTCCACGCGGTCGTCGCCCAGCGCGGCGAGGGCATCGACGTGCTCGACGACACGTGTGCGCGCACGCACGGTGCGCACGAGCTCGTAGCCCTTGGCCGCGTAGCGCGACATCAGGAACGCCGCGGCGTGCGGGAGCGCGCGGGCGAGGCGGCCGCGCGGCGTGGTATCGAGAAGCGCGTCGATCGTGCCGCCCGCCTCGAGGCACTGCCACGCGTAGAGCCACAGCAGCGGACCGCTGCCCGCGATCACGGTGCCTCGCGTGGCGACCACGCCCGCGGTCTTGAGCAGGATCTGCGCGGCGCCGACGCTCATGACGCCCGGAAGCGTCCAGCCCGGGATCGGGACCGGCCGCTCGAGTGCGCCGGTCGCGACGATCACGGCGCGCGCGAGCACGAGCGCCGAGCGCGGCGCGGCGGTCGGTCCGCTCGACACCGCGAGCGCCAGCGTGCCGTCATCGCGCGGTGCGAGCGACCACACGCCGGCGCCTGCCCCGTGGCGCGCACCGGAACGCTCGAACGCACGGACGAGCGAGCCGCCGGCCCAGTAGTCGGCGCCCAGCACGGCGGGCCGCGCGAGCGGCGAGGCGGTGATGCCGCGGTGGATCTGCCCACCGGCCTGGCGCTGTTCGTCGAACAGCGCAACGCGTAGCCCGGCCTCGGCGGCGACCGTCGCGGCCGCGAGGCCGGCAGGACCGGCGCCCACGACGGCGATGTCGAGCAACGCGTCGCTGCGGTCGCCGACCCCGGTGTCGTCGAGCGCGAGCACGACCGAATCGTCGACCGCGAACGCCGGACTCGCCGCCGCGGCCTCGATCGCCCGCGCCCCGCGCTGCGTTTCCACGCGCATGCCGGGCGCGACCGCGACGGTGCAGCCCTGCACGTTGGGCACCCCGTCGACGCTCACGAGGCAGTCGTGGCAGGCGCCCATCATGCACCACGGTCCGCGCGGGCGCGCGTTCACCGGCGTGAGCCGATGCGCGAGATGGCCGGCGGCGACCAGCGCGGCGGCGACGCTGTCGCCGCGCCGCGCGTCGACGCCCGCGCCGTCGAAGGTGAACGCGACCGTCGGCCGCGGATCGTCAGGCAGCCGCGCGAACATCGAAGCGTGCGGGCGAGTAGCCGTCGAGGTCGGCGGGCCATGCGTCGGCCACGAGCGCGGGCGCCAGTCGGTAGGCGTGCACCGCCGCGAGCGTGACGCCGGAGTGGCAGGTGACGACGCTGGCGCCCGGGGCCGTGCGCGACGCCGCGTAGATCGGGAACCCGTCCGGGCTCATCACCCGCAGCGCGGCCCAGGCGCGCGTCACGCGCACGCCGGCGAGCGCCGGGAACATGCGCACCGCACGCGCGGCCATCGTGGCCAGCACGTCGGTCGCGAGCGACTCGTCGTACCCGACGTCCCGCTGCGCGTCGCCGACCAGCACCGTGCCCTCGTCGGTCTGGCGCAGCGTGTCGATCGGCACCGGAAGGAACGGGCGCACGCGCTCGAGCGCGATGACCTGCCCCTGGTTGGGGACGACCGGCGCGCGCAGCCCGACCATCGGCGCGAGCCGCGCATTGGCGAGACCGGCGGCGAGCACGACGCGACGCGCGCGCAGCGGCCCGGCGGCCGTGTCGAGCGTGAAGCCGCCGCGATGCGGCGCGATCACGCGCACCGCGGCGCGCGGCCGGTAGCTCACGCCGGCTCGCGCCGCGGCGACGTGCAGAGCGTCGAGCAGGCGTAACGGATTGCAATGTCCGTCGAGGTCCGACCACGTTCCCCCGACCACGTCGGGGCCGAGCCCGGGGATGCGGCGCGCGAGCGCCGCGTGGTCCAGCACGTCGATCCGGTAGCGCTCGAAGCCGGGCTGCGCGAGCAGCGCTTCGATTTCCGCGGCGCGGTAGTCGAGCTCGTGGCGCGACAGGCACAGGTGCGCGCCGCCCGGCTGGGCGAGCGCCACATCGATGCCGCTCGCTCGCGCGAGGTCGGAGGCGAGCTTGGGCCACAGGTGCGCGGAGGCCTGCGTCCAGCTTCCGTAGGCAGGCATGCCGGCGCCCTTGCCCTGTACCCAGACGAGGCCGAAGTTGCCGCGCGACGCGCGGTGCGCGCGGTCGCCCTCGTCGAGCATCGCGATGCGCAGGCCGCCCTCCCGCAGGCCGAACGCGATCGACGCCCCGACCAGGCCGCCGCCGACGATGACCAGGTCGAAGGCGTCGTCAGCCATCGGTCGCGAAGCGCAGGATGGCCGGGATCTGCGCCTCGAAGCCCTGGAAGGCGTGATCGCCGCCGCCCTGCACGTACTGCCACGCACCCGCGTAATGCGCGACGGACGCGCGCCAGTCGAGCACCTCGTCGCCGCTTTGCACGAGCAGGAAGTAGCGCTCGGGGCGCGTGATGCGCGGCACCGCGAGCGCGCGCAGCTCGTCGAAATGCGCCTCGGTGACCTCGAAGCGCTCGCCCGAGTACATGTTGGTCTGCATTCCCCTGTACGGCGCGAGGTCGTCGAACGGCCGCACGGCCGGATTGACCAGCGCCGCGCGCGCGCCGAGCCGTTCGGCGAGGTACGTCGCATAGTATCCGCCGAGCGAGCTGCCGACGAACGCCAGCGGCGCCTCGTCGTGGGGACGGGCATCGACCAGCGCGAGCACGCTGGCGATGGCGTCGCCGGGCGCATGGCCGAGATCGGGCACGACGAGCGTCGGGCGTCCATCGGGGGGCAGCGCCGCGACCGCTCGCAGCATCGCCTGCGCCTTCACCGAGTGCGGCGAGCTGCGGAA
>DATLIR010000174.1:0-32665 GCA_035539315.1 Casimicrobiaceae bacterium
TGTAGCGGGGGCGCGAGGCGCCCAGCAAATGCGTGCGGCCGCCCGCACGCCAGGATCAGCCGTCGAGCAGCCGCATCTCGGCGATGGCCAGGTTCTCGGGACGGCCGAGCAGGACGACGACGTCGCCCGACTCGAAGACCCATTCGGGCGTCGGCCGTATCGACCGCGAGCCGCGGCGGCGCACACCGTTGATTTCGACGAGGTTGTCGAGCCCGAGCTCCGAGAGCGGCCGCCCCACTGCCGCTGCGCGCTCGCTGAGCAGCACCGACTTCAGGCGCGGCTGCAGGTTCTCGGCGGCGTCGGCGGTGTCGGTCGCACCGTGGAAGAAGCCGCGGAACAGGCCGTAGCGCTCCTCGCGGATCGCGCGGATGCGCGCGAGCACGCGGTTGAGCGGCACGCCGAGCAGCAGCAGCGAATGCGACGCGAGCATGAGGCTGCCTTCGAGCACCTCGGGGACGACCTCGGCCGCGCCGGCGTCGAGCAGCCGGTCGAGCGCCGAGTCGTCGACCGTGCGAACGACCACGGGCAGCTCGGGCCGGGCCTGGTGAACGAGGTGCAGGATCTTGAGCGCGAGCGGCACGTCGGCGAACGTGATCACCACGGCGCGCGCCTTCGCGAGCCCGGCCGCGGCGAGCGACTCGCGCCGCCCGGCGTCGCCGTAGACGACGCTCGTTCCCGCCCCGGAGGCCTCGCGCACGCGCAACGGATCGTTGTCGAGCGCCACGAACGCGATGTCCTCGGCCTCGAGCAGCCGCGCCAGGTTCTGGCCGCTGCGCCCGTAGCCGCACACGATCACGTGCTCCTGGCGCGCCATCGCCTGCGTCGCGATCGCGGTGACCTGGGCGGCGCGAGCAAGCCAGTCGTTGGCGGTGAGGCGACGCACGATCCGGTCGATGTTCTGGATCAGCACCGGCGCGACGAGCATGGAGAGCACCATCGCCGCGAGCATCGTGTGCAGCACCGCGCCCTCGACGATGCGGCTCTGCGCGGCGAGCGCGAGCATCACCAGCGCGAGCTCGCCCGCCTGCGCGAGGTAGATGCCGCTGCGCATCGCGGTCGCCAGCGGCGAGCCGAAGGCGCGCGCGAGCAGCACGATCAAGCCGCCCTTCGCGGCGACCAGCACGAGGAGCATCACGACGACCCAGCCGAGGTGCGCCGCGACCGCCGCCAGGTCCAGCGACATGCCGACGGTCACGAAGAACAGGCCGAGCAGCACGTCGCGGAACGGCGCGATGTCCTCCTCGACCTGGTAGCGGAACTCGGTCTCGGCGATCAGCATGCCCGCCAGAAACGCGCCGAGCTCGAGCGACAGCCCGGCGACCTCAGTGAGCGCGGCGAGGCCGAGCGTCACCAGGAGTAGGTTCAGCATGAACAGCTCGTGCGAGCGCTGGCGCGCGACGACCGAGAACCACCAGCGCATCGGGCGCTGGCCGGCGTACAGCACCAGGCCCAGCGCGACCACCGCCTTGACCGCCGCCAGCGCGAACACCACCGCCAGCGTGGTGCCTTCCGCGTGGAGCGACGGGATCACGATCAGGAACCCGACCACGGCGAGGTCCTGGAACAGCAGGATGCCGATGACGTCGCGACCCTGGGCCGTCGCCAGCTCGCCCCGCTCCGCGAGCATCTTCGACACGATCGCGGTCGAGCTCATCGCGATGGCGCCGCCCAGCACGAGGCCGATCTGCCAGCCGAAGCCCGCGAGCTGCGCGGCGAGCGTCACCGCCGCGGTCGTGATCGCGACCTGCGCGAGCCCCAGGCCGAACACCGCGCGCCGCATCGCCCGCAGCTTGGGCAGGCTGAACTCGAGGCCGACCGAGAACAGCAGGAACACGATGCCGAACTCGGCGACGTTGCGCGTCGTGCTCTCGTCGCCGACCCAGCCGAGCGCGTGCGGGCCCACCGCGGCGCCGACGATCAGGTAGCCCATGATCGGCGGCAGGCGCACGAGCCGGCACGCCACGACGACGACGACCGCTGCCGCGAGCAGGACGAGGACGAGGGGCAGGGCCTGGAGCATCGGACAGGCTCGGCGGCGGCGCGATCGGTGAAGTCGAGCCCGACGTTAACACGGCCCTCGTCGACGCTCGCCGCTCCGCGCTCGCGCGCGCCTGGGCCGCTCAAGCGCCGCGCCGGCGGCGGCGTCGCAGCGCCCCCGACCCCCCGATATACTGGGGACGATGAGCGCCCCGCCCGCCCCGTCCCGGCCCGGTGTCGACGCGCCCCGGGCGCTCGCGCTCGCGCGCGACGTGCTTGCCACCGAGGCGCGCGCGATCGACGCGCTTGCTGTCCGGCTCGGCGCCTCGTTCGTCGACGCGGTGCGCAAGCTCCTCGAGTGCCGCGGCCGCGTCGTCGTGTCCGGGCTCGGCAAGTCGGGGCATGTCGCGCGCAAGCTCGCGGCGACGCTCGCATCGACCGGTACGCCGGCGTTCTTCGTGCACCCGGCCGAGGCGCAGCACGGCGACCTCGGGATGATCACGCCCGACGACGTCGTCGTGATGCTGTCGAACTCGGGCGAGACCGACGAGCTCGTGACGCTGGTGCCGCACGTCAAGCGCCAGGGCGCGGCGATCGTCGCGATCACGGGGAACGAGCAGAGCTCGCTCGCGACGGCCGCCGACGTGCACCTCGACGCCGCGGTCGATGCCGAGGCCTGCCCGCTCGGACTCGCCCCGACGGCGAGCACGACCGCGGCGCTCGCGCTCGGCGACGCCCTCGCGCTCGCGCTGCTCGACGCCCGCGGCTTCTCGGCCGAGGATTTCGCACGCTCGCACCCCGGCGGCTCGCTCGGGCGCCGGCTGCTGACGCGCGTTTCCGACGTCATGCGCAGCGGCACCGCGTTGCCGCAGGTACGCAGCGGCGCGACGCTCGCCGAGGCGATCGTCGAGATGAGCGGCAAGGGCATGGGCATGACCGCGGTGGTCGACGCGGACCGGCGCGTGCACGGCATCTTCACCGACGGCGACCTGCGTCGTGCCGTCGCGCGCGTGCGCGACGTCGCCGCCGCGCGCGTCGACGACCTGATGACGCGCACGCCGCGCATGAT
This sequence comes from Casimicrobiaceae bacterium, assembly GCA_035539315.1. Classification (GTDB taxonomy): domain Bacteria; phylum Pseudomonadota; class Gammaproteobacteria; order Burkholderiales; family Casimicrobiaceae; genus VBCG01. Next base: position 3,047 of record DATLIR010000174.1, read on the forward strand.
CGCCGCCGACCGCCTCGCGATCGATTGCGTCGAGCTGATGGAGACGCCGCCCAAGGTCTCGCAGCTGCTCGTCGTCGATGCCGCGGGCGTGCTGGTGGGGGCGCTGCACCTGCACGACCTGTTCCGTGCGCGGGTGGTGTGAGATGAACCGCGGCGATGCCGGCGCCGCGTCGCGCACGACCGCCGGCGACGCCGCGCTGGCCGCGCGCGCACGCGCGGTGCGCCTGCTCTCGTGCGACGTCGACGGCGTGCTCACCGACGGACGCGTCTACGTCGACGACGACGGGCGCGAGTCGAGGGCGTTCCACGTGCTCGATGGGGTGGGCTTGCGCCGCCTCGCCGCGGCGGGCATCGCCGTCGCGTGGATCACCGGCAGCCCGTCGGAGTCGGTCGCGCATCGCGCGCGCAGACTCGGCGTGGTCCACGTGCTGCGCGGCAACGACGACAAGCTGCCCGGCTGGGAACGGCTCCGTGCGACGCTCGGTCTCGCGCCCGAGGCCTGCGCGCACATCGGCGACGACCTGTTCGACGTCGCGGTGATGCGCGCGTGCGGCTTCGCGGCGACCGTCCCGCACGCGCCCGATGCGGTCAAGCGCCACGCCCACTACGTGACGCAACGCGAGGGCGGGTTCGGCGCGGTGCGCGAGCTCGCCGAGCTGATCCTCGCCGCGCAGGGGCGCGAGCCGTGACCGTTGTATGCTTGGTCGCTGCGCCCCCGCCCATGACGGCTCACGCTTCCGCCTCCCCATCGCCGCGTTCCTGATCGCACCCTGATTCCCGGACACCGTGGACCGCACGCGCCTCCTCCTCGATCGGCTGACCGCCTGGTCGCCGGTGCTCCTGCTTGGCGGCCTCGCGGCGCTGACCTACTGGCTCGACGCGCAAGTGCAGGCGCCGGTGAACGCGCGTGGCGATGCGCCCAGGCACGAGCCGGACATGTACATCGAGCGCTTCCGTGCGGTGAGCCTCGGGCCCGACGGCAAGGCGCGCCAGTCGCTCTCGGCGACGCGCGCCGAGCATTTCGCCGACGACCAGACGAGCGAGTTCGCCGAGCCGCGCCTCTACCTCACCGAGCCCGGCCGTCCTGCGCTCACGCTCACCGCCGAGCGCGGCAAGCTCTCGGCCGATCGCGACAACGCCTGGTTCACCGGCAACGTGCGCGCCGAGCGCGACGCGCCGGCCGGCGGCGCGGACGACGGCATGCCCGGCGGCAAGATGACGCTCACGACGCAGTCGCTCCACATCGACACGCGCCGGGAACGCTTCGACACCGATGCGCCGGTGACGATCGAGGAGCCGCGTGGCATCATCAAGGGCACCGGCCTCGAGTTCGACAACATCGCGAAGACCGCGCGACTCAAGAGCCAGATCCACGGCACCATGCAACCGCGACCGGCTCCGGCCAAGACTCCGTGAACCTCATTGCGCGCGTCATCGCGGCGATCGTCCTCGCCGCCCTCGCCTCGTCGCCGTCGGCCGAGACCGGCGACCGCGAGAAGCCGATCAACTACTCGGCGGACCGCGGCGATCTCAACTACGAGACCAAGCTCGGCAAGCTCGACGGCAACGTCGTGCTGACGCAGGGCACGATCACCGTGCGCGCCGATCGGCTGTCGTTCAAGCAGCTGCCCGACAACTCGATGCAGGTCACCGCCTTCGGCAATCCGGTGTCGTTCCGGCAGAAGCGCGACGGCAGCGACGAATATTACGAGGGCTTCGCGCAGCGCGTCGAGTACGACGGATCGAAGGACCTGCTCGAGCTGTTCGACCGCGCGCTCCTCAAGCGAGGCGTCGACGAGATCCGCAGCAACTACATCTCCTACAACGCGAAGACCGAGCTGTTCAAGGCCGAGGGCCGTCCCGACACGCCGGCCGCGGCGGACACCGGCCCGGGCGCGCGCGTGCGCGGTACGTTCCAGCCGCGCGAAGGCTCGGGCGTGCCCGGCAAGCCCGGCGACAAGGCGCCGCCGAAGGGCTCGGCGGCCACGCCGCCGGCGACGCCGCTTCCGCTTCGTCCCGCGGGCGAGCCGGCGCGCAAGTGAGCCAGCTCTCCGCGGCGCACCTGCGCAAGCGCTACAAATCGCGCACCGTCGTGCACGACGTGTCGCTCGAGGTCGCGAGCGGCGAGGTGGTCGGGCTCCTCGGGCCCAACGGCGCCGGCAAGACCACGTGCTTCTACATGATCGTCGGGCTGGTCCCCGGCGACGGCGGCACGATCGCGCTCGACGGCGAGGACCTCTCTCGTCTCGCGATCCACCAGCGTGCCCGGCTCGGGCTGTCCTACCTGCCGCAGGAAGCATCGATCTTCCGCAAGCTCACCGTGGCGGAGAACGTGCGCGCGATCCTCGAGCTGCAGGAGGACGACCCGGACACGATCGCCAACCGCCTCGACGCGCTGCTCGAGGACCTGTCGATCTCGCACCTCGCCGACGCGCCAGCCGTGTCGTTGTCCGGCGGCGAGCGGCGGCGCTGCGAGATCGCGCGAGCGCTCGCCACGCGCCCGCGCTTCATCCTGCTCGACGAGCCGTTCGCCGGCGTCGACCCGATCGCGGTGCTCGACATCCAGCGCATCATCGGGTTCCTGAAGGAGCGCGGCATCGGCGTGCTGATCACCGACCACAACGTCCGCGAGACGCTCGGCATCTGCGACCGCGCCTACATCATCAACGAGGGCCGGGTGCTCGCGTTCGGCGCCCCGGACGAGATTGTCTATAATGAGGCGGTGCGCAAGGTCTACCTGGGCGAACACTTCCGGCTGTGACCGACCAACCCCGGACCTCCCCTCGCACGCTGCCCCGAGCGGTGCGCTGCCGCCCGCCGGCGGCTCCGGTAGAAGCGTGATGAAGCCCACGCTCCAGCTCAAGCTCTCGCAGCACCTCACGCTGACGCCGCAGCTGCAGCAGTCGATCCGGCTGCTGCAGCTCTCGACGCTCGAGCTCAACGCCGAGGTCGAGCGCATGCTGCAGGAGAACCCGCTGCTCGAGAAGAGCGACGAGGACGAGGAAGGCGGCTCGCCCGAGGCCCCGTCCGCCGTCACGACGGGCACGGTTTCGGCCGAGCCGGCCGAGACGGTGCGCGTGACCGAGGGCGACGACGAGCGCGCCGACGAGCCCTACGACACCGCCGAGGCCGCGGAGCGTGGCGTGCCCGCCAACGAGGTCGACTTCGCCGAGGAAGGCGGCGGCGCCGCCGGCGACGGCGACTGGGGCTCCGCGCCCGCGTCCGACGACGACGAATTCTATCCGCAGCAGGTCGCCTCCTCCACGCTGCGCGATCACCTGGTCGCGCAGCTCGGCATGCTCTCGCTGCCGCAGCGCGACCGGCAGCTCGTCGCGGCGCTGATCGACGCGCTCGACGAGGACGGCTTCCTGACGAGCTCGCTCGACGAGCTGGTGGAGCTCTTCCCCGACGAGCTCGAGATCTCGCTGGAGGACCTCGGCATCGCGCTGCGCTACCTGCAGAGCTTCGAGCCGGTCGGCGTGGGCGCGCGCAACATCGGCGAGTCGCTCGCGCTGCAGCTCCGCGCGCGCCCCGAGGACACGCCGTGCCGCGCCGCCGCGCTCCGGGTGGTCGAGGGCCACCTCGATCTCCTCGCCAACCGCGACGTCACGCGCCTGCGCCGCTTGCTGCAGTGCGACGACGCGATGGTGCGCCAGATCCGCGACCTGGTCCGCACGCTCAACCCGCGCCCTGGCGCGGCGTTTGCAAAGACCGAGGCGAACTACGTCGTGCCCGACGTGGTCGTACGGAAGGTACGGGGGCATTGGTCCGCGTCGCTCAACGAGGCGGCGATGCCCAAGCTGCGCGTCAACCGGATCTACGCGGATATCCTCGCGCGGAGCCGGGACGCGTCGAACCAGCAGCTGGCGGCGCAGCTGCAGGAAGCCAAGTGGCTGATCCGCAACGTGCAGCAGCGCTTCGAGACGATCCTCCGGGTCGCGCAGGCGATCGTCGACCGGCAGCGGCGCTTCTTCGAGCACGGCGAGGTCGCGATGCGGCCGATGGTGCTGCGCGAGATCGCCGACATGCTCGGATTGCACGAATCGACCATCTCGCGGGTGACGACGCAGAAGTACATGCTGACGCCGCGCGGCACCTACGAGCTCAAGTATTTCTTCGGCAGCCACGTGGCGACCGACACCGGCGGGGCCGCGTCGGCCACCGCGATCCGCGCGCTGATCCGGCAGCTCATCGGGGCCGAGGACCCCAAGACGCCGCTGACCGACAGCAAGATCGCCGAGGTGCTGGGCGAGCAAGGCATCCTGGTCGCCCGCCGCACCGTGGCCAAGTACCGGGAGGCGCTGGCGATCCCTCCCGTCAACCTGCGCAAGTCGCTCTAGGGCAGCGTCCCGGGGCGCGAACGCATCACCGCCAAGCCGTCTCGAAGGAGTGCGCATGAACCTGAACCTCACCGGCCATCACCTCGAGATCACGCCAGCGATCCGCGACTACGTCGTCGCGAAACTCGATCGTGTCACGCGCCATTTCGACCACGTGATCGACGTCAACGTCGTGCTGTCGGTGGACAAGCTGCGACAGAAGATCGAGGCGAACCTGCACATCCGCGGCAAGGACATCCATGCGGAGAGCATCGAGCCCGACATGTACGCGGCGATCGACGCGCTCGCCGACAAGCTCGACCGGCAGGTGCTGAAGGCCAAGGAGAAGCGCGTCGCGGACCGCCACGACGGCGCGGTCGCCAAGCGCGATCCGGCCGTGTGGACGCCCGAGGCGTAGGGCCTGTCAGCACTACCGGGACGCTCGCCTCCGTGCGTAGCGCGCGCCGCGTGTAGAATCGCCGACCGGTCCTTGAAGATCGCCGGCGGACCGCGCGAGGTGCGGGTCCGCCGGTCGCATTTTCACAGGGCGCGTCGCCAATGAACCGGATCGCCGAGCTCCTCCCCCGCAGCCACGTGGCCGTCGGCGTCGACGCGGCGACCAAGCGCGACCTGTTCGGCGCCGTCGCCGACCTGTTCGCCGCACCAGGCGACATCACGCGCGGCGCGGTGGTCGACGCGCTCGCCGCGCGCGAGAAGCTCGGCTCGACCGGCCTCGGCCAAGGTATCGCGATCCCGCACGGACGCATCAGGGGGCTCAAGGACGCGCGCGGCGCATTCGTGCGCCTCGCCCAGCCGATCCCGTTCGACGCACCCGATGGCCGGCCGGTCAACCAGGTCTTCGTGCTGCTCGTGCCCGAGCAGGCGACCGAGCAGCACCTCGAGCTCCTCTCCGAACTGGCCCAGATGTTCAGCGAGCGCGCGTTCCGCGAGCGCCTCGCCGCCTCCCCGGATGCCGCGTCCGCGTGGGACGCGATCCGCGGCTGGGCCCCGGTGGCCTGACCGCGCCGTACCCGAGATGTCCACCGACACGCACCTCCGCCAGGTCAGCGTCGAGCGCCTGGTCGCCGACAACCAGGACCGCCTGCAGCTGCGCTGGGTCGCCGGGCGCGACGGCGCGAACCGCGTGCTCACCGGCGAGGCGGCGCTCAAGCCCACCATCGGCCAGGTCGGGCACATGAACTTCATCCACCCGTTTCGCGTGCAGCTCCTCGGCGCGGCGGAGATCGCCCACCTGAAGACGCTGCCGCCCGGCGAGTTCGCCACGCAGATCGGCCGGCTGTTCGACAGCGGCGAGCTCGTCGCGGTGGTGGTCGCGAACGGCGAGCAGGTGCCGCCGGACCTCGCGGCGAGCTGCGACGCGCACCATGTTCCGCTGCTCGCCTCGCCGCAGCCCTCGCCGCACGTCGTCGACGTGTTCCGGCTCTACCTCTCGCGCGTGCTGGCCGAGTCGACGACGCTGCACGGCGTGTTCCTCGACGTGCTCGAGATGGGGGTGCTCATCACCGGCGCGTCGGCGATCGGCAAGAGCGAGCTCGCGCTCGAGCTGATCTCACGCGGCAACGGCCTGGTGGCCGACGACATCGTCGAGCTCTACCGGATCTCGCCGGACACCATCGAGGGCCGCTGCCCGGCGGTGCTGCGCGACTTCCTCGAGGTGCGCGGCATCGGCGTGCTCAACATCCGCACGATCTTCGGCGAGACCGCGGTGCGGCCGCGCAAGCTCCTCAAGCTGATCGTGCACCTCGAGGACCACAGCAACGAGACGTTCTCCGAGCTCGACCGGCTCAAGGTCGACGCCAATTTCCAGGAGGTGCTCGGCGTGCCGATCCGCCGCGTGACGATCCCGGTCGCGGCGGGGCGCAACCTCGCGGTGCTGGTCGAGGCGGCGGTGCGCAACTTCGTGCTGAACCAGCGCGGCATCGACAGCACGCTCGAGTTCATCGAGCGCCAGCAGAAACTGATGGAAGAGGACGGCACCGGCGTCGGCTGACCGGCGCCGCGACGCGACCGCCCGCTGGCTCGAACCGCATGGACCTGGTGCTGATCGGAGGCGTGTCGGGCTCGGGCAAGAGCGTGGCGCTGGCCGCGCTCGAGGACGCCGGCTACGACACGATCGGGAACCTGCCGGTCGCGCTGGTCGTGCCCACCGTCGACCATCTCGCGCGTCCGGGGCCGATCACGCGCATCGCCATCGCGCTCGACGCGAAGAGCGGCCCGGGCCTGCCCGGCCTGGGTGCCGCGATCGCCACGCTCAAATCGCGCGGCTGGACCGTGCGCTTCGTGTTCCTCGACACCAAGGTCGAGACGCTGGTCAAGCGCTTCTCCGAGACGCGCCGCCGCCATCCTTTCTCCAGCGACGAGCGCACGCTGGTCGAAGCGATCGAGCACGAGCGCGGGCAGCTCGCCGAGGCGCGGCTCCTCGGCACCGTGTTCGACACGAGCGAGCTGTCGGCCGCCGCGCTGCGCATGTGGGTGCGCGAGTTCGTGAGCGTCGAGCCGTCGAAGCTCACGCTCCTGTTCGAGTCGTTCGGCTTCAAACACGGCGTGCCGCTCGATGCCGACCTCGTCTTCGACGTGCGCTGCCTGCCCAATCCCCACTACGAGCCCGCGCTCGCCCCGCTCACCGGCAGGGACGCCGACGTCGTGACCTTCCTCGAGTCCGCGCCCGAGGTCGAGCGCATGTACGGCGACATCTACCATTTCGTCGCGAGCTGGCTCCCCGACTACGCGCGCGACAACCGCAACTACCTCACCGTCGCCATCGGTTGCACCGGCGGGCGCCACCGCTCGGTGTACCTGGTCGAGCGCCTCGCGCGCGCGTTCGCGCCGCGCTACCAGGTCCTGCGCCGCCACCGCGAGCTCGGCTAGCGGTGTAGCCGCCTGGCGCCGCCCATCGGCGCGCGGCAGCCGCGCCGACCGGTTCGGCTACCATCGATCGATGCGGAGCGCGCGCACAGTCACGCTCGCCCTCACCGGCGCGTCGGGGATGCCCTACGGCCTGCGGCTGCTCGAATGCCTGCTCGCGGCAGGCGTCGAGGTGGGCCTCGTCTACTCGCCCGCCGCGCAGATCGTCGCGAAGCAGGAATGCGATCTGACGCTCCCCGCACAGCCGCGCGAGGCGGCCCGGCTGCTCGCGGAACGCTACGGCGCGCAACCCGGCCAGCTCGCCGTCTACGGGCGCGACGACTGGATGGCGCCGATCGCGTCCGGCTCCGCGCCGGCCGACGCGATGGCGGTGTGCCCGTGCACGATGGGCACGCTCGGCGCGATCGCGAACGGGCTCGCCGACAACCTGATCGAGCGCGCGGCCGACGTCGCGCTCAAGGAGCGCAGGCCCCTGGTGCTGGTGCCCCGCGAAACACCGCTCTCGGCCATCCACCTTGAGAACATGGCGCGCCTCGCGCGCGCCGGCGCCACCATCCTGCCACCCGCGCCGGGTTTCTACGGCCGCCCCGCGACCGTCGCCGAGCTCGTCGACTTCGTCGTCGCGCGCGTGCTCGACCACCTCGGCGTCGCGCACGCGCTCGGTCCGCGCTGGGGCGAGCGGCGCGCGGCACCGCCGTCCGGGAGCGCGTGATGCTGTCGGGCCTGTTCGCGCGCTCGCCCTCGCCGGTGACGATCCCGCTGTTTCCGCTGCGCACCGTGCTCTTCCCCGGCGGCATCCTGCCGCTCAAGGTGTTCGAGCAGCGCTACATCCACATGACCAAGGCGTGCATGAAGGACGGCCAGCCGTTCGGCATCGTCATGATCACGTCGGGGGACGAGGTCGCGACGCGCGGCGGCCCGCCGGCGTTCGCGAGCCTCGGCACGCTCGCGGCGATCACGAACTGGGACATGCCAGAGCTCGGCATCCTGCATCTTTCCACCGAGGGGCTGTCGCGCTTCTCGGTGCGCGAGCACCGCGTGCAGCCCGACAAGCTCGTGGTGGCCGACGTCGTCGACATCCCGCAAGAGCCGCGCGTCGCGCTGCCCGACGACGCGCAGCCGCTCGCACGGCTGCTCGAGCTGATCGCCTCGCGCGTGGGCCCGCAGCACTTCCCCGCCGAGCCCGACTACGGCGATGCGACCTGGGTCGGCTACCGTCTCGCCGAGGTCCTGCCGCTGCCCCTGTCGATCAAGCAGAGCATGCTCGAGATCAACGACGCTCTGGTGCGCCTGAAGGTGCTCGGGCAGTTCCTGCAGCAGCAGGGATTGATCTGAAAGGCGGCGATAGGCGATGGGCGATGGGCGATAGGAACCGCCCGCCGTACGCAGTGTCGCGCCTATTCCATCGCCTATCGCCCATCGCCGCCCTTCCCCCACGAGGCCGCTATACTTCCCGCTTTCTGCACTCGTTTGCACCGAAGCGCATGGCCGGCCACAGCAAGTGGGCGAACATCAAGCACAAGAAGGCGCACGCCGACGCGAAGCGCGGCAAGATCTTCACGCGCCTGATCAAGGAGATCACCGTCGCCTCGCGGCTCGGCGGCCCCGACGCCGGGTCGAACCCGCGCCTGCGTCTCGCCATCGACAAGGCGCGCGACCACAACATGCCGAAGGACACGATCGACAACGCCATCAAGCGCGGCGCGGGGCAGCTCGATGGCGTCGCCTACGAGGAGATCCGCTACGAGGGCTACGGGATCAACGGCGCGGCGGTGATCGTCGACTGCATGACGGACAACCGGACGCGCACCGCGGGCGACGTGCGCCATGCATTCTCGAAGTTCGGCGGCAACCTCGGCACCGACGGCTCGGTCGCGTTCCTGTTCAAGCATTGCGGCCAGATCGTGTTCGCGCCGGGGACGAGCGAGGACAAGGTGATGGAGGCGGCGATCGACGCGGGAGCCGAGGACGTCGTCGCCAACGACGACGGCAGCATCGAGGTCGTGACCGGCCCCTACGACTTCGTCGCGGTCAAGGACGCGCTCGCGAAGGCGGGACTCGCGCCCGCGGTCGCCGAGGTCGTGATGAAGCCGCTCAACGACGTCGAGATGGCGGGCGAGGACGCCGAGCGCATGCGCAAGCTCCTCGACGCGCTGGAGTCGCTCGACGACGTGCAGGAGGTCTACACGTCGGCGGTCCTCGAGGAGAACGCTTGACCCCCAAGATCGAGCTCACGACCACGCCCACGTTCGAGGGCCGCCGCATCACGCGCTACCTCGGCGTGGTGCACGGCGAGGCGATCGTCGGCGCCAACGTCTTCCGCGACATGTTCGCGGCCGTGCGTGACATCGTCGGCGGCCGCGCCGGCGCGTACGAGAACGTGCTGGGCGACGCGCGCCGCACCGCGCTGGCCGAGATGGCCGACGTCGCCGGGCGCCTCGGCGCCAACGCGGTCGTCGGCATCGACCTCGACTACGAGACCCTCGGGGCGGGCGGCTCGATGCTGATGGTGACCGCGAGCGGCACCGCGGTCATGGTCGAGTAGCCGTGTCGTCGTGGGCGCGCCCGACGGGCCGCCCCAAGGGCGCGCGCCCCCTGGGGGAAAGCGACCGCGAGGTCGCTTCGGGGGGATCACACCGCCCGACCGGTCGGCCCAGACGCATCCTGGGCATCGACCCCGGGCTTCGCATCACCGGGTTCGGCGTCGTCGACCTCTTTCCGGGCGGCCTCGTCTACGTCGCGAGCGGCGTGGTGCGCACCGGCACCGGCGGCATGCCGCTGCGCCTCGGCGTGATCGTCCGCGACCTCGCCCACGTGATCGCCGACTTCGCGCCGGCCGAAGTCGTCGTCGAGCACGTGTTCGTCAACGTCAACCCGATGTCGACGCTCGCGCTGGGCCAGGCGCGCGGTGCCGCGATCGCCGCCGCCGTGCTCGCCGGCCTGCCGGTGCACGAGTACACGGCCGGCCAGATCAAGCAGGCGGTGGTCGGCGGCGGCCGCGCCGCGAAGGCGCAGGTGCAGTCGATGGTCAGCCGACTCCTCGACCTGCCGGGACTGCCTTCGCCCGACGCTGCCGACGCCCTCGCCGCCGCCGTGTGCCACGCACACTGCACCACCGGCGTCGGCGCGCTCTCGCACGGTACGCCGCGCATGCGCGGCGGGCGCATGCTGCGCATCAAGGTTCGATGAACCGGCACCGCGGCGGACCCCTTCGTCGTCCCGTGGCGGTCGTCCTCGACATGGACGGCACGCTGCTGGACACCGAGCCGCTCGCGGCGCGCGCGTGGGGCGAGGCGGCCGCCGCCATCGGCGTCCCGTTCGACGACGCGCTCGCACTGCGCATGATCGGCCGCACGTTCGGCGACTGCCGCGCGCTGGTCGTCGCGCATCACGGTGAGGACTACCCGACCGACCGCCTGATGGCGGGCTGGCACGCCGCGTACGACGCTATCGTCGAGCGCGACGGCCTCGCGCTCAAGCCCGGCGTCGGCGAGCTGTTCGCGTGGCTCGACGCGACGGGCATCGCCCGGGCGATCGCGACGTCGACGCGGCGCGCACGCGCGCTCGCCAAGCTCGAGCAGGCCGCGCTCGCCACGCGCGTCCACGCGCTGGTCGGCGGCGACGAGGTCGCACGCGGCAAGCCGGCGCCCGACATCTTCCTCGTCGCTGCCGAGCGCCTTCGCGTGCCCGCGTCGGCGTGCGTGGTGCTCGAGGATTCGGATGCCGGGGTGCTCGGCGCGCTCGCGGCCGGCATGACGCCGATCATGATTCCGGACCTCTGCGCACCGTCCGGGGAGGTCGTCCGCACGGGAACGCTCGTCGTCGATTCGCTGCACGAGGCGCTCGCGCACCTCGCGTCGCTGCCGCGCTGAACGGTCGCGGCGCACCCCCGCCCGCTCCGGCGATGCGGGAGGCGATCCGGGCCGGTACGCGAGCGGATGCGTCGAACGATCGTGCGATACTCTCGCACCCCCCGACCGGCGCCCCCGCGATGATCGGCCGCCTCACCGGCATCCTGCTCGAGAAGAACCCGCCGCAGCTCCTGCTCGACGTGCAGGGCGTGGGCTACGAGGTCGACGTGCCGATGAGCACGTTCTACAACCTCCCGGACACCGGCGCGAAGGTGGTGCTCTACACGCACCTGGTCGTGCGCGAGGACGCCCACCTGCTCTACGGCTTCGGCACCGAAGGCGAGCGCCGCGCGTTCCGCCTGCTCACGCGGATCAGTGGCATCGGCGCGAAGATTGCGCTTTCCGTGCTTTCCGGCCTGTCGGTCGCCGAGCTCGCCCAGGCGATCACGCTGCAGGAGTCCGGACGGCTCACCAAGGTTCCCGGCATCGGCAAGAAGACCGCGGAGCGCATCCTCCTCGAGATGAAGGACAAGCTCGGCGCCGACCTCACGTCCGGGGTCGGCGTCCATCGCGCGCCGCCCGCGTCGTCGGACATCCTGAACGCGCTGGTCGCGCTGGGCTACAGCGACAAGGAAGCCATCGCGGCGGTGAAGGACCTGCCCGACGGCATCGCGGTGGCCGACGGCATCCGTCAGGCGCTGAAGCGGCTCGCGAAGGCGTGACGTCGTCCCGACAGGGCTTCCTGCGCCGCCTGCGCGTCAGCCCGCGCGTGTTCCGGCTCGGGATGAACCTGTGGCCGCCGTTCCGCGGTGCGGGCATCCGCGTCACGCGCGTGTCGAACGACTTCCGCGAGGTCGACGTGACGCTGAAGCTGGGGCTATTCAACCGCAACTATTTCGGGACGCAGTTCGGCGGATCGCTCTACGCGATGACCGACCCGTTCCACGCGCTGATGATCCTGCACAACCTCGGACCCGACTTCGTCGTGTGGGACAAGGCTGGCGCGATCCGCTACGTAAGGCCCGGGCGCGGGCCGGTCCACGCGCGGTTCCGACTCGCCCTTGCTGCGATCGACGCGGCGCGGCGGGCAACCGCCTCGGGGAGCAAGCACGAGCCCACGTACTCGGTCGACGTCGTGGACGACGCCGGCGAGGTCGTCGCGGTGGTCGACAAGACGCTCCATATCCGGCGCCATGCGCCCGCGGCGGGCGCGCGCGCGCTGATCGCCTAGAATCGCACGATGGCCATCGAGAGCGATGCCTTCCACCGCGTGGTCGCGGCCAAGCCGGCCGACGCGCGCGAGGAGGCGCTCGAGCGCGCCCTGCGGCCGCGCCTGCTCGACGAGTACGTCGGGCAGGAGAAGATCCGCGGCCAGCTCTCCATCTTCATCGAGGCGGCGCGCAAGCGCGGCGAGGCGCTCGACCACGTGCTCCTGTTCGGGCCGCCGGGCCTGGGCAAGACGACGCTGTCGCACATCGTCGCGCACGAGCTCGGCGTCAACCTGCGCCAGACCTCGGGCCCGGTCCTCGAGCGCCCCGGCGACCTCGCCGCCCTCCTCACCAACCTCGAGCCGCGCGACGTGCTGTTCATCGACGAGATCCACCGGCTGTCGCCCATCGTCGAGGAGATCCTCTACCCGGCGCTGGAGGACTTCCAGATCGACATCATGATCGGCGAGGGCCCCGCCGCGCGCAGCGTCAAGCTCGACCTGCCACCGTTCACGCTGGTCGGCGCGACGACGCGCGCCGGCATGCTCACCAATCCGCTGCGCGACCGCTTCTGCATCGTCGCGCGCCTCGAGTTCTACACACCCGAGGAGCTGACGCGCATCGTCGCGCGCTCGGCGAAGCTCATGCAGATCGCGGTGGATGCCGACGGCGCGCACGAGATCGCGAAACGCTCGCGCGGCACGCCGCGCATCGCCAACCGCCTGCTGCGCCGCGTGCGCGACTTTGCGCAGGTCCGCGCCGCGGGCCACGTCGACCGTGCCGTGGCCGACGCGGCGCTGTCGATGCTCGACGTCGACGCGACCGGGCTCGATGCGATGGACCGCCGGCTCCTCGCGACGGTCGTCGAGAAATTCGACGGCGGACCGGTGGGCGTCGACAGCCTGGCGGCCGCGATCGGCGAGGAGCGCGAGACCATCGAGGACGTGATCGAGCCGTTCCTGATCCAGCAGGGCTTCCTGCAGCGCACCTCGCGCGGCCGCGTGGCGACGGCGCAGACCTGGCGGCTGCTCGGACTCGCCCCGCCGTCGGCGGGCGCCGCCGACCTGTTTCCCGGCGCATGACGGCGGCAGCCCGACCCTATGCGTTGCCCATCCGCGTCTACTACGAGGACACGGATGCCGCGGGCGTCGTCTACTACGCCAATTACCTCAAGTACCTCGAGCGTGCCCGCACCGAGTGGCTCGAGCACCACGCGCTGCCGCTGCCGGAACTCGAGCGCTCGCACGGCGTCGTATTCGTCGTGACCCGGGCCGAGATCGACTTCCGCGGCGCGGCGCGCCTGGGCGACCGCCTCGAGGCGACAGTCGCCTTCGGGCCGGGCGGGCGCGCGCGCCTCGACGCGCACCAGACCGTGCGACGCGACGGCGAGGTGCTGGTCGACGCGCGCATCCGCCTCGCCTGCCTCGAGCGCGAGGGCTGGAAGCCTGCGCGCGTGCCCCCTGAGCTCGCCCGACTGCTGGAGCCCCGTTGAACGTCCACACCGACCTCTCGTTCCTGTCGATGGTCATGAACGCGTCGATCGCCGTGCAGGCGGTCATGGCGCTGCTCGCGCTCCTGTCGGTGTGGAGCTGGTGGACGATCTTCCAGAAGCTCTTCCAGTTGTCGAGCGCCAAGCGCGACGCCGACCGGTTCGAGGACGAGTTCTGGAAAGGCGGCGACCTCGCCGAGCTGTTCCAGCGCTCGACGCAGGGCCGCAACGGCGGCGGGCTCGAGCACCTCTTCACCGCTGGCTTTCGCGAGTTCGCGAAGCACCGCCGGCAAGGCTCCAGCTCGACGCTGACGCTCGACGCCGCACGCCGCGCGATGCGCGCGGCCTACCAGCGCGAGGTCGACGCGCTCGAGGCGCACCTGTCGGGGCTCGCGAGCGTCGGCTCGGTATCCCCCTACATCGGCCTCTTCGGCACCGTGTGGGGGATCATGAACGCGTTCCGCGGCCTCGCGAACGTCGCGCAGGCGACGCTCACGCAGGTGGCGCCCGGCATCGCGGAGGCGCTCGTCGCCACCGCGATCGGTCTCTTCGCTGCCATCCCCGCGGTCGTCGCGTACAACCGCTTCACGCACGACGTCGACCGGCTGGCGACGCGCTTCGAGACGTTCATCGAGGAGTTCAGCAACATCCTGCAACGGCAAGGCTAGAGGCGGCGATGGGCGATAGGCGATGGGCGATGGCAACGGCGCGACGTGACGCGTGCAACGCGCCTGTCCATCGATCCTAGCGACCGCTGTCCACGATCTCCCTGTCGACTGTCGCCTATCGCCTCCCGATGTCCCTGCGCCGCCCTCGCAAGAGCATGTCCCAGATCAACGTCGTGCCCTACATCGACGTGATGCTGGTGCTGCTCGTGATCTTCATGGTCACGGCGCCGCTGGTGTCGCCGGGCGAGATCGCGCTGCCGTCGGTGGGAAGCCGCCTCACCGTGCCGGTGGCGCCGCTCGAGGTGACGCTGCGCAACGACCAGTCGCTATGGCTGCGCGACCAGGCGGCGCCGGGGACCTCGGCCGTGCGCGTCTCGCGCGACGAGCTCGTCGCGCGCGTCGTCGCGAAGCAGGCGCGCACGCCCGACCAGGGCGTGGTGATCGCGGCGGACAAGGCGGCGCGCTACGAGGACGTGCTTTCGATCCTCGACGTGCTCCAGCGCAACGGCGTGCGCCGCGTGGGCCTGCTCGCGCGACCGCCGCAGACGTAAAGCGATGAAGGGCGAACGGCGCGCGGAAGGCTACGCGGCGCGTCAACCCGGACGCAAGCTCGCGCTCGCGCTCGCCATCCTCGTCCATGCCGTGTTCCTCGGCGTGCTCGTGTGGTCGGTGCGTTGGCAGACCCGCCCGCCGCCGCCCGTGACCGCCGAGCTGTACGCGCCGCCGGTGAAGGCGCGTGTGCCCGACCCGGTGCCCAAGGTCGAGCCGAAGCCCGAGCCGAAGGCGGAGCCCAAGGCCGAGACTGCGCCGCCGCCGAAATCGGTGCAGCAGGAAGCCGACATCGCGCTGAAGGCGCGCCAGGAGGACGAGAAGCGCCAGCGCGACAAGGCCGAGCTCGACAAGCGCGAGCGCGAGAAGAAGGCGGCGGACGAGCGCCGCGTCGCCGAGGAAAAGCGCGTCGCGGACGAGAAGCGCAAGGCCGACGAGAAGAAGGCCGCGGAGGCGCGCGAACGGCAGGAGCGCGAGACCGAGACGCTGCGCGCGCAGGCCGACCGCGAGGCGGCGCAAGCCGCGGCGCGCGCCAGGGCGCAGGCCGAGGTGGATGCGCGCAGCGCAGCGCAGGCCGACTGGATCCGCCGCATCCAGGCGAAGATCCGCGGCAACGTGATCGTCCCGCCCGACCTGCCGGGCAATCCGGAGGCGATCTTCGAGGTGATCCAGCTTCCCACCGGCGAGATCATCGACGCGCAGCTGCGCAAGTCGAGCGGGGTCCGCGCCTACGACGAAGCGGTGCAGCGCGCGATCCTGAAGTCGAGTCCGCTGCCGCGCCCCGAGCGCGCCGAGCAGTTCCAGCGCGCGCTGACGCTGCGTTTTCGTCCGCTCGATTGAGACCGCGCGCCTGTCGTGCACGGTTCAGGCGCCGGGCCAGGGCCGAGGACGGAGCTGCGGCCTATTCCCGGGCCTTCTTCTCGAGGATCTGCGCGGCCGCCCAGCTCCACTCGGCGCGTTGCTCGACCAGGCTGCGCAACGCGACCGTGTAGACCGAGCGCCCGGTGGTGAGGATCACGTTGCGCCCTTCCGAATACTCGGACGTCGGCACGATCAGCGTCTTCACCGCGAGCGGCTTGTCGGGCCGCGACGGCGGCGGCAGGTAGAGCGCGTCGAAGCGCGCGCCGAGCGACGCGACGTCGATGCCGTTCACGACGAAGCCCAGGTCGTCGCGCGGCTCGCGCCGCGTGTAGAGCGTCACCGGCACGAAGCGTTCGGCGACGATCGACACGCCGGCTTCGACCTCCTCGTTGCTGACCTTGTTGAGACGGCGCACGACGCCGAGCACCCAGTCGGACACGTCGCTCTGGCGGACCGCGACCAGCCCGCCGAGCGCGAGGCTCTGGCCGATGCCGCCCGAGGCCGCGATGCGCAGGCCGGCGACGCTGCGGTCCTTGACCTGCCACATCGGGTCGGAGAACGACGACAGGCTCGCGACCAGCGAGTCGTGCTCGTCGGGCGTCGGCCGTCTCACGCGCGGCGCATCGGCGACGGCGTAGACCTCGATCTGCTCGGCGCCGCTCGCGTCCGCCGCCGCCTCGGCGCCTTCCTTCGTGCCGAACTCGCGGCAGATGCGCGCGAGCCCGATGCGCACGCGCGCCGACACCCTGCACGCGGTGCGCGCATCGCGGCGCAGGTCGGTGAGCACGTTGGGCGCGACCGACGGGCGCACCTTGTCCAGCACCGCGATGCGCTGCTGGTTGATCGGGCCGGCGGGTCCCTGGTCGGTGTTCTCGGCGTGGCGCAGCGCCATCGTCGCGCGGTCGATCTGGTCGGCGAGCAGCGACGTGTCGAGGTAGCGCAGCATCGATCCCGAATCGTTGCCGGTGCGGCGTTGCAGGCCGGTGCGACCCGCGATGTCGACGAAGAAGCCTTCCGGCGAGCGCGGCACCGCGTCGAGCGCGAGCCGCCGGCTCCACGCCCGCAGCTGCGAGCACGCCCAGTCGATCTCGGACGGCGTCATGTTGCCGGTGTTGAGCTGGTGCACGAGCAGCGCGTACAGGTACTCCTGCTCGAGCGTCCACGGCGTCTGGTTCTGGCCGGCGATGGCGAGCGCGGTCGGGATGCGATCGACGCCGAGTTCGGTCGCGCGCAGGAAGGTCCGGTGGAGCTCGGCCCACTTGGCCGGGATCCAGCGCTCGTAGCGGAAAACGCGGAGCTTCGCGTCGGTGCCCGCGTAGTGCGTGTGGCGCGTGAACAGGAACGGCACCAGCGGCTTCCAGCGCGCGTTGTTCGGCTGCGACAGCGCCGCCTCGAGCGCGCCCTGGTAGGCGAGCATGAAGCCCTGCGTGAGCTCGTAGATGGCCTGCCACAGCCGCTGGGCGAGCTTGGGACCGGTCTCGGCGTTCTCGACGTACTGCTTGATGAGCTGGCGCCGATCGGTGCCGAGCGCCGCGTCGAGGAACTGCAGCGCCCCCACGCGCACCGGGTCGACCGGTCGGCGCGACTGGCGCATCGCCTCGAACGCCTTCATCACGTGCTGCTGGCGGCCGATCACGTCGAGCGCCGGCAGCTGGCGCAGCCACACCGACACCGCCTTCGCCGAGACGAGCGGGTCGGTCGTGTCCTTGCCGGAGGTCAGGAACTCGAACATGCGGAGGAGCGCAGGAGCGTACGCGCGGGAACGGCCGCCCGCAGGGCGGCGCGATCGCGTGCCGTGCTTGCGCGGACGGAACGGCCGAGTCTCGTTTTATAGACGAAATCCGGGAGTGGCGCAAAAAGCGACCCGGGGGCCTCGGCTACAATCGCGCATCCCGCCGCCCGCGACGGCGAGCGGGTCCCCGACCCGCGTGGCGAGTCCTCGGCCGCCATGCTCCACCCACCGCACGACGCTCCCATGGCCCGAATCGTCAACGTCTCCGCCTTTCTCGCCGCATTGGCGTTCTTTTCGCTTGCGACGCACGCACAGCAGCCTGCCCAACCTGGTACGAAGGAAATCAGCAAGATGGATGCCACAATCAGCACGCTCAGGAAAATCGATGTGAAACAAGGCACTGGCACCGAAGCGGTCGCCGGTAAGCCGGTGGTCGTGCACTACACCGGCTGGCTCTACGATCCGACGCAACCGGAAGGAAAGGGACGCAAATTCGACAGCTCCATGGACCGCCGCGAGCCGTTCTCGTTCCCGCTGGGCGGCGGGCGCGTGATCCGCGGCTGGGACGAAGGGGTGGCCGGCATGAAGGTGGGCGGCAAGCGGACGCTGATCATCCCGGCCGACATGGGCTACGGAGCGCGCGGCGCCGGCGGCGCGATACCACCCAACGCGACCCTCATCTTCGACGTCGAGCTGCTCGAGGTCCGCTGATGCCGATGCTGCCCCGCGACGGGCGGCCGGACGCCAAGCGGCGGCTCGACTACCGGCCGCCCGCGTTCCTGGTCGACCGCGTCACGCTCGAGGTCGACCTCGATCCGGCGGCGACCGAGGTCAAGGCCACGCTCGCCTACCGGCGCAACCCCGCGGCGGTCGGGGACGACCGCTTCACGCCGCTGGTCCTCGACGGCGAGCAGCAGGAGAACGTCCGCGTCGAGCTCGACGGCAGGCCGTTGGGCGCCGGCGAGGCGGTGGTGTCGCCGACCGCGCTGACGCTGGCGGACGCCCCCGACAGCGGGACCGTCGTCGTGCGCTCGCGCATCGCGCCGGAGCGCAACGTCGCGCTCGAGGGACTGTACGTGTCCTCGGGCGTGTTCTGCACGCAATGCGAGCCGGAAGGCTTCCGGCGCATCACCTACTTCCCCGACCGGCCCGACGTCCTGTCGTCGTTCACGGTGACGCTGCGCGGCGATCGTGGGCGCTATCCGGTCCTGTTGTCCAACGGCAACCTGGTCGCCACCGGCGGCCTCCCGGACGGCCGCCACTTCGCGACCTGGCACGACCCGTTCCCGAAGCCCACCTACCTGTTCGCGATGGTCGCGGGCGACCTGGCCTCGCTCGAGGACACCCACACGACGCGCTCCGGGCGCCGCGTCCACCTCGCCATCTACTCGACGCCGCGCAACATCCCGCGCTGCCAGTGGGCGATGGAATGCCTGAAGCGCGCGATGCGTTGGGACGAGGACCGCTGGGGCCGCGAGTACGACCTCGACCGCTTCATGATCTTCTGCGCCGACGACTTCAACATGGGCGCGATGGAGAACAAGGGCCTCAACATCTTCAACAGCCGCCTCGTGCTCGCCGATCCCGACACCGCGACCGACGACGACTACGCCGCGATCGAGGCGGTGATCGGCCACGAGTACTTCCACAACTGGACCGGCAACCGCGTGACCTGCCGCGACTGGTTCCAGCTCTCGCTCAAGGAAGGGCTCACCGTCTTCCGCGACCAGGAGTTCAGCAGCGACATGGGCTCGCGCGCGGTCGAGCGCATCGGCGCGGTCGAGAACCTGCGGCGCATGCAGTTGCCCGAGGACGCCGGCCCGATGGCGCACCCGGTACGGCCCGACGAATACGAGGAGATCAACAACTTCTACACGGCGACCGTGTACGAGAAGGGCGCCGAGGTGATCCGGATGCAGCACGCGCTGCTCGGCCCGGGCCGCTTCCGGCGCGGCATGGACCTCTACTTCGAGCGCCATGACGGGCAGGCGGTGACCTGCGACGACTTCGTGCAGGCGATGGCCGATTCGTCGGGCGTCGACCTCGGGCAGTTCCGGCGCTGGTACTCGCAGGCCGGGACGCCGGTAGTGCGCGCGCGCGGCAGCTATGACGCCACGACGCGAAGCTACACGCTCGCGCTGGAGCAGCGTTGCGACCCCACGCCCGGACAGCCCCACAAGCTGCCGTTCCACATCCCGCTGGCCGTCGGCCTGGTCGGCCCCGATGGCGAGGACCTGGAGCTCGCGCTCGAGGGCGACCGCTCGGAGCCCGCGCCGACGCGCGTTCTGAACCTCACCGAGGCGGCGCAGACGTTCCGCTTCGTCGACGTGCCGCACGCGCCGGTGCCGTCGCTCGCGCGCGGTTACTCGGCGCCGGTACGCGTCGAGTTCGACTATGGAACCGAGGCGCTGGCGCTGCTCGCGGCGCACGACAGCGACCCGGTCAACCGCTGGGACGCGTCGCAGCGCATGTTCTCGCTTGCCATCCGCGCGATCGCCGCCGAGCATCGCGCCGGCCGGCCGGGCTCCTTGCCCCGAGCGCTGGTCGACACCGTCGCGGCGTTGCTCGACCACCAGGCGCGCGACCCCGCGCTGGCGGCGCTCGCCCTGACGCCGCCCGACCCCGCCTACGTCGCCTCGCTCGACGCGGTGATCGACGTCGACGGCATCGACCACGCGCGCGCGTTCGTGATCCGCGAGCTCGCTCGCGCGCTGTCCCCGGCGTTCGAGCGCGCCTACGCGGCACAGCGCCGATCCGGACACTACGAGCCCACGCCGGCGCAGATGGCGACGCGCCGGCTCGCGAACGTGTGCCTGCGCTACCTCGGCGAGCGCGGCGATGCCGCCGGCCGCGCGTTCGCCGTCGCCCAGTACGAGACCGCCGACAACATGACCGAGGCGGTCGGCGCCCTCGGCGCGCTCGCCGACACCGTGTCGAGCGAGCGCGACGACCTGTATGCGCGCTTCGAGGAGCGCTGGCGCGACGAACCGCTGGTGCTCGACAAGTGGTTCGCGCTCGAGGCGACCAGCCGGCGCGCCGGCACGCTCGCGCGCGTGCGAAGCCTGCTTGGCCATCCGCGCTTCAACGTGCGCAATCCCAACCGCGTGCGCTCGCTGGTCGGCGCCTTCGCGCTGCGCAACTTCGCGCGCTTCCACGCCGCCGACGGATCGGGCTACGCGTTCGTCGCCGACCAGGTGCTCTCGCTCGATCCGATGAATCCGCAGCTCGCCGCGCGCATCGCCGGCGCCTTCGAGCTGTGGAAGCGCTTCGACGAGCCGCGCCGCGGTCGCGCGTCGATCGAGCTCAAGCGCATCGCAGCCGCGCCGGCGCTCTCGCCGGACGTCACCGAGATCGTGACGCGCAGCCTCGCTGACTGATACGCGGCCGCGCTACGGCGTCCGGACGCAGCGCTCGATCGTCGTGGCCGTGCCGCCGCGCACCCATTCGGGCGAGCGCGTGGAGTCCGGTCCGCCGCCGCTCAAGCGCAGCGCGACCTTGCCATCGGTGTAGAACGGTCGCGTGCGCGTCGGGTCGAGCTTCAGCGTGAAGCGCTCGCCGTTCCCGAACGCGAGCATCGCCTGCTCGCCCGCGATCGTGAGCTCCATGTCGACGCCGCCCACCTGGCAGTTCCAGCGGCCGTCCTGCGCCTGCGCAAGCGCGTGCGTGGCCGGCAGCGCGCACAGCGCGGCCAGGGCAAACCGTAATGCGAATCGCGAGACATTCATTGCCGTTACTCCTCGTCGAACGCTTAGCCGTCGCGCTCGGCCGGCTCGGTAGCGAGCCTCCCCGGCGGACTTCGCGTCCGGTAGCGAAGCGTCGCAGGGTGCGCGCCGCGCGTCAACGTCCGGCGATGTCGGGCTCCTCGCGGGCCTGCAGCACGGTCCGGTAGAGCCAGCCGGCGCCGAGCGCCCCGGCGATCGGCGCGAGCCAGAACACCCACAGCTGCGCAAGCGCCCATCCGCCGACGAAGAGCGCCGGCCCGGTGCTGCGCGCCGGGTTCACCGACGTATTGGTGACCGGGATGCTGATCAGGTGGATGAGCGTGAGCGCGAGACCGATGGCGATTCCCGCGAAGCTGACCGGGGCGCGCTGATGCGTCGCGCCGAGGATCACGACCAGGAACATGAACGTCATCACGATCTCGGTCACGAGGGCCGCCGTGAGCGAGTACTGGCCCGGCGAGTGGTCGCCATAGCCGTTCGACGCGAAGCCGCCGGCAAGATCGAAGCCCGCCTTGCCGCTCGCGATGAGATACAGGACGCCCGCGCCGACCGCCGCGCCGATCACCTGCGCGACGATGTAGGCCGGGAGGTCGCGTCCGGGAAAGCGGCCGCCCGCCCACAAGCCGATCGACACGGCGGGGTTGAAATGGCCGCCCGATACCGGGCCCAGCGCGTACGCGCCGGTGAGCACCGTGAGCCCGAACGCGAGCGAAACACCGACGAAGCCGATGCCGAGCTGCGGAAACGCCGCGGCGAGCACGGCGCTGCCGCAACCGCCGAGCACGAGCCAGAAGGTGCCGAGGAATTCACAGACGAGCTTGGGGATCATGGGAGCTCCGGGCCGTCGGACCAGGAAGGGAAGGATCGGCGTGACGCTAGCGCATTTGCGGCGGCGCTGTCCATCGAACGGTCGGCGCGCGTGCAAACGCTTCCGCGGGCAAGCGGCCCGCGCAGGAGCCGCGGCTCATCTTGTCGCGGCTCCCTGCGTCTCGCGAGGCTTCGGCAACGGCTCGTCGCAGCGCGCACGACACGGCGCCGTCCAGCGCTACGCTCGATCCCACTGGGGGAATCACCGCCACGGAGATCAGCCATGTCATTGCACGCTCACGCGCGCTACGCCCTGGGCGCGGCGCTTCTCGCCGCCTCGCCGCTCCTCTTCGCCCAAGCGGAAACCCCCGGCCGCTGGGCGTGCGTCGCCAACGGCAAGGAGCTCGACATACGCATCGCCAACGGGGAGGCCACGGTCGCAGTCAACGGCGACCGGCGCGTGCTCAAGCGCCAGGACGTGCGCAGCGGCACGCTCTATACCGACGGCAACGTCGCGCTGCGCCACAAGGGACCCGATCCCGCCGGCGAGGCGCAGTGGATCGAGAACGGACAGGCAAGCTCGCTGTCGCGCTGCTTGCCGGTCGCGGGCTAGGACGCGATCGTCGCGGCGTGCGGTTCTCGCCGCGGCCCCACCCCAGCCCTCTCCCCGCGATCCGGGGAGAGGGAGTCATGGGCGTTGCGCGCACGCGAGCGTAGCAAGCGTGCTCCGGTCCGGGTCGAGCGTCGCGGCAGCGACGTTCGATCGCGGACAGGTATTCCGGCGTCGGGCGCGCGGCGGCGCGACCGCGGAATCCGTCTGCAAGCACGCGCGGGCGCGCCCCCGGCGTCCGGAATACCTACCAATAGGTCTCGAGCGTGATGTGCCCCGGCTCCTTCCGCCGGTGCCGCCGCATGCCGCGGCCCGCGAGCGCCTTCTGCACGTCGTCCACCATCGCAGGATTCCCGCACAGCATCGCGTGCGCGTTGTCCGCCGTCAGTGGCACGCCTACGCGCGCCTCGAGCCGACCGTCGTCGATCAGCGTGGGAATGCGTCCCGGCAGCGCGCCCGCGTGCGCTTCGCGGCTCACGACCGGCACGTACGAGAACGCGCCGGGATGCTCGCGTGCGACGCCGGCGATGACGTCGCCGTAGTTGAGCGCGTTCGCGTGCCGCGTCGCATGCACCAGCACGATGCGGCCGAACTTCTCCCATGCCTCGGCCGTGCGCAGGATCGACAGGAACGGCCCGATGCCAGTGCCCGTCGACAGGCACCACAGCACTTCCGCCTGCGGCACCTCGGGGACGCTGAAGAACCCGTTGGCGCGGGCGCCGAGCCACACCGGTTCGCCGGGACCGAGCGCCGCGAGCCGGGGCGACAACGGCCCGCCGGGAACCACGTTGAAATAGAACTCGTGGCGCGGCGCATGCGGCGGATTCACGAACGAGTAGGGCCGCCCGAGCATCGGGTCCTTCTCGCCCGGCGGAGCAGGCAGCGCCAGTCGCGCGAACTGGCCGGCGACGAACGTGAGCTCGGGCGCCTCGACTTCGAGCGTGTGCAGCGAGTCGGTCCAATCGTGGCGCGCGGCGACGCGGCCTTCGATCCATTGGGCCATGGAGGCGGAAGCACGGAACGGTAAGATCGGGATTATGCCCACCCGCCCGAGCCGGCGCGTCGTCCTCAGGGTTCCGACCGCGGCGGACACGGCGGGATTCGTCGCGGCCGCGAAGGCGAGCCGGCGGCTGCACGGCGCCTGGGTGCAGGCGCCCTCGTCCCCCGCCGAGGTGCGCGCCTACCTCAAACGCTACGCGAGCCCCGCCGGGGCGCCGACGCACGTTGGGCTGGTCGCCGTGGACAGGAAGGACGGCGCGCTCATCGGCGTGTTCAACTTCAGCAACATCGTGCGCGGCTGGTTTCGCAGCGCCTACCTCGGCTACTACGCGTTCGCGCCGTTCGCGGGCCAGGGCTACATGACCGAGGCGTTCGGCCTTGCGCTCGACCACGCGTTTGGCAAGCTCCGGCTGCACCGCGTCGAGGCCAACGTGCAGCCGGGGAACCGGCGCAGCAACGCGCTCGTCGTGCGAGTGGGGTTCACGCGCGAGGGATATTCGCGCCGCTACATACGCATCGCCGGGCGCTGGCGCGATCACGTGCGCTACGCGATGCTGGCCGAGGACTGGCGCGCGCTCAAGCGCGCGCGCAAGGCGCGACGGGCGTGATCCGCCGGGCGCTCATGGTGCTGGCGGTCGCGGCCGGCGCTTGCGCGACGGGCGTGCCCGATCCGGACGCCGTGCAGGCGCTCGACGGCTTCGCCATCGCGCCCTACGGCATCCACGAGGCGTGCTTCACGCTTCGCACCGGCGATCGGCTCGACTGGCGCTTCGAGTCGCGCGAGCCGGTCGACTTCAACCTGCACTACCACGAGGGCGCCGCGGTGCTGATGCCCGTCACGCTGCTGGCGAGCTACGGCAGCTCCGGGATCTTCCCGGTGCTCGCCGCGCAGGACTATTGCGCGATGTGGGAGGCGGGGCCGGCGGGAGCGGTCATTGCCTACCGCCTGAAGCCGATCCGCGCCGACCGATGACCGCGACCGACGCGAGGCCGGGCGCGCTGCTCTTCGACCTCGACGGCACGCTGACGGACAACTACCTCGGCATCGCCCGCTCGATCCGCTACGCGCTCGAAAACCTCGGTGCCGAGCCGCCGGACAAGGCGACGCTGCGCCGCTGCGTCGGCCCGCCGCTGCGCACCTCGTTCGCGGCGCTGCTCGGCACCGACGAGCCCGCCGCGATCGAGCAGGCGATCGCGCTCTACCGCGAGCGTTTCGCCGACCTCGGCTGGCGCGAGAACGTCGTGTACGACGGCATCCCCGAGGCCCTCGAGGCGCTCGCGGCGCGAGGCCGCCCGTTGTACCTGTGCACGTCCAAGCCGGAGATCTACGCGCGGCGCATCGTCACGCTGTTCGGCTTCACCGAGTTCCTTGCCGGCGTGTACGGCGCCGACCTCGCTGGCCGGTACGACGACAAGGCGGCGCTGCTCGCACATCTCGCCGAGCGCGAGCGCCTGGACCCGTCGCGCTCGGTCATGATCGGTGATCGCCACCACGACATCCGGGCCGCCCGCCTCAATGGGGCGCGCGCGGTCGGCGTGCTGTGGGGCTACGGGTCCGAGGAGGAGCTCGCCGGCGCGGATGCGCGCGTGCGCGTACCCTCGGAGCTGGTCGACGCGCTCGCGCGCTGAGCGCCCCGGCGGGGCGAGGCTACTCGGTCACCGGCCGGTCGAGGTCCGGCCACGCATAGGTCGCGCCGTTGGCGAGCTTGCGCGCCAGCACGATCTTGTCGGCGATCCTTCGTGCCGCGACGGCGGGGGCGACCAGCCGGCGATCGGCGTGGAAGCCGCGGAACATCGCGACCGCGGGCACCTCGGCTTCGCTGCGCGTGCGGACCGCCGTCTGCATGTCGGTGTCGATGACGCCGGGCCGCAGCGATACCGCCGCGAAGCGCGCGTCCTCCATCTCGCCGGCGATGACGCGGGTCAGCATCTCGAGGCCCGCCTTCGCCTCGCAGTACAGGCCCACGCCGGCGATGGCGCTGCGCGCGGCGCC
The DNA here is from genome assembly GCA_035539315.1 of Casimicrobiaceae bacterium. Taxonomy (GTDB): domain Bacteria; phylum Pseudomonadota; class Gammaproteobacteria; order Burkholderiales; family Casimicrobiaceae; genus VBCG01. Next base: position 28,741 of record DATLIR010000174.1, read on the forward strand.
CGACGATACGTTGACGATGCGCCGCTCGACCGCCGGCGAGGCGAACGTACGCAGGAAGAGCCCGCACAACGCGGCGGGTGCGGCGAGGTTCACGGCGAGCGCGCGCGCCACCGCAACGCTGTCGTGCATCGACGTGAGTCCCATCGGCTCGGTCGTCGCTGCGTTGTTGACGAGGCAGCAACTGGCGGGCGCGACCGCGGCCAGCGCGCCGAACGCCGGCCCGACCGCCGCGTCGAGGCCGGCGACGTCCGCGAAATCGCATGCCGCGAATCGGTAGTGCTCGCCCCCGAGCGCAGGCGCGCTCGAGCGGCCCACGCCCAGCACGGTCGCGCCGCGGTCGAGCAGCGCGCGCGCGAGCGCGGCGCCGAGGCCGCGCGAGACGCCGGTCACGATCACGCAGCGCACGCGGGCCCTCCCGTCGCTACTTGCCGCTCAGCGCGCCGAACACGATCACCAGCACGATCACCGCGAGCACGATCAGCGCGATCTTCCAGGCGCTCTTCGGGTACTCGCCGGCCACCGTGCCGGTGACGCCGTTGATGGCGCACTGGAACGCGCGCCGTCCGTAATCGTACGACAGCAACCACACCGGCGCGAGGATGTGCTTGTAGGTCTGCCCGGACCAGTCGGCCCGCACCGCGAGGTTGCGGTGGGTGTCGCCGGGCACCTGCTGCGCGCACAGCGCCTCGAGCGCGGCGCGCATCGCATCGCGCGCGCGTTGCGCGGCGGCCGCCAGGTCGATCTGGTAGCGCTCGACCACCCATCCGGCGACATAAGCGGGGTCGTAGCGCTTGAGCTCGCCGGTCGGGAACGGCTCGATGCCGCGCAGCAGCCCCGGATGGACGCCGACCGAAGCGCACACGAGGTCGTCGTCGAAGAAGTGCGACACGTGGCCCGCCGCGCGTTCCCAGCGCACCTGCCGCACCTGGCGGGTGCGCAACTGGCCGTTCTCGACGTAGGACTCGGTAGTGTAGTAGTAGTAGCCGGCCTCGGCGGTCCAGTCGGCCTCGACCCTGGCGTCGAAGGTCCAGTACGGCAGGTACACGCCGCGCACGGTGTCGGTGAGCGCGCGCCGCTTGAGCGCGCCCGGCGCGAGCCACAGGCGCCCGAACCAGCGGCGCAGCCGATCGCGCGCGTCGCCGTCGGGCACGCGGAACGGCAGCACGCTCTCCGGGCGGAAGGCCGGCGCGGTCTCGTCGTAGGGGACCAGCTGCGCGGAGCCGCAGAACTCGCAGTTCTGCGCCTGGCGCGCCGGGTCGAGCACCGAGATCGCGCGGCAGCTCTGGCAGCGCACTTGGCGCTTCTGTGTCGCCCAGCCCGACGCGGCGGCGTCGGGAGAAGCGAGCGCATGCGCGAGATCGTGCTCCTGCGCGGCGAAGGCCGCGTCCGGCGGTGCCGGCGATTCGGTGCCGCAGAACGGACAGACGAGCTTCTGCTTGCCCGGATGCCAGTTCGCCTCGCCGCCGCACGCGGGGCAGGCGAACTTCGCGAGCGCAACCGTCTCGCGTGACGCTGGCGTCGGCGTCCCGCGCGGTGCCTCGCCGGTCACTGGATCACGTAACCGACCACCTGCCAGCGGCCCTGCACGCGCTCGACCGACACGAGCTCGCGGCTGACCGGCTTCTTCTCGAACGCCGTGCGGAAAGTGATCAGCACGTACTCGCCGTCGGGCTGGTCCTTGAGCTTGGTGGCGAACTCGGTCTTGATCCCCGAGCGCTGCACCATCGCACCGAGCGGCGTGCGCACCGTGCGCACCGCGTCGCGCCAGCGCTCGGGGGTGAGCACGCTGCGGAACTTCGGGCCCGCCGCGCGGTAGCTCGCGTCGGCGTCGAGCTTGTCGGCGACGAGGAGCCATGCGCGTGCCGCCTGCTGCGCCTCGGTGGCGCGCGGATCCTGCGCGCGTGCCGCGGGAGCAAGCACGACGAGCCCTCCGACAAGCGCGGCGAGCACCGCGCGACGTGACGTGTGCGCGCTCATGCGCGAAGGAACGCGTCGACGGCGGAGCGCGTGACGCGCCATTGCGTGCCGATACGGCGGCCCTTGAGGTCGCCGGACTCGAGGCTCTGCATCACGTCCGATTCCCCGACGCCGAGCGCCTGCGCGACCTGCGCGGGCGTCAGCAGCTCGGGCAACCCCGCACCCTCGCCGGCCGCGGGCACCGCGCCGCGCACGCCGGGCGTCGACTGCGCCATCAGGCCGCCGCTCTGGTTCATCATCTGCTGTGCCATCGCCATGCCGACCGCCATCTCGGCAGCCATGCCGCCCGGACCCCCCTGCCCCTTCTCGAGACCCTGCGCCATCTGGAACTTGACGTAGTCGTTCAGGTTGCCGACCGCGGCCATCGAGCTGCGCTTGTCGATCGCCTGCTCGACCTCGGGCGGCACCGACACGTTCTCGACGACGAACGACGTCATCTCGAGCCCGTACTTGTCGTGCAGGATCGGGTTGATCAGCGGCAGCAGCGCCTCGCCGAGCTCGCGGTAGCGCGAAGCGACGTCGAGCGCCGGTATCTTCGCGCCGGCGAGCGCTTCGGAGAACACGCTGACGAGGCGCGAGCGCATCACGTCGGCAAACTCGTCGAGCCGGAAATGCGCGTCGGTGCCGGCGACTTCTTTCAGGAAGCGCGGCGCATCGACGATGCGGAAATCATAGGTGCCGTAGGCGCGCAGGCGCACGACGCCGAAGTCGGCGTCGCGCATCATCACGGGGTTCGCGGTGCCCCACTTGTTCCCGGTGAAGACGCGCGTGACGACGTAGTAGACGTCCGCCTTGAACGGGCTCTCGAGCGCGTACTTCCAGCTCCTGAGGTTGGTGAGGATCGGGATATTGTCGGTCGTCAGCGTGTGCTTGCCCGGACCGAACGCGTCGCCGAACTGCCCGAGGTAGACGAACTGCGCGAGCTGGCTCTCGCGCACGATCAGCTGCGCACCGTTCTTGATCTCCTTGTCCTCGTCGGGGAAGCGCCACGACAGCGTGTCGCGCGAGTCGTCGACCCACTCGATGATGTCGATGAACTGCTTCTTCAGGAAGTCGATGATCGCCATGCCGCCTGTCTCCCGGTGTCGCGCTTTCCTGAGCGCCGTTACTTCTTCGCCGCCTGCGGTGCCGCCTTCTGCTTCAGCTCGCCTTCCGCTTCCTTGAGCTCGGCCTCGAGCCGCGCGAGCGGAACCGCGCCGGGCACGACCGTGCCGTCGGCGAGGATCATCGTCGGCGTCGCCTGGATCTTGAGCTTGGCGCCGAGCGCCTGCGTCGCCGCGACCGGGTTGTTGCACTCGCCCTTGTTGTCGGGGAGCTTGCCCGACTCGAAGAAGTCGTCCCAGGCGCGCGTGCGGTCCGCCGAACACCAGATCTGCTTCGACTTGCGCGCCGCGTCGGGATGGAGCTGGTCGATCGGGAACAGGAACGTGTAGACGGTCACGTTGTCGAGGCCCTTCATCTCCTCCTCGAGCTTGTGGCAGAACGGGCAGTCGGCGTCGGAGAACACGACGAGCCTGCGCTCGCCCTTGCCCTTCACTTTCTTGATCGCGAGCTCCAGCGGCAGCGACTCCCAGGCGACGCGGTTGAGCTTGCGCAGCCGCGCCTCGGTGAGGTTGGTGCGGGCGTTCACGTCGTAGAGCGAGCCGACCAGCACGTGCGCGGCTTTCGCGTCGGTGTAGACGATGCGGTCGTCGAACTGGACCTCGTAGAGGCCGCCGAGGTAGCCGGTCTTGGTGATGCCGCGGATCTCGGCGCCGGGGAACTTCTCGGTCAGCACCTTCTTGATCGTCGCCGCCTCGGACGAGGTGATGACGGCCGAGGCCGGGGCGGGGGACTGGGCGACGACAGGGCCGGCGGCGAGCGCCGCCAGCAGGATCGGCAGCGCGAATCGCGCGGGTCGGAACGGTGGGGGGGTCATCGCGGAGCTCCGGGAAACGAGGGAAGGGAC
>DATLIR010000175.1:0-6131 GCA_035539315.1 Casimicrobiaceae bacterium
CTCCAGCGCCGCGTCGGTGTAGGCGTGGTAGAGCGTCCACACCTCGCGGCCGAGCACTTCGGCCATCTCCCGGCCGAGGATCTCCTCGGGGCGCCGGCCGAGCCAGTCGAGGAAGGCGCGGTTGGCGAAGCGGTAGCGGTAGCTCCGGTCGACGTAGGCGAGCGGCAGCCCCAGCGCATTGAGCTTCCGCTGCGACAGCGACTGCAGGCTGCCGCTCGCCTACGTCGACCGGAGCTACCGTTACCGCTTCGCCAACCGCGCCTTCCTCGACTGGCTCGGCCGGCGCCCCGAAGAGATCCTCGGCCGGGAGATGGCCGAAGTGCTCGGCCGCGAGGTGTGGACGCTCTACCACGCCTACACCGACGCGGCGCTGGAGGGCGAGCGTACCGGCTTCGAGCGGCAGCTCGTCACCGCCGGCCGGCCGCCGATCTGGATCCGCGTCGACTACTACCCCGACCGCGGCGCGACCGGGCGCGTGCGCGGCTTCCTGGTCACCTACAGCGACGTCGACCACCTGAAGCGGCTCGAGCTCGAGGCCGGCCAGCGCGAGCACCGCCTCCGGCTGGTCACCGACAGCGTCGGCGTGCCGATCCTCTACGTCGACCGCCAGCTCAAGATCCGCTTCGCCAACCAGCCGTTCGCCGACTGGATCGGCGTGCCGAACGACGATCTCCTCGGCCACGGGTTGCGCGACGTGCTCGCGCCCGAGTCGATGAACGAGATGAGCGCTTCGCTCGAGCGCGCCTTCGCGGGCGCGTCGGTCAGCTACGAGCGTCGCGAGCGACGCTCGACCGGCGAGATGCGCTGGATGCGCGTGACGCTGTTTCCGGACCGCGAGGTCTCGGGGCGGACCGGCGGCGCGTTCATCGTCCTGAACGACATCGAGGACGACGTCCGCGTCCGCGACGAGCTGAAGGGCCAGCAGTCGCAGCTGCGCCTGTTCGCCGACAACATCCCCGGACCGATCGCCTACCTCGACCGAGCGCTGCGCTACACGTTCGTCAACCAGGCGTTCGCCAACATCGCGGCGCGGCCGCAGGAGGAGATCTACGGCCGCACGCCCGCGGAGATCCTCCCGCCGGAGGTGGCCGGGTTCCTGCGGCCAGTGCTGAAGCGCGCGCAGGACGGCGAGAACGTCGAGTACGAGCGCATGGGCACGCTCCCCGGCGGCGACCGGCGCTGGATGCACGGTCGCATCGCGCCGGACTTCGACGGCGCGGGCAAGGTGCGCGGGCTCTACTGCACCGAGTACGACATCCACGACCTCAAGGCCACGGAGCAGGCGCTCGCGACGCGCGAGCAGCAGCTCCGCCTGTTCACCGACAACATCCCCGAGCCGGTCGTCTACCTCGACGCCGAGCGCCGCTACGTGTTCGTCAACGAGGCGTTCCTGCGGCTCTACGGCCTCAAGCGCGAGGACGTGATCGGCCGGCGCAGCACCGAGGTGATCGGCAACGAGGCCACCGAGGCGCTGGCGCCCGGGCGCCAGCGCGTGATGGCCGGCGAGGCGGTCACCTACGAGCGCGAGGTGATCGACGCGCAGGGGCGCACGCGCTGGATCCGCGCGCGCTGCGTGCCCGACCTCAATTTCGACGGCACCGTTAAGGGCGAGTACGTCGCCGGCCACGACATCACCGACCTCAAGCTCGCGCAGGACACGCTTGCCGCGCGCGAGTCGCAGCTTCGCGCGATCATGGACGGCGTGCCGGCGCCGGTCGCCTACATCGACCGCGACGAGCGCTGCCACTACGTCAACCGGACCTTCGTCCAGTACTTCGGCCTCGCGCCCGAGTCGCTCGGCGACCTCAAGCTGCGCGACGTCGTCGGCCACGGCATCTACGAGAGCGCGCAGGCGATGGTCGTGCGCGCTCTGGAAGGCGAGTCGACCGCGTTCGACCGGCTGATCACGGGCGCCAACGGCGTGAAGCGCTGGATGACGATCCGTGTCGTGCCCGATACCGGGCCGGCGGGCGAGGTGCACGGCGCGTTCGTGCTGATGAACGACATCCACGGACTCAAGCAGGCGCAGGAGGCGCTGCGCGCGTCCGAGGCCGAGCTGCGGCTCATCATGGACAACGTCCCGGCGCGCGTCGCCTACATCGACCGCGAGTTCCGCTACCGCTTCGTCAACGGCCGCAACGAGGCGTGGCTCGGCGAGTCGCGCAAGGACCTGAACGGCCGCAAGGTCGAGGACGTGATCGGCGCGTCGCGCTTCGCGATGCTCGAGCCGCTGATGGCGCGCGTGATCGCCGGCGAAACGATCGCGACCGAGATGCTGCTGCCGCAGCACGGCTCCGCGGAGCCGCGCTGGGAGTCGATCCACTACGCGCCCAACCGCGACAGCGACGGCAACGTGGTCGGCATCTATGCAGTGCACGGCGACATCCACGACGAGAAGCGCAACGAGGAGGCGCTGCGGCGCGTCAACTGGGAGCTATCGAGCCACATCGGCAACACGCCGCTCGCGGTGCTGGAATGGGACCGCGACCTCCACCTGGTGCGCTGGTCCGAGCAGGCGCGCAACATCTTCGGATTCGAGTCGTCCGAGGTGCTCGGCCTGTCGCTCACCGACAACCCGATGCTGCACGAGGACGAGTCGGCCGGCATGGTCGACATCGTCGGCAAGCTGTTGACCGGCCTCGAGCCGCGCGCGACCGGGCTGACGCGCAACCGCCGCAGGGACGGCGAGACGATCTGGTGCGAGTGGTACCACTCGGCGCTGCTCGGCGAGGACGGCCAGATCGTGTCGATCCTGTCGTTCGTGCAGGACGTGTCGGCGCGGATCCGCGCGGAAGAGCGCCTCCAGCACATGGCGACGCGCGACGCGCTGACCGGGCTCCCCAACCGGCTCCTGCTGCACGAGCGCCTGTCGCAGGCGATCGCGCAGGCACGTCGCGGCGCGCGGCGCGTGGGCGTGCTGTTCATCGACCTCGACCGGTTCAAGAACGTCAACGACACGCTCGGCCACCGGATCGGCGACGAGCTACTGAAGCTCGTGACGCAGGCGCTGTCGGCCACGTTGCGCGAGACCGACCTGCTCGCGCGCCTGGGCGGCGACGAGTTCATGGTCATCGTCGAGGACTTCGACGACCCCCAGGTGCTCAGCCGCATCGCGCAGAAGCTGCTCGATGCAATCGCGCAGCCGTTCCGCATCGAGGATCACGACATCTACGTGACCTCGTCGATCGGCATCTCGGTCTACCCGGACGACTCCGACGATCCCGACGAGCTCCTGAAGCACGCCGACGTCGCGATGTACCGGTCGAAGGAGCTGGGGCGCAACACCTACCAGTTCCTCGACACCAACCTGGCGGAGCGGCGCCTCAAGCAGCACACGCTGGAGACGGCGCTGCGCGCGGCCGTCAAGGACGGCCTGCTCGAGCTGCACTACCAGCCGGTGGTGAGCATCGCCGACCGTTCGGTGGTGGGCGCCGAGGCGCTTCTGCGCTGGAGCGATCCCGAGCACGGCGAGGTGCCGCCGCAGGTGTTCGTGCCGCTGGCGGAGGAGGCCGGGCTCATCCACTCGCTTGGCGAATGGGTGCTGCGCACCGCCGCCGCGCAGGTCGCGGAGTGGCGCCGCGACGGGCTGCCGCTCAATGTCTCGGTCAACCTCTCGGCGCGCCAGTTCTACCGCGAGGACCTGGCGCAGCGCATCGTCGACATCGTGCGCGAGGCCGGCTGCGAGTCGTCGTGGCTCGAGCTCGAGGTGACCGAGACGAGCCTGCTGCACGACCTCGACGCGATCCGCCGCGTGCTGCACCAGCTGCGCGACCACGGCTTCAAGGTGGCGATCGACGACTTCGGCACCGGCTACTCGTCGCTGACCCACCTCAAGCACTTCCCGATCGACACGCTCAAGATCGACATCTCGTTCATCGCCGACCTCGAGACCGACCCGGGCGACGCAGCCATCACCGAGGCGATCATCGGACTCGCGCGCGGCCTGGGGCTCAAGGTCGTCGCCGAGGGCGTAGGCACGCGCGAGCAACTCGAGTTCCTCGACGCGCGCGGATGCCATTGCTTCCAGGGCTTCTGGGTCAGCAAGCCGCTGCCGCCGGCGAAGTTCGTCGAGTTCCTGCGCAAGAGGACGGCATAGGAAAATAGGCGGTAGGCGATGGGGCGATGGGGCGATGGGGCAATGGGCGATAGGCGATAGGCGATAGGCGATAGGCGATAGGCGATAGGCGATAGGCGAATCCGCCGCCCGACCGCGACGTCGAGGCAAGGGAGTGCGCAAACGTTCGCCGCGCATCGCCGATCGCCGATCGCCTATCGCCGCTTCACTCGCGCAGCGACTCCAGCCAGCGCGCGATCGCCTGCGCGACGCGCTCCCAGCCGCGCTCGAGCATCATCATGTGCGCGAGGCCCGGGAGGATCGTCGCTTCGACGTCGTGATGCCGCGCGGTGGCCCGCACGTCATCGGGCGTCGAGATGCGGTCGGCCTGGGCGCCGAGCACCAACAGGTGCGCGCCCCTGCGCTCGGGCTTCAGCCAGTGCAGGCGCAGCGACAGGTCGAGGATCGCGCGCGACGACTCGGCCGCCAGGTGGCGCGCCGATTCCGCCATGATCGCCGGCTCGACGTCGTCGCTGAAGTAAAAGGGCCGCAGCGCGTCGAGCACGTCCACCGACAGGCGCGTCAGGTCGAAGCTGATCATGTGCGCGAGGTAATCGGGACGCTCCATTGCGAGGCGCGTCGCGACCGGCACGAGCCCGGTCGGCGGGACCGGCGCGAGCAGCACCGCGGCGCGCAGCGGGTGCATCGCGAGCATGCGCTCGACGATCGCGGCACCCATCGAGTGCCCGATGAGGATCGGCGGCTCGGCGAGCGTGCCGGCAACGTGCTCGACGTCGGCCGCGTAGTCGTCGAGGCCCGCGGCGAAGAGCATCCCGCCGCCACCGCTGCCCCCGTGCCCGCGCAGCGACAGCGCATGCGCCGGCCAGCCGCGCGACGCGAACCACGGCAGGAAATGCGGCACCCAGCACCAGCCGTCGATGTAGCCGCCGTGGACGAACAGCAGCGGGGGCTTGCGGCTGCGCGTCGCCGGCAGGCGAGCGAAGGTCTCGAGATGCGATTCCTGCGGAAGCACGACGCTCCTGGGACGTGGCCTAAAATGCGCGGATGTGCGCCGCGAGAACCGCCGTCATTCTGCCCGAGGCGGCCCCCGATTACGACCGCTCGTGCCGGCGCTGCCCGCGCCTCGCGTCGTTCCTCGACGCGGTGAAGCGCGAGAACCCGGCGTACTGGTGCCTGCCGGTGCCGCCGTTCGGCGCGATCGGCGCGCCGCTGCTGATCGTCGGCCTGGCGCCGGGCATGCACGGCGCGAACGCCACCGGGCGCGCGTTCACCGGCGACTACGCCGGCCTCCTGCTCTACGAAACGCTGCACGACTTCGGCTTCGCGTCGGCGCCGGTCGCGACCTCGCGCGAGGACGGTCTCGCGCTCGCCGGCTGCCGCATCTCCAACGCGGTCAAGTGCCTGCCGCCGGGCAACAAGCCGCTGCCCGTCGAGGTAGCGACCTGCAGCCGCTACCTGGCGGTGGACCTCGCGGCCCTGCCTGCGGGCGGCGCGATCCTCGCGCTCGGCCGCATCGCGCACGAGGCGGTCCTCCGCATCGCCGGGGCCGCGCTGCGGACGCACCCGTTCGCGCACGGCGCCCGCCACGCGGTCGCGCCGGGGGCGCTCGCGCTGTTCGACAGCTACCATTGCAGCCGCTACAACACCAACACGGGCCGGCTGACGCGGGCGATGTTCCGCGCCGTGTTCCGCGACGTGGCGGCGTACCTCGGGCGGCCGGCGCCGCCGGCATGAGACCGCGATGACCAAGGTGTCCCGGCTCAACTCGAGGACGGTCAGCGTCGAACGCGGTGCCGCCGCATTCGACGCGAGCGAGCTCATCCGCTCGCTGCCGCACCAGCCCGGCGTCTACCGGATGTTCGACGCGGTCGGCGACGCGCTCTACGTGGGCAAGGCGCGCGACCTGAAGAAGCGGGTCGCGAGCTATTTCCAGAAGACCGGCCACGAGCCGCGCATCGCCGCGATGGTGGGGCAGGTGGCGCGCGTCGAGACCACCGTCGCGCGCTCCGAAGGCGAGGCGCTGCTGCTCGAGAACAACCTGATCAAGGCGCTCGAG
>DATLIR010000176.1:0-6786 GCA_035539315.1 Casimicrobiaceae bacterium
CCGGGCAATCCGGTCGTCGCCGGCGGCGAGGCGCCTGGAAGAGCGCCCATGCGCCGGCCTCCAGCCAGGGGGAAGCAACGCGGCATTCACCGCAGTTTGTCAGGAGGAGCCTGCCATGCAGTTGACCCAGAAGCACGTGGAATACTGGAGCAAGAATCTCCGTATTACCGCGATCCTGCTTTTCATCTGGTTCGTCGTCACGTTCGTCATCGGTTGGTACGCGCGCGAGCTGAACTTCAACTTCTTCGGATGGCCGTTCGCGTTCTACATGGGTGCGCAGGGATCGCTGATCATCTACGTGATCCTCATCTGGTACTACGCCCGCTACATGAACAACCTGGACCGCGTCTACGACGTCCACGAAGGGGAGGATGAGTAATGGCCGGCCCATCGGAACCTACCAACGTCTTCACGGCAGGATCGCAGAGGTCGTTCAACGCGACCCTGAAGAAGGTGTACACCTGGTACACCGGCGGCTTCATCGTGTTCATCATCGGTCTCGCGATCGCCGAGCAGATGGGGCTGTCCCGCCAGTGGATCGGCTACATCTTCCTGTTCGCGACGGTCGGGCTCTATGCCGGCATCGGCGTCATGAGCCGGACGTCGGACGCCGCCGAGTACTACGTGGCGGGACGCCGCGTTCCGGCGCTGTTCAACGGCATGGCGACCGGCGCGGACTGGATGAGCGCCGCGTCGTTCATCGGCATGGCAGGCACGCTTTACCTGACCGGCTACAACGGCCTGGCGTTCATCATGGGCTGGACCGGCGGATACGTGCTGGTGGCGCTGTTCCTCGCGCCGTACCTGCGCAAGTTCGGCCAGTTCACGATCCCCGACTTCCTCGGGGCGCGCTACGGCGGCAACATCCCGCGCGCCGTGGGCATCCTCGCCGCGATCCTGTGCTCGTTCACCTACGTGGTGGCGCAGATCTACGGCGTCGGCCTGATCACGACGCGGCTCACCGGGGTCGAGTTCATCTACGGGATCTTCCTCGGCATCGGCGGCATCCTGGTCTGCTCGTTCCTGGGCGGCATGCGCGCGGTGACGTGGACGCAGGTGGCGCAGTACATCATCCTGATCATCGCTTACATGATCCCGGTGGTCTGGCTGTCGGTGAAGCACACCGGCATCCCGCTGCCGCAGTTCGTGTACGGCAAGGTGCTCGAGAAGGTGACTGCCCGCGAGACGCAGCTGATCGACGATCCCAAGGAGAAGGAAGTCCGCGCGATCTTCAAGGCGCGCGCGGACGCCGCGGCCGCGGGGCTCAAGGGGCTGCCGGGCAGCTTCGACACCGAGCGGAAGACGCTGAGCGACGCGGTCGAGAAGGCGAAGGCGGACAACAATGCCGACGCGCTCAGCGCCGCCGAGAAGGCGCTCGCCGCCTACCCGAAGGACGCGGCTACGGCGAAGGCCACGTGGACCAAGGACTCGGGCCTGGCGGCGCGGGCCGCTCCTCCGCTGCGCCACGCGGAAGCGTTCCCGGGCAAGGACGACGCCGCCCGCGACATCTCGCGACGCAACTTCCTCGCGCTGATCTTCTGCCTGATGGTCGGGACGGCGGCGCTTCCGCACATCCTGATGCGCTACTACACGACGCCGTCGGTCCGTGAGGCGCGCGCCTCGGTGTTCTGGTCGCTGTTCTTCATCTTCCTGCTCTACTTCACGGCGCCCGCGCTCGCGGTGCTGGTCAAGTTCGACGTCTACACGCTCTTGGTGGGATCCGAGTTCTCGAAGCTGCCGCAGTGGGTGGCCTCGTGGTCGAGGGTCGATCCATCGCTGCTGTCGATCGTCGACGTCAACCGCGACGGGATCGTGCAGCTGGCCGAGATCGCGATCGGCGGCGACATCGTCGTGCTGGCGACACCGGAGATCGCGGGCCTGCCATACGTGATCTCGGGCCTGGTGGCGGCGGGCGGCCTCGCGGCGGCGCTGTCGACGGCGGACGGGTTGCTGCTGACCATCGCCAACGCGCTCTCGCACGACTTCTACTACAAGATGCTCGACCCGAACGCTCCGACGGCGCGGCGCGTGATGATCTCGAAGCTGCTGCTGCTGGTGGTCGCGGTATGCGCGGCGTTCGTGGCGGCGCAGAAGCCCGCAGACATCCTGTTCCTGGTGTCGGCGGCGTTCTCGCTCGCGGCGGCGGCGTTCTTCCCGGCCCTCACGCTCGGCATCTTCTGGAAGCGCGCCAACAAGTGGGGCGCGACGCTCGGCATGGCCGCGGGCCTCGGCATCACGTTCTACTACATGGCCACCACGCAGCCCTGGTTGCGAAGCGTGTTCAACGTGACCACCCCGATCAACGACCACATCTGGTTCGGCATCCAGCCGATCTCGGCCGGATTGTGGGGCGTGCCGCTGGGGTTCCTCGTGATCATCGTGGTGAGCCTGCTCACTCCGACGCCGGACCGCGAGACCCAGGAGCTGGTCGAGCACGTCCGGTACCCGAACCTCACGGGCGACACGATGGACACGCGCGGCACCTAGCCTCGCTCGGTAGCACGGCATCTTCGAAGGCCCGCGCGCGAGCGCGGGCCTTCGTACGTGGTACGGGGGCTCGAAACGGAAGCGGCCCGGCAAGTCGGGCCGTTGCGCATGACGGGACGACAGCGCGCTAGAGGAACATCACCGCGGCGCCCCTGAGCGCTCCGGTCGCCGGGTCCTTCTTCATCACGACGATCGTCTCCTCGTCGGTCTTGTTCATGTTGTCGGGATCGAACGTCTTCTTCTTGTAGACCCATTTGGGCGCGGTCGCATCGGCCGCGTCGACGCGGTCGGGCTTGCCGATCTTCGCCACGATCTCGGCCTCGGGGGCGTCGACGACGTAGCCGGTGAAGATGCCGCGCTGGTAGCCGCCGCCGGCGCCGCACCCGCTCATCACGAGGACCGCGGCGGTCGCGACGACCAGCGCGCGGAGGCGATTCGATGTCATGGTGGCTCCTTGGCTAGGCGTTCGAGAATACAGGAGGATAACGCGGGAGCGCGGCTCGCCATTGACGCCGGTCAATCCGCCGCGGCCAGGAAGCACCCGCCGGGCGCTCAGGGGCGCGTGCTAGACTCGCCTGTCGATCGCCCGCGACCGCTTGAGATGACCGACCTCGACGCGCTCGTCGCCCTTTCGCCGCTCGACGGTCGCTACCAGGCGCAGGCCGACCCGCTTCGCGCGCATTTCTCCGAGGCCGCGCTGATCCGCGGGCGCGTTCGCGTCGAGCTCGCCTGGCTCGCGGCGCTCGCCGCGGAGCCCGCCATCGCCGAGGTACCGGCGTTCGACGCCGCGACGCTCGCCGCGATCGACGCCGCGCTCGCCTCGTTCTCGACCGCCGACGCGGCGCGCGTCAAGGCGATCGAGCGTACGACCAACCACGACGTCAAGGCGGTCGAGTACTGGCTGAAGGAGCGCTTCGTCGGCGTGCCGGCGGTCGCGCGGGTCGCCGAGTTCGTCCATTTCGCCTGCACGTCGGAGGACATCAACAACCTCGCGCACGGTCTCGCCCTCGCCGAGGCCCGTCGCGACGTGCTGCTGCCGGCGCTGCGCGGCCTCGTCGACGACCTCCGAACGCTCGCCCATCGCCATGCGGGTCGCCCGATGCTCGCGCGCACGCACGGCCAGCCGGCGACGCCGACGACGCTCGGCAAGGAGCTGGCCAACGTCGTCGCGCGCTTCGAGCGCGCGATGGCGGGTTTCGCGCGCGTCGAGTTGCTGGGCAAGATGAACGGCGCGACCGGCAGCTACAACGCGCACGTCGCCGCCTACCCGGACGTGGACTGGGAGCGCGTCGCGCAGCGCGTCGTGGGCTCGGTCGGGCTCGGGTTCAACGCGCACACGACGCAGATCGAGCCGCACGACTGCATCGCCGAGTACTTCGATGCGCTCGCGCGCATCGACACGATCGCCATCGACCTCGACCGCGACCTGTGGGGCTATGTCTCGCTCGGCTACTTCCGCCAGCGCGTGAAGGCGGGCGAGGTGGGCAGCTCGACGATGCCGCACAAGGTCAACCCGATCGATTTCGAGAACTCGGAAGGCAACCTCGGCGTCGCCAACGCGCTCGCGCGGCACTTGTCCGACAAGCTTCCGGTGTCGCGCTGGCAGCGCGACCTGACCGACTCGACGGTGCTGCGCAACCTGGGTGTCGCGCTCGGACATGCGCTGGTCGGCTGGAACGCGCTGCGACGCGGTCTCGCGAAGCTCGAGGTCGACGACGCGCGCCTCGACGCCGACCTCGACGCGAACTGGGAAGTGCTCGGGGAAGCGATCCAGACGGTGATGCGCCGCTACGGCCTGCCCGAGCCCTACGAGCAGCTGAAGGCGCTCACGCGCGGCCAGCGCGGCATGACGCGCGAGGCGCTGCACGCGTTCGTCGACGACCTCGCGCTTCCGCCCGACGCGAAGGCGCGGCTCAAGGCGCTGACGCCGGCCGGCTACGTCGGCCGCGCCGAGGCGCTCGCGCGCCGCGTCTGACCGCGTCGGGGCGGTTCGGCGTCAGCCCGGGGGCTTCGCCCGCTCGCGGCGCTCCTTCATGAACGTCGTCACCGCGGGGATCAGCGAGACGACCACGATCCCCAGCACGATGAAGGTCAGGTTGTCCTTGACCCACGGGATGTTGCCGAACAGGTAGCCCGCGTAGACGAGCGTGCCGATCCACAGCAATCCGCCGACGACGTTGTAGGCGAGGAAGCGCCGGTACGACATCTGCGCCACGCCCGCGAGGAACGGCGCGAACGTGCGGATGATCGGCACGAAGCGCCCGATGATGATCGTGATGCCGCCGTAGCGGTCGTAGAACGCCTGCGTGCGGAGCAGGTGGTCCTGCCGCAGCCAGCGCGAGTCCGGCCGCTGGAACACCTTGGGCCCGACGTAGCGGCCGATCGCGTAATTGACCGAGTCGCCGAGCACCGCCGCGGCCCACAGCACGCCGACCAGCGCGTGCACGTTGAGCGAAGCGGCCGCGACGACGGTCCCCGAGATGAACAGGAGCGAGTCGCCGGGCAGGAACGGGAAGACGACGAGCCCGGTCTCCGCGAAGATCACGACGAACAGGATCGCGTAGAGCCACGGGCCGTACTCGCCGGCCAGCGCCGCGAGCGTCTGGTCGAGCGCAAGCAGCGAGTAGAGGGCGGTCGTCAGCACGGGGGGCAGGGATCAGGGATCCCTGATCCCTGCCTACGGCAGGATCTTGCCGCCCTCGGCGGCGGTGCGCTTCTCGGGCTTGACCAGGTCCTCGCGCGACACGCCCATCCACATCACCAGCGGCGCCATCACCAGCACCGACGAGTAGATGCCGAACAGGATGCCGATGGTCAGCGCGAGCGCGAAGTAGTGCAGCGTCTCGCCGCCGAAGATCAGCATCGAGGTCACCATGATCTGCGTGCTGCCGTGCGTGATGATGGTCCGCGACATCGTCGTCGTGATCGCGTTGTCGATCACGTGCGTGACGGTCGCCTTGCGCATCTTGCGGAAGTTCTCGCGGATCCGGTCGGCCACCACCACCGACTCGTTGACCGAGTAGCCGAGTACCGCGAGCAGCGCCGCCAGCACCGGGAGCGAGAACTCCCACTGGAAGAACGCGAAGAACCCCATGATGATGATGACGTCGTGCAGGTTCGCGATGATCGCGGCGAGCGCGAAGCGCCATTCGAAGCGCAGCGCGAGGTAGGCGACGATGCCGATCGCGACCAGCAGGAGCGCGAGCGCGCCGTTCTCGTAGAGCTCCTTGCCGACCTGCGGGCCGACGAACTCGACGCGCACCTGCGTGGCCGTCGGATCGTCGGCCTTGAGCGCGGACATCACGCGCTCCGACAACTGTGCACTCGACACGCCCGGCTTGAGCGGCAGCCGCACCAGCGCGGTGGTCGCGGTCCCGAAGCTCTGCGCCGAGTATTCGCCGACCTCGAGCTTGTCGATCGCCGCGCGCACGCGGTTGAAGTCGACGGCGTGCGCGTAGTCGACCTCGATCACGGTGCCGCCGCGGAAGTCGACGCCGAAGTTGAGGCCCCGCGTGGCGAGGAAGAACACGGCGGCGAGGAACGTGAGCAGCGAGATCACGTTGAACACCAGCGCATGGCGCATGAACGGGATGTCGCGCCGGAAGCGGAAAAATTCCATCGTGTCGTGTACCGGGTCGGGGTTCGGGGAATTCTCGGCGTCGACCAACCTTCAGGTTACGGCGACCCCCAGAATTCCATGCGCGGGTGTGGGAGGGGATCCGGTCGTTCGTCGGGCGCTGGCGGGGGTCAGCCCTTGGCCGGCGTGGCGGTGGACGGCGCAGGCCGCCAGATCTGGCCGATCGAAATGCGCTCGAGCTTCTTGCGTCCGCCGTAGATGAGCGCGACCACGCCGCGCGATATGAACACCGCCGAGAACATCGAGGTCAGGATGCCGATGCAGTGCACCACGGCGAAGCCGCGCACCGGCCCGGAGCCGAACAGGAACAGCGCGATGCCGGCGATCAGCGTCGTGATGTTGGAATCGAGGATCGTGCCCCAGGCGCGCTCGTACCCGGCCTGGATCGCCGCGTGCGGCGTGGCGCCCCAGCGGAGCTCCTCGCGGATGCGCTCGTTGATCAGCACGTTGGCGTCGATCGCCATGCCGAGCGTCAGCGCGATCGCCGCGATGCCGGGCAGCGTCAACGTCGCCTGCAGCATCGACAGGATCGCCACCAGCAGGAGCAGGTTGATCGACAGCGCGAGCGTCGAGATCAGCCCCATCAGCATGTAGTAGACGCAGATGAACGCCGCCAGCACGACGAAGCCCCACATGACCGAGTGGAAGCCCTTCTCGATGTT
>DATLIR010000177.1:0-10748 GCA_035539315.1 Casimicrobiaceae bacterium
TCGTCGATGTCGAGGCCGCGCGCGGCGACGTCGGTTGCGACCAGGATTTCGAGCTTCGCGTCCTTGAAAGCGGCCAGCGCCTCGAGGCGCGCGGCCTGCGTTCGGTCGCCGTGGATCGCGGAAGTGACCAGGCCGTCTTTCTCCAGCTGCCGGGCGAGCCGCGTCGCGCCGTGCTTGGTGCGCACGAAGCAAAGGACTTGCTTCAGGCCGCGCGAGCGCACGATGTGCTCGAGGAGCGCGCGCTTGCCGTCCTGCGGGCACCGGTACGCGCTCTGTGTGACCGACTCGGCCGCGGTGTTGCGCCGGGCGACCTCGATCAGTTGCGGTTGGTTCAGGAGCTGGTCCGCGAGCCGCTTGATATCGGCGGAAAATGTCGCCGAGAACAGCAGGTTCTGGCGCTTCGCCGTCGCGGGCAGCAGGGCCATGATGCGCTTGATGTCCGGGATGAAGCCCATGTCGAGCATCCGGTCGCACTCGTCGAGCACGAAGATCTCGACCTGTCCGAGGTGGACGCTCTTCTGCTCGATGTGGTCGAGCAATCGGCCCGGCGTCGCTACCAGGATCTCGACGCCGGCGCGCACGATCGGCAGCTGCAGTTTGATGTCCACTCCGCCGAACACGCAGGTCGAGCGCAGGCCGGTGTACTTGGCGTAGGTCTTGACCGCTTCCTCGACCTGGATCGCGAGCTCGCGCGTCGGCGCGAGGATCAGCGCGCGGACCGGGTGGCGGGCGGGGGAGGGGCTGGTGTTCGCCTGCGGCAGGAGCTTCTGCAGGATCGGGAGCGCGAAGCCGGCGGTCTTGCCGGTGCCGGTCTGGGCGCCGCCCATGACGTCGCGCCCGTCGAGGATGACGGGGATCGCCTGGGCCTGGATGGGGGTGGGTTGGGTGTAGCCGGAATCGGCCACGGCCCGGAGCAACTCCGGCCGCAGGCCGAGCTCCGCGAAGCTCGGGGTACTGCTCATTCGACAATCTCCTGGAACGCGGCCCACTCGCAACAAGCGAGTTCCGGTCCAGGCTGCGGAATCAACAGTGGGAAAATGCGACCGGAAACAAAGACTTCGACAGAGTACAGCATTTTCCGTTCCACGTACAGGCGACGGGGCGCCTGTGCGGTGCCGCTGCCCGGCGGCTGGCGCCGCCACGCCTAAACCGTTATAATCGAAAGCTTTTTTGCCTCCGTCCCGTCGAAAGCCCGCTCGCCATGCCGTTGTCGCTGCGCAACATCGCCATCATTGCCCACGTCGACCACGGTAAGACCACGCTGGTCGACAAGCTGCTCGTCCAGGCCGGGACCTTCGCGCGCCACGAGCACGTGGACGAGCGGATGATGGACAGCAACGACCTCGAGCGGGAGCGCGGGATCACGATCCTCGCGAAGAACTGCGCGATCCGGCTCGGCGACACGCGGATCAACATCGTCGACACGCCGGGGCACGCGGACTTTGGCGGGGAGGTCGAGCGGGTGCTCGGGATGGTCGACGGCGTGCTGCTGCTGGTCGACGCGGTCGAGGGACCGATGCCCCAGACCCGCTTCGTGACGCTGAAGGCGCTGAAGCAGGGCCTTGCGCCGATCGTCGTCGTCAACAAGGTCGACCGGCCGGGCGCGCGGCCGGAATGGGTGGTGAACCAGACCTTCGACCTGTTCGACCGGCTCGGCGCCACCGATGCGCAGCTCGATTTCCCGGTCGTCTACGCGTCGGCGCTCGGCGGCTGGGCCACGCTCGACGTCGAGGTCGCGAAGACCGGCCAACCGCCCGCCGAAGGCGGCGATATGAAGCCGCTGTTCGACACGATCCTCGGCCATGTTCCCGCGCCGGGCGGCGATCCCGCGGCGCCGTTGCAGTTCCAGGTGTCCGCACTCGACTACTCGAGCTACATCGGGCGCCTGGGCATCGGCCGCATTCGCCGCGGCACCATGCGCGCGGGCGCCGAAGTCGCCGTGCTGCACGGCCCGCTTGCCGAGGGCGCCGTGCCCGTGAAGGCGCGCATCGGGCAGGTGTTCACGTTCGCCGGTCTCGAGCGCGTTCCGGTCGACGAGGCGCAGGCCGGCGACATCGTGATGGTCACCGGCGTCGACGACCTCACGATCGGCACGACGCTGGCCGACGTCGAGGCGCCCGAGGCGTTGCCGCCGATCGCCGTCGACGAGCCGACGCTGGCGATGACCTTCCAGGTCAATACGTCTCCGCTGGCCGGACGGGAAGGCAAGTACGTGACCTCGCGCAACCTGCGCGACCGGCTGCACAAGGAGCTCCTGACCAACATGGCGCTGCGCGTCGAGGACACCGAGGACACCGACGTGTTCGCGGTGCTCGGCCGCGGCGAGCTGCACCTGACGATCCTGATCGAGAACATGCGTCGCGAGGGCTACGAGCTCGCGGTGTCGCGGCCGCGCGTGGTGACGCGCGAGATCGCCGGCGTCGTCGAGGAGCCGTTCGAGGCGCTCACCGTCGACGTCGAGGACGCGCACCAGGGAGCGGTGATGCAGGAGCTCGGCAGCCGGCGCGGCGAGCTCCTGCACATGGAGTCCGACAGCCTCGGGCGCACGCGACTCGACTACCGGATCCCGGCGCGCGGGCTGATCGGCTTCCAGGGCGAGTTCATGAACCTGACCCGCGGCACCGGCCTCATGAGCCACGTGTTCGACGGCTACGCGCAGGTCAAGGGCGACATCCCCGAGCGACGCAACGGCGTGCTGGTCTCGCAGGACGACGGCGCTGCGGTGGCGTACGCACTGTGGAAGCTGCAGGAGCGCGGCCGCATGTTCGTGTCGCCGGGCGAGCCGTTGTACGAGGGCATGATCATCGGCATCCACTCGCGCGACAACGACCTCGTCGTCAACCCGATCAAGGGCAAGCAGCTCACCAACGTCCGCGCGTCGGGCAAGGACGACGCGATCCTGCTGACGCCGCCGATCAAGCTGACGCTCGAGTACGCGGTCGAATTCATCGCCGACGACGAGCTTGCCGAGGTGACGCCGAAGTCGATCCGCCTGCGCAAGCGGCACCTGAAGGAGCACGAGCGCAAGCGCGCGAGCCGCGAGGCGGTCAGCGCGGTGGCGGCGGGGTAGCTTCCTCGCCGCGGATCGCCGGAACCTCGACCACACGCCGTTCCGCCGGTCCCGGCGGATGCTCGACCGCCCGCACCAGCGCGGCGACCATCTGCGCCAACGTGACGAAGCCGAGCCGCCGCGCGGCCTCGCGTGTCGCCGGCAGCCACTCGACGAGCTTCACGATCGGCAGCAGCACGGTCGGCCAGCGATGGCCCGGCCCCAGCACGTACCACGGCCGCACGATCGTCGCGGTGAGCCCGCCCTGCGCGATCGCCTCCTCGCCGCGCCGGCGCGCGTCGACGTAGGCGCGCATCACCGGCGCCGGCTGCGCCACGCTCATGTAGACGAGGTGCGCGACGCCGGCGGCACGCGCGGCGGCCACACTCGCCCGAACCGACGCCAGGTCGACGCGCTCGAACTCCGCCGCCTTCGCGGGCGAAGGGTGCGGCGTTCCGACGAGGTGCACCAGCGTGCCGGCATCGGTGGCGGCCGCCGCGACCGAGGTCGGCGACAATGCGTCGCCTTCGATCGGCTGCGCGCCAGCGGCTACGCGATCGCGCGACGCCGCGCGGCACAGCACGCGCACGCGATGGCCGCGCGCCACGAGCGCCTCGGTCAGCGGTCGCCCGACATAGCCGGTGCCGCCGGTGACGAGCACGTCGCGCAGGATCGTGTCGGGGGGCGTCATGGCGGGCGATACGGGCGTGGTGCCTGCGCGGATGCAGCACCGCGCCGGGCGCGGGAATCGGCGACAATCCGCCATCGTCCGTCGTCGGCCGCGCCCGTGCAAGCACCTCTCCTCACGACCGAGCTGGCCTCGCGCCTCGCCCGCGTGGCGCTGGCGAACGTGGGCACCGACTATCCGAACAAGCCCGACCACGTGCTGGTGCGTCCGGACGACCTGCGGCCCTCGCGCGAGCTCCATCCCGCCTTCTTCGGCAGCTACGACTGGCACTCGTGCGTCCACATGCACTGGTCGCTCGCGCGCGTGCGCCGGCTGGTGCCCGACCTGCCGGAGCGCGCCGGGATCACCCAGGTGTTCGACCTGCACCTCGAGCCGGCCGCGATCGCCACCGAGTGCGCGTACCTCGCGCGGCCGTCGACCGCATCGTTCGAGCGTCCGTACGGCTGGGCTTGGCTGCTCGAGCTCGCGCGTGAGCTCGCCCAGGACGACGACCGCGACGCGCGGCGCTGGTCGCGCGCGCTTGCTCCGCTCGCCGATGCGTTCGCGCAACGCTTTCGCGACTGGCTGCCGCGCGCCCACTACCCGATCCGCTACGGCATGCATGCGAACACGGCGTTCGGCCTCGCTTTCGCGCTCGACTATGCGCGTGCCGTCGGCGCGAGCGCGCTCGACGCACGCCTCCTCGAGCGCGCGCTGGCGTGGTACGTCGACGACCGTGACGCGCCGGCGGCGTGGGAGCCCTCCGGCGCCGACTTCCTGTCGCCTGCGCTCGTCGAGGCCGACCTCATGCGGCGCGTGCTGCCGCACGAGCGCTACGGACCGTGGCTCGAGCGCTTCCTGCCCGGCCTTGCACGCGGCGAGCCGGCCGCGCTGTTCATGCCCGCGCTCGTCAGCGACCGGACCGACCCGCAGATCGTCCACCTCGATGGGCTCAACCTGTCGCGCGCGTGGTGCATGCGCGGCATCGCGAACGCGCTGTCGCCGGCGGATGCGCGTGCCAAGCCGCTCGCCCGTGCGGCGCGCCGGCACATCGCCGCGGGTTTCGCGGGCCTCGACAGCGGCGACTACATGGGCGCGCACTGGCTCGCGACCTTCGCGCTGCTCGCGTTGAGCGAGCAGTAGCGCGTTGGCGCGCGCGGGCTCGTCGCCCGAGCCGCCGCGCTTGATAGAATCGTCGGCATGACGGAATCGCCGCTCCTGGTTGCGCTCGCCATCGCCGTGCTGCTGGTCGGCGTGGTGGCCGTGATGCTGGTGGCGGTCGCTCTCGCAAGGCTTGCCGCGCTGGGCCAGGCACGCGGCACGATCGAGCCGAAGATCGACGGCCTCGGGCGCGACCTCGCGGTGATCCGCGCGCAAGGCGAGGACCTCGAGCGCGACCTCAAGCAGGACATGCAAGGGGCGCGCACCGAGCTCAAGCAGGATTTCGCGATCGCTCGCGAGGAGCAGGCGCAGGCGGCGATGCGCCTGCGCAACGAGGTATCCGAGCTCGCGCAGCGCAACGACGCGAAGCTCGAGGCGATCCGGCTCAACGTCGAGAAGCGCCTCGACACGCTGCGCAGCGAGAATGCCGACAAGCTCGAGCAGATGCGCGCGACGGTAGACGAGAAGCTCCAGGCGACGCTCGAGGCGCGGCTCGGCGCGTCGTTCAAGCAGGTATCCGACCGGCTCGAGCAGGTCCACCGCGGACTGGGCGAGATGCAGACGCTCGCCACCGGCGTGGGCGACCTGAAGCGCGTGCTGACCAACGTCAAGTCGCGCGGGACCTGGGGCGAGGTCCAGCTCGGCGCGCTGCTGGCCGACCTCCTGACGCCGGCGCAATACGCGCAGAACGTCGCGACCCGGCCGGGGAGCAAGGAGCGCGTCGAGTACGCGGTGCGTTTCCCCGGCCGCGGCGACGACGGGGCGCCGTGCTGGTTGCCGATCGACGCCAAGTTCCCGCTCGAGGACTGGCAGCGCCTGCAGGAGGCGGTCGAGCGCGCCGACGCCGTCGCGGTCGACGCGAGCCGCCGCGCCCTCGACGCCTTCTTCAAGCTGCAGGCCAAGGCGATCCGCGACAAGTACATCGAATCCCCGCACACGACCGACTTCGCGATCCTGTTCGTGCCGGCCGAGGGTCTGTTCGCCGAGGCGGTGTCGCGCCCCGGCCTAGCCGACGCGCTCCAGCGCGACTATCGCGTCACGCTGGCCGGACCGACGACGTTGTCCGCGATGCTGAACAGCCTGCAGCTCGGCTTTCGCACGCTCGCGATCGAGAAGCGCTCGACCGAGGTGTGGCGCGTGCTCGGTGCGGTGAAGACGGAGTTCGGACGCTTCGGGGAGATCCTCGCGAAGACGCGTGAGAAGCTCGACGCGGTCGGCAAGACGCTCGAGGATGCGGGCCGCAAGAGCACGACGATCGCGCGCAAACTGCGCGACGTCGAGGCGCTGCCCGAGGCCGAGGCCGACCGGCTGCTGACCGGCGAGGGCGCCGGCGTCATCGACGTGGACGACGCGGACGGCCGCGACGACGGGGCGGACGAGCTCAAGTAGCCGATGTTCGAGACGCTGAAGCGATGGCGTCGCGCCCGCGTGCTCGCCACGGCCGCGATTCCCGACGCGCTGTGGCGCGATGCGATCGGCTCGCTGCCGTTCGTGCTGGACTTCGACGACGCGGAACGCGCGCGCCTGCGCGACCTCGTCGTGCTGTTCCTCGCGCAGAAGTCGATCGTGGGAGCCGGCGGCCACGACGTGACGCCGCGCCAACGCGTCGTGATCGCGCTGCAGGCGTGCGTGCTGGTGCTCGAGCTCGGGCTCGACTGGTACGGCGACTTCCACAATGTGGTCGTCTACCCCGACGAGTTCGTCCCCGGCTGGACCTGGGAGGACGAGGCGGGCGTGGTGCACGAGAACGACGGCGCGCTCGCCGGCGAGGCGATGCCCGGCGGCCCGGTCGTCCTGTCGTGGCCGGATGTCGAGGCATCCGCCGATTTCGAGGCCGCCGGCATGAACCTCGTGATCCACGAGTTCGCACACAAGCTCGACATGCGAGACGGCGACGCGAATGGCTGTCCGCCGCTCGATCCGCCTCTCGATGCGCGGCGCTGGAAGGCGGCGCTTGCAGCGGCCTACGACGATTTCGTCGGGCGCGTCGACGGCGACGAGGCGACCGCGATCGATGCCTACGCGGCCGAGAGCCCGGCCGAGTTCTTCGCGGTGCTCTCCGAGGTGTTCTTCGCCGCGCCGGCGACGCTCCTTCACGCCTATCCCGACGTCTACCGGCAGTTCGTGGCGTTCTACCGGCAGGACCCGGCTGCGCGGGCCGTCGCGGCGCCGGCGGCCTGATGCGCTAGCGGCGCCAGGCCGCGAGGTCCCAGCCGAGCATCGCCTCGAGCGCACGGATGTCCGCGTCGTAGAGCGCGACCAGGCGTGCCCGATCCGCCGGCGCGAGAGGCTCGTCGTAATTCCCTTCGTGCGCGGTCAGTGCCTCGAGGCTCGCCAGCGGCTCGAGGCCGAGGAAGTCGAGCACCGCGCCGACCGTGGCCGGGAAGTCGTCGCGCAGCTGGTCGCTGCGCAGCACCAGCACCTGCTCGCGCGGGAACAGCGCGTGGAGACGCGCGAGCTGCCCGGCGTAGTAGCCGCGCGACTGGTAGGAATAGCGGCGCCGGTCGCGCGGTGACGCGGTCGCGAGGCGGGACGCCTCGGCGTCGAGCGCCGCGCCGAAGTCGAGCGTCTCGTTGCCCCGCGAGCGTTGCATGTTCCAGTGCGAGTACGCGCGCGCGGCGGGATCGCGCAGGAGCACCACCCAGCGCAAGGCCGGGTTGTAGTCGCGCAGGCGCGCCGGCGCCGCGGGCCACCACAGGTACGAGGGCGTGCAGTCGCAGCACAGTCCCGCGCTCAGGCCCTCGCCCCAGAGTGCGTGGTAAGCCGCGTAGTCGGGCGCGCCGCGCTCGAAATGGGCGTCCTCGTCGAACCAGTGCGGCTCCTTGACGGCAGGCATGCGCATACCCGGATGACTGCGCAACGCCTGGTCGAGCGCAGTGGTGCCTCCTTTCTGCACGCCGCCGACCACCACGTCGACCCGCGGCTCGATGCCGAACGCGCCGTTCATGCGCTCGTCGTCGCGACTTGAGCCGGCAACGGCCACAGCACGTCGGGCTCGACCGACCCGCCGGTCGGTTGCACGAGGCGCACATGGCGTCGCTCGAGCTTGCCAGCATGCCGGGCGCCGCAGCTGTGCGTGATCATGTCGATCTCCCTGTTCATGTTCTTGGTATAGCAGGCGACGCAGCACCCCGCGAGCTTCGCGCCGCGCGACAGCGTGCGCACCGCCAGCGCAAAGTCGCGCAGGACCGCGTGCTTCCTCTGCGTCAGGTCCTGCGGGAACATGATGAACGGCGCGCAGAACAGCAGGATCGCGACTAGCGTCCCGATCCCCGCCTTCAGCATCTGCTGCAAGTCCAACTCCAGCGCTCGCGCTCCGGCGTGGGGCGGGCCGCATCTTAACCCCCGCCGGCCCGGGCGGTCGCGCGGAACCCTTGTGCGACGCCGGCGTTGGCGTATCCTGCGCTCCGTTCCGGGCCCGGCCCGGGAGGAGCACCCGTTCAACCGTCGACAGGAGGAAGCACCATGAAACTACGCATGCTGGTCGGAGCGGTCGCCTTCGCGGCCGCGGGCACCGCGGTCGCGTTCCATTGCCCGGCAGACATGGCCAAGATCGACGCCGCGCTGGCCAAGAACCCCGCGCTCAGCGCCGAGAAGATGGCCGAGGTCAAGAAGCAGCGCGCCGACGGCGAGGCCTTCCACAAGGCGGGCAAGCACCAGGAAGCGGTCGACACGCTCGCGAAGGCGATGAAGACCCTCGACGTGAAGTAGCCACCCGTTCCTCTGTGCGTCCGGCGCCACCTTCGGGTGGCGTCGGCGTTTCCTGGTCTGGTGCTGTCCCGCCGCAAGGCAGGTCGACTACCGGCCGTCGACCGTCCCCTTGCCGCTCGCCGAACGCGCGAGCAGCACCACCGCCGCCAGGATCAGCGCACCCCCGAAGAGCTGCACTACGGCGATGCGCTCGTCGAGCACGAGGGCGGCGAGCGCGACGGTGACGGCCGGCTCGACCGTCGACAGCGTGGAAGCGCGCGTCGGTCCGATACGCTTCAGGCCGGCGAAGAACCAGGTGATCGCGGCGACGGTCGACACTACCGCGATCGCCGCCACGGCGACCCAGCCGATGGCGCTCGCCGGCAACACCGGACCGCGCGCCAGCGCGAGCGCCGCAAACAGCACCGCGGCGCTGGCGATCACGACCGTCGACATCGCGAGCGGATCGACGCGCGATGCCACGCCGGTCGACACGACGATGTAGACGGCATAGATCACCGCCGACAGCACGCCGAGCGCGACGCCCGCCGGATGCACGCCCGCGGTCGCGCCCGAGAGGGCGGGGCCCACGGTCAGTGCCATTCCGGCGAGCGCGATGGCGAGCGCGGCAAGCGTGCGCGGCGCGAGCGTCTCGTGGCCGCGCCACGCAGCGAGTACCGCGACGATCGCGGGATTGAGGTAGAGCAGGAGCGCGACCAGCCCGGCCGGCGCGAGCGTCAGCGCAGTGAAGAAGCTCGCCGCCTGCCCTGCGTAACCGATCGCCCCGAGACCGACCAGCGTCGCGAGGTCGCGACCGCGCGGCCAGCGCACCCGGGCGACACCGCAGGCGACGACGAGCAACGCGGCGGCGATCGCAAAGCGCAGTGCGAGCAGCGTCGTGGTGTCGACGCCGTCGCGGTACGCGTAGCGCGCGAAGATCGCCATCGCGCCGAACGCGGTCGCGGAGGCGACGACGAACGCGACGCCGGCGAGCGGACGCGGGCGCCCGGACCTCTGGACGGGGGTCGACGCGACGATCAGCTTCCCTGCGGCGGCCGCATCGCCGATTTCGGCCGAAACGCCTTGCACACCGCTTCGTGCGTCTCGAGGTAGGGCCCGCCGATCAGGTCGAGGCAGTAGGGCACTGCGGCGAAGATGCCGGGGACGGTGACGCGGCCCTCGGCGTCGCGCACGCCTTCGAGCGTCTCGCGGATCGACTTCGGCTGGCCGGGCAGGTTGAGGATCAGCGTGCGGCCGCGGACGACCCCGACCTGGCGCGACAGGATCGCGGTGGGCACGAAGCGTAGCGAGATCTGGCGCATCTGCTCGCCGAAGCCCGGCATCACCCGGTGCGCGACGGCGATCGTCGCCTCGGGCGTCACGTCGCGTGGTGCCGGGCCGGTGCCGCCGGTGGTGAGCACGAGGTCGCATCCGGCGACGTCGGCGAGTTCGATGAGCGTGCGCTCGATCACCGGCTGCTCGTCGGGAATCAGGCGCTTCTCCACGCGCCACGGGGTCGCGAGCGCGCTGCCGAGCCACGCTTCCAGCGCCGGAAGCCCCTGGTCGTCGTAGATGCCGCGCGAGGCGCGGTCGGAAACGGACACGAGCCCGACGCTGACCGTCGTCATGGCGGCGGTCCGGCGACGATGGCCACGGCGCGGCGCAGCACGCGGAACAGCTCGCGGTAGGCGTGCACGGCCACGCCGCTCGCTCGCTCGACGCGCGCGGCCTCCGCCGCACGGCTCACGGCGATGCGGTCGGCGGCGGGATGCTCGGCGACGAATGCGTCGATCGCCCCGGCGTCGTCGAGCAGTCGATCGCGCCAGTGCTCGAGCGCGGCGAAGCGGGCCTTTTCCTCACGCGGCACGGTCTCCCAGGCATCGAGCGCGGCGCGGATCGGCGCAGGATCGACGTCGCGCATGAGCCGGCCGACGTACTGCATCTGCCGGCGCCGTGCCTCGTGCTTGGTGATGCCGCGCGCCAGCGCGATCGCGTCGGCCAGGCGCTCGGGCAGATCGAGCCGCGCCAGGCGTGCGGCATCCAGCGCGACCAGCGTCTCGCCCAGCTCCTGCAGCGCTTCCATCTCGCGCTTGAGGCGGGTCTTCGAGGGGCGGCCGCTCCCGTCCGTGTCGGTCGGAAGGTCGGTAGCGCCCGGCGGGCGGCGGGAGGCGGGAGTCATGG